>JANOKL010000588.1:0-29357 GCA_031419215.1 Luteolibacter sp. | reverse complement strand
CGGGCTCGGATCCATTCCAGAGCCATAGGCTCAGCCGGTGGTGCGGAGGCCGGAGGCGATGGCGTTGATGGAGAGGAGGAGGTCGGGAAGCAGCGAGTCGGCGTCGTGCTGGCGACCGGCGGAAAGGAGTTCACGCCATTTCCGGAGCAGGACGATCTGGCGCTGGTGCAGGACCTTCAGCGGGGCCTCGCGGATGTCGAGGGTCTTGGCCATGCGTGGACGGCGCTCGGACATTTCTCCGTCGAAGAGTTCGGCGAGCAGGGAACGGGTGCGCTCGAACTCGGCGTCGATGATGTCCATGAAGCGGGTCCGCAGTTTCTTGTCGGTGACCAGCGTGGCGTAGTCGTGCATCAGCTTGAGATTGGCCGAGGCGAGGTTGGTTTCGACGTTGGTGAGGACGTAGCTGAGGAAGTTGGATTTCGGCAGGGCGGCCTTGAAGGCGGCGAAGCCCTCGGGGTCGTTCGTCTTCAGATCCTCCAGCGCCGAGCCGACGCCATACCAGCCGGGCAGGTAGTAGCGGGCCTGGGTCCAGGAAAAGACCCAGGGGATGGCGCGGAGGTCGGCGATGGAGTGGCCTTGCTTGCCGGTGCGGCGTGCGGGACGCGAGCCGATGCGTGCGTGCTCAAGGGCATCGATCGGCGTGGCTTGGCGGTAGAAGGCGATGAAGTCCTCGGTGTGCAGCAGGCTTTGATAGGCGGCTTGGCTGGCCTCGGAAAGTCGCGGCATGAACGCTTCACAGGCATCTTCCTGACGAACGCCGTGGCGATGCCGTGCGGTGGTGACGGCGGCTCCGGCGAGAAGCAGCTCGAGGTTGTAGGTGGCGTTCGCGAGGTTGGCGTATTTTTGCGCGATCGTTTCGCCCTGTTCGGTCATGCGGAACTGCCCGGACATCGCGCCGTGCGGCAACGAGGCCATGAACCAATGCGTCGGACCCGCACCACGGGAAATGGTGCCGCCGCGACCGTGGAAGAAGCACAGTGAAATGTCGCGCTCCTTGCCGGTGGCGGTGAGGGCTTCCTCGGCTTTGTGCAGCGCCCACTGCGCGGCGAGGATGCCGCAGTCCTTGTTGGAATCCGAGTAGCCGAGCATGACCTGCTGGCTGGAAACGCGGCTGAAGTCGCCTTCGCGGAAGGCCCGGCTGCGACGCGTGAACGGATGATCGAGGAAGGCGGAAAGAATGCCGGGTGAACGATCGAGGTCGTCCATGGTTTCGAACAAGGGCACGACCTCCAACGGACAGGCCAGCCCGCCGTCGGTGAGTTCCATCAGACCGGCTTCGCGGGCCAGAAGGTATACGCCTAACAGATCGGAAAGCTCGCGGGTCATCGAGACGATCAACGCGCCGAGTCCGGCATCGCCCCAGGCGAGGCGGTGTTTCACGAGCACGCGGTAGCAGTCGAGCACGGCCGCGGCTTCCGCTCCGGCGACGATGCCTTCATGCAGGAAGGGACGCGGCGAGGTGAGTTCGTTCGTGAGAAACTCCACACGCTTTTCCTCGGACCAGGTGGCGTAGTTTTCCCCGTCCTCCACCCCGGCGGCGGTGAGGAGTTGCGAGATCGCCTTGTCGTGGAACTCGGAATTCTGACGAACATCGAGCGTGGCCAGGTGGAAGCCGAACATGTCGATCTTGTGGCGCAGCGGGCGGATGTATTCCTCCTCGATGAGGTGGCAACCGGCTTCGGTGAGCGTGCGGGCCAGAAGGTCGAGGTCGGCGGAAAGTCGTTGCGGGGAAACGTAGCCGAGCTTGCCCTTCGACTGCTGGCGGAGGCGCAGGGCCATGAGTTTCGCGAGCTGGCGCCAGGGCTCCTCGCCGTAGCGGTCGAAGATTTCCTTCACCGCGCCTTCCGAGGAAACGACGAAGGCCAGCTCGTCGATCCGCGCCTGGAGATCGTCCGGAGCGGGGGTGAGGTGGCGGGAAAGCGTGAGCTGGGAGGCGAGTCCTTCCAACTCGCGTTGCAGTAGATCGAATGCGGCCTGACGGAGTTGGACGAGGGTCTTTTCCGTGACATGGGGGGTGACGAGCGGGTGGCCATCGCGATCGCCGCCGATCCAGGTGCCGAAGGCGAGGCGGGGGATGTTTCCGGCCGAGCGCAGGGCATCGAGCGGGAAGCCGGCATCACGCCAGGCCTCGGTGAAATGGAGATCGAGGCGGTTGATCGCATCCGGGAACAGGTCGCGGAGGTAGTGGATCGCGTTGCGCAGCTCGCTGGTGATGTCCGGCCGGACGAGGTGGATTTCCGCCGTGCGCCACAGGGTTTCCATGGTGGTGACGATGCGCTCGCGGAGGCGGCGGCGTTCGCGCTCGGTGTATTTCGGATACTCGCTGCGGACGAGGTCATTGTAGAGATCGCGATGGCGTTCGCGGACGCTGGAGCGCTTCGCCTCGGTCGGGTGGGCGGTGAGGACGGGGGAAACATGGACGTCGCGCAGGACCACGAGGATCTGCTCCGGAGTGATGTTGAGCGAGCGGAGGTCGCGGAGGGCCTGGGGCCAAAGTCCACGGATCGACTCGGTGCCGAGGACCTTTTCCCGCTCGCGACGGATGGCGGCGGCGACGCGTTCCTCGACCATGTTGAGGAGCTGGAAACCGATCGAGTAAAGCTGTGGGATGCCGGCCGGGGGATTGGCATCTTCAGGGATGGTGCCCGACCAGGGTAGGTAGGGCAGCAGCTCGGTCTCGCCGGTGGATTTCAGCGCGTCGCCGAGGCATCCGATGAGAAAGGTGAGCGTTTCGTCGATGAGATCGAATCCTTCGAGGCGGAGTTGCTCGCGGGTGGGGTTCGTGGTGGCCGTTCCGGTCATGGGCGCAAGCACCTAAGCACGAAGCGGGCCGGATGGGGAAGCGAAGCATTTGCATTTCGCAAACCGCTGGCCCTGTGGCGTTGAAATCGCGTGAGTTGTGGGCTTGACCGGCGTCCCAGTCAAAGCTTCCCTCCCGCCGCCATGCTCCGCCAGGTCCTCAAGTCCAAGCTCCACCGCGCCATGATCACCGACGGCGACGTCGATTATGAAGGCAGCATCGAAATCCCGACCGATCTGATGGAAGCCGTCGGTCTTTGGGAGGGGGAGCGGGTGCTCGTCGCCTCGATCACCACCGGCAACCGCCTGGAAACCTACGTCCAGCCCGGCGTCCCCGGCACCGGCCGGATCATCATCAACGGCGGGGCCGCCCACCGCATCAAGAAGGGCGAGCGGGTCGCGATCATGGCCTTCGCGCTTTCCCAAGATCCCGTGCTGGCGCAGAAAGTCGTCCTCACGGAAACGAACACGATCGAGCGCATGGGCCGCTGATTTTCCCCTGAAATGGCCGATTTTTCCCGTCGAAATGCCCGCTTTACAAGGTGGGATCACCCTCCCATAGTCCCGCGCCCATGACTTTTGCCGCGATTCCTTGGCTCGATATCTCCATCAATATCATGATGGTGGTGTTCTTCATCGTCTGTCTCCTGATGGTCCTGCTGATCCTGATGCAGCGTCCGAAACAGGAAGGACTTGGCGCGGCTTTCGGTGCCAACGTGACCGACCAGGTCTTCGGGGCCCGGACCACCAACGTCCTCCAGCGCGGCACAGTTTACTTGGCCTCGATGTTTTTCCTTCTCAGCCTGGGGCTCGCCATTGCGATCGGCCACCGCAACAAGACGAACTCCCTGGTGGTGAAAAATGCCCCGGCTCCGGCTGTCGAAGCTCCAGCCGCACCGCCGGTTCCTGAAAAGTCGATTTCCGAGGAAGCCAAGGAAGCTGGACAGAAGGTTCCTGAAACGCCGGTTCCCGCACCTGTTACTCCTGCACCTCCCGTGGAAACGCCTGCTCCGGTGACTCCCGCGCCTCCTGTGGAAACGCCTCCGCCTGCTCCGGCTGATGTGACACCCCCGGCTGCTCCTGCCGCCCTGGTAGCCCCGCCAGCGCCTCCGGCAGAAAAACCGCCGGGTCAGTGACGCTATTTCGGCGTGACTGAACCGACTGACGCCTCCGACGACGCTCCTGTGTGGGCAAGGTCGGATGCATTCCCCGCAGCGCCCGAAGGTTGGGGATGGACGGATCGGAAAGGTGGCCAGCATCCGGTCGACTCGCTCGACGCCCTGGCCATTTCGATCCGCTTGGACCGAGACGCGCCTGTCGATCTTGTCTGGACGCCCGACCATCCGGCAATGGTCGTCCCGGAGGAAGTCCCCTCTCTGTTCCATGCGCTGTTCGCCGTTCGCCGAAGTTCGGCCGCAGGGGACCTCGACCACGCGAAAGGCCAGCTCAAGCTCTTCGGCTTTGGTCTGCTGGCGATGCTGGCCTACACCTTCTACCAGGATCACAAGGTACACACCTCGGCGAATGTCGGCTTGGCACTCATGTCGTTCGTGATGTTTGCCTTGATCCCCTGGTATCAGGCGTGGAAGCGCAGCCGTGAACTCCATGAGTGGACCCCGGTTGCCATGGAATCGTCGGTGCCGGTGCTGCGATTCGAGACCTGGCTCGATCTCCAGAAAAGCCCGGCCACCCGGTTTGTCGCGGCCCTGATGGTGCTCGTCGGCGTCGCGCAGCTCGTGTTTCCCGACTCGATCCGACACGCGGGCCTCGACAAGATCGCTTACCACAAGGGCGAAACCTGGCGGCTTCTAACAGCGCCATTTCTCCACGGCGGGCTGCTGCATTGGTTCATGAACATGGGCGCGCTGCTCTACCTGGGCAGGCGCGTGGAAGTCTTCGCCCGCTGGCCGCATGTGCCGCTGGTGTTTCTGTTTTCCGCCTGGGTCGGTGGCGAGGCTTCCGCGCGTTTCATTGAAACGATCTCCGTCGGGGCCTCTGGGGGACTGATGGGTTGGCTGGGATTCCTGATGGTGTTTGAGACCTTGCATGCGCGACTTGTCCCGCGTTCTTCACGCCGCCGCCTGCTGGCGGGGATCGTGCTCACTGGCGTGATCGGCCTGATCGGCTACAAGTTCATCGACAATGCAGCCCATGCCGGGGGGCTGCTGGCCGGCATGGCCTACGCGGCGATTGTTTTCCCTGCCTCTTCGTCGGCCCATCGTCCGCTCACCACGATCACCGACAAGATTGTCGGTACTTTGGCCATGCTCGCCATGGCCGGCTCCGCCGTGCTGGGGGTGGTGGTTATGAGGCCTTGAGTTTTCAGTGTTCAGTTTGAAGTGTACAGTGGAGACTCTTTCTTTCGAATTTCTGATTTCGAATTACGTGCTTACCTCCCTTCGTGCTTCCAGATCTTGTCACCTCCATTCCCGGTCCTGAATCGCTGCTCCTGGCCGCGCGGTTGAAGGAGGTCGAGTGCCGCAACACGACCTACCTCTCGCCGGACTGGCCGGTGTTCTGGGAAAGGGCGGAGGGCGTGAATGTCTGGGACGCGGATGGCAACCGCCTGCTTGATTTCACCAGCGCGTTCGGGGTCGCCACGCTCGGTCACGGCTTTTCCGCGAAGTCGGCGGCGGAGCAATCCGGGCGGCTCGTTCACGCGATGGGCGACGTCCATCCGGCGCGTTTGAAGGTGGAACTTTGCGAGCGAATGAGCGCGATCACCTTCGAGCGCTGGACGGGTGAAAAGGGCAAGACGCTACTGGGAAACTCTGGCTTCGAAGCGGTCGAGGCGGCGTTGAAAACGGCGGTGATGGTGACCGGCCACAGCGGCATCCTTTCATTCGAGGGCGGGTATCACGGCCTCGGTTACGGGGCATTGTTGGGCGCGGGGATCGAGTGGTTCCGTGCGCCGTTCGAGAAGCAGCTTTCGCAGGTGACCACGCGGCTGCCGTTTCCTGATTTGGAATGGGGATGGGATCAGGAAGGTGGTTCGCTGGAACGATTCCGAGCGGCTCTGAACGCAGTCGACGCGCGCGGGATCGGCGCGGTGCTGGTGGAACCGATGCAGGGAAGGGGAGGCATCATCATCCCTCCGGTCGAGTTTCTCCGCGAGCTGAGAAGCTGGTGTGACCAGCACGGTGCGGTGCTGATTTTTGACGAAATTTACACCGGCCTGAATCGCACGGGGAAACTCTTCGGCTGCGATTGGTCGGGCGTGGTGCCTGACCTGATCTGCCTGGGAAAATCCCTGAGTGGTGGCTTTCCGATTTCCGCCTGCGTGGGCCGTGCCTCAATCGTGGATGCCTGGCCCGAAACTCATGGTGAGGCTCTGCACACCAGCACGTTTCTCGGTAATCCGCTCGGCTGTGCGATGGCGATCACGTCGCTGGAAACGCACGCCGACCCCGCTACGACCCGGCAGGCATGGGATCGGGGCGAGGACATGGGAGCTGCTTTTCGGGAACTCAGCGGAGAACCTTTTGTGGCCGAATGGCGAGGAGTCGGCCTGATGCAGGCCATCGAACTCCGCCACGCGGACGGTCGACCCGCCGGGGACATCTGCATCGAGCTGGTGAAAGGACTTTTGAAGGACGGTATTCTCGTGCTGCCGGATGCGCCTGAAGGCCACGTCCTGGCACTGACTCCGCCCATCGGGATTTCCGATGAGGAGATCGCATTCGTGGTCGAGCGGATCCGCCATCGGCTGCGGGCGCTCGCCTGAGTGGGAAATCCACAGCGGTTTCCAATAGGCCGCAGCCACGATCTGCCACAGGTTGCTAATATGCTTCTTCCCTGGGTTCTGTTCATTGGATTCGTCCTCGTCATGCTCGCGCTGGATCTCGGCGTGTTTCACCGGAAGTCCCATGCAGTCAGTTTCAAGGAATCGCTCGCCTGGACGGCGGTTTGGGTCACGCTCGCGCTTTCGTTCTCGGTCATCGTCTATTTCGCCTACGAGTATCAATGGAGCGGGCTGGGCATGCGGGTGGATGACGTGGACGGGATGGTGAACAACGGGAAGCTCGCGGCCACCAAGTATCTGACCGGCTACGTGGTGGAGGAGTCGCTGAGCATGGACAACATCTTCGTGATTGCCATGATCATCGGTTCGCTGAAAGTGCCCGCCCGATACCAGCACCGTGTGTTGTTCTGGGGGATTCTTGGCGCGCTGGTCATGCGCGGCACGATGATCGGCGTGGGCGCTGCGCTGGTGCACCATTTCCACTGGATCCTCTACGTTTTCGGCGTCTTCCTGCTGCTCACCGCGATCAAGATGCTGGTGATGAAGGAAAAGGAGGAGCATCCGGAGAACAGCCTGATCATCCGCTGGATCCGGAAGTTCTTCCCGGTCACCCGCGAGTATCACGGCCAGCATTTTTTCGTGAAAGCCGGAGCCGCCACCTCGCATGAGGCGGCCGAGCCCGGGGCTCCGATTCTCGTGGACCCGGTCGTCGAGGCCGCTCCAAAGGGCAAGTGGCTGATCACGCCGCTCGCCGTTGCGCTGATCCTCATCGAGTTCACCGACTTGATTTTTGCCGTCGACTCGATCCCTGCGATCTTCGCGATCACGGCTGATCCGTTTCTCGTCTTCACCAGCAACGTTTTCGCCATCCTCGGCCTGCGCTCGCTGTATTTCGCCCTCGCCGGGATGCTCGATAAATTTCACCACCTCAAGCCGGCCCTGGCCTTGGTCCTCATGGTCGTCGGGGTGAAAATGCTCGCCGCGAAATGGCTGAAGGTCTGGCTGGGCGACTCGTTCAACTTCACCGTTCTCGGCCTGATCGTGGGCATCCTGGCAGCCGGTGTGGTGTCCTCGCTGGTGTTTGCGAAAAAAGAGAAGCCCGCAGGCTGATCTGATGTTTTGGAAAGACAGAGGACATCTGAGCGCACCGGCCTCGTCGTTGCGCTGCTTCCAATGCGCTCAGTCGCCGCCTCCGCCGCAACCGCCACATCCCCCTCCGCCGCCGCCGCCGCCACAGCCGCTGCTGCCGCAACCTGAACTGGTGCCACATCCGCCGCCGCTGGAGGAGTTTTGCTGGAGTCCCTTGAGCTGGGAAACGATTTCCTGGTGGCCCAACAACCCCGTCATGGCTACTGGTCCCATCAGGGCAACTCCCATCGACCACGCGCCGAGCCCCGGATGTGAGTTGATCGTCTGACGCGTCCGCATGTGTTCCAGCGTCTCACGGCCGGAAGCTGTTAGAAGGCCTGTCCGGCGGGCGTGTGAACTTCCGATGATGAGCAGGATCACGAGTGAGGCAAAGAGGGCGATCACCAGGAAACCGACCGGCCGGTCGCGGCTGAGCCCGATCACGAGCTTCACCACTCCGATTGCCATCACGGCGAACATCGGCAGGCAAACCTTCATTCCCTGGCCTTGGACTTCCTGGCTCATGGGTCTCAAACCTGCCGAGGCGAGGCGGGTCTCGATCGCTGTGAGCTTCGAACTCAAGGCCTCGCCGATTTCTGTTAGAACCAGCTCTTTCTTCTGTCCGAGGGCGCGGGTGAGGATCGACACCTCGATGGATCTGAGTCCGTCCGCAGGTGCGGGAGCCCCGGTTGCAATCAGACGCCCGCTTGTCCAGGAGGATTTCCACTCCACCAATTCTAGCTTGAGCAATCTTGCCACGGCGAGCTGAACCACCCGCAGTGGACCACCCGCAAGATAGGCGGCTTCATACGGATCGGTCAGTTCCTTCCTGGATCCAGGCAGCTCGAAGCGCTTGCGCAGCGAGGCGCTGCGGCTTAGCGAGAGCCCCATGGCCAATAAGAAGGCAACGCCATAGAAGGTGAGAAATGCGGGTCCATGCCAGTCGAGCACGGGAATCGCGGCGGGGAATGGGAATGAGGTCATGAAAAGGAAGAGCGGCGACCGCGACTCAGCGGCCAAGGTTTCGGGAGTAGCCAATAGTTTCCGGTCTCGACCCAGCGGGCAGGGGGTCTGCGGGCCATGCGCTCGGCTGGGGATGGCCACAGATCCACCGGAGGAGGCTCTTCGAAGTGGGTGCGATAGCTTTCCAAGGTCTTGGCATACCAGTCGGTGAACTTCGTGTCCTCCTCCTCGCCGCCCTGGGTCGGCTCGTGATGCAACTGGCAGCGCAGCACTTCGCCGCAGAGGTCCTGCCAATAGCTGCGGGTGTAGAGGAGATGGAGGTGCCAGACGTGGTCGACTGCTTCGGATGGCGTGACTGGATGGCCTGCAGCGACAGCCAGAAACAGGAACCGCTTGTATTCAAGAATCGCCCGGGCGGCCTCCGCGTGGGTCCAGCCCTGTTCGCGAGCGAGGCGACTGGTGAACGGGAATCCGGCGTCCTGCCGATCCAGTTCGAGGGCCGACAAGCGGTCCCACAATTCAAGGTGCACATCCTGCACGGGTTTGGCTTACCCGCTGTGCTCCTGCCGGGCAAGCGACAGTTTCGTCATCCGGCTTTGCATTTCCGGAAGAGCTTTCCATGCTCACGCCGTGGACGATCTCTTCGCCAAGCCCAAGCCTGCTGCGCCGAAAGCGCTTTCGGTGACGCAGCTTTGTCGGCGGATCAAGAACGTCGTCGAGATCGAGGTCGGCGAACTTTGGATCGAGGGCGAGGTTTCCAATCTGAAGAAGCAGGCGAGCGGCCACTGGTATTTTTCCCTGAAGGACGATGGCGCGCAGATCCAGTGCGCGATGTTTGGTGCGCGGAAACGGTCTGGGCATGAGGCGTTGGAAGACGGTGCGCTGGTCCGGGTTTTCGCCGAGGTCAGCGTTTATGAAGCTCGTGGCCAGCTCCAGATCATCGTTCAAAAAGCCGAGCGCGCAGGGCAGGGCGATCTCCAGGCCCGCTTCGAGGCGCTGAAGCGGAAACTCCATGCCGAAGGACTCTTCGACGCCGAGCGGAAGAAGCCGATCCCGAAATTTCCCCGCGTCGTGGGCATCATCACCTCTGACACCGGGGCGGCGATCCGTGACATCTTGAACGTCCTGGGCCGTCGTGCGCCGTGGGTGCAGCCGGTGCTGTTTCCGGTCCGGGTCCAGGGCAAGGGCGCGGAGTTCGAAGTCGCGAAGGCCATCGAGAAAATGGGGAATCCGGAAAAGTTCGGCTACCCGCGCTGCGATGTGATGATCGTGGGTCGCGGCGGTGGTTCGATCGAGGATCTCTGGAATTTCAACGAGGAGGTGGTCGCAAGGGCGATCGCCGCCTGTCCGATCCCGATCATTTCCGCCGTCGGGCATGAGATTGATTTCACCATCGCCGACTTTGTCGCGGACCTGCGGGCGCCCACGCCGAGCGCCGCCGCCGAGCTGGCGGTGCCGGATGGAGAAGAGTTGCTTTCGCGTCTTGCGCAGATCCGCAGGAGGATGGCGCGGCAGGTGGTCGAGCGGCTGACTGCCGCCCGACGCTCCGTGGAAGTCTTGAAACGGGGAGCCCTCCAGCGCGGGGGTGAGCGGCTGCTGCGGGAGCCGTCGATGCAGGTGGATGGCCTGCGGTCGCGACTTTCCCAGGCAGTCCGCGCGGGGCTGGATGACGCCGCCTCACGGCTTGCGCACGCAACTCTAGCCCACAAGGCCCAGCATCCGGCGAACGTGCTCGAACGTCGGTTCGACCACGTCGCCTCCCTCGGCCGACGCCTTTCCCGGCTGTCTGACGAGCATCTTTCCCGGCGCGATCAACAGGTCCGCCGCCTCGCCGGGCTGCTACGGACACTTGGCCCGGAGTCGGCCTTCCAGCGCGGCTTTTCCATCACTCTCGATGCGAAGGGAAAGCTCGTGCGCTCGACGAATGATCTGCAAGCCGGGGATCTTCTGATCACGAAGCTGAAGGACGGGCAGGTCAGTAGCCGGATTCAGGACTGATCAGCGCTTGAGATCGGCGTGGATTTTTTCGTCGAGCTTCCACATTGCGCCGGTCAGTGGATCGACCACCAGCATTCCGAAGGCACCTCCGGGCATTGGAATGTTTCCAGCATACCACGGATTGATTCCGGCCTTCAGGACCACGCTTTTGGTCGGATAGCCTTTCTTGGAAAACATGAGGTTGTAGCTGGCAGCCTTATAAAAACCGGCAGACGCGGGGAGAACGACGCTGGTCGGCGTGTTGCCTTCATGGAGGACCTTTCCGGCAGGATTGCTGACGACGACTTTCGCTCCGGCCGGATTGCTGGTGATGGCCAGCGGCACTGGTTTTCCACGGGTCAGCGTGGCGCAGTTGGCGAGGAAGAGGCAGGGAAGGACAAGGAGTGGAGGCGAAAATCTCATGGTTTGAACGGATAGGCTGCTTCTGGAGCCTAGCATTCAAAGCGGTGGAATGCGCGACTTGATTTTAGCTGGCTTAGACAATTGCACGGGTGAAGTGCGTCGTTCCATCGCGAAAACGCCCTCAATTCTCTCCAGACGGTCGCTTGACCCGTCCGAATGGGTTCCCTAGCGTCCGCCCGTCCACGCGATCCCATGAACATTCACGAATACCAGGCGAAGGAGCTTTTTGACCGATTCCAAGTCCCCAGTCCGAAAGGCAAGGTGGCTTCAACCCCGGAGGAAGCGGCCGCCGCGGCGCGTGAATTCGCCGGAGCCAAGCTCGTCATCAAGGCCCAAGTCCACGCAGGTGGCCGTGGGAAAGGCCATTTCAAGAACGGCTTCCAAGGCGGCGTCCACCTCATTGAGTCGCCCGAGCAGGCCGCCGAGTATGCCGGGAAAATGCTCAACGAGACCCTCGTGACCATCCAGACCGGTGAAGCTGGCAAGCTCGTCAGCAAGGTCATGATCGCGGAAGCGGTCGACATCACCCACGAATACTACCTCGCCATTCTCATGGACCGCAGCAGTGCCGGTCCGGTCATCGTGGCCTCCACGGAAGGCGGCATGAGCATCGAGGACGTGGCCCACAACACCCCGGAAAAAATCGTCCGCCAGGTCGTTCATCCGCTCCTCGGCCTCCAGGCCTATGAAGTCCGAAAATTGACCGCCGCGCTCGGCCTCACGGGCGACAACGGCAAGCAGTTCGCCAAGCTCCTTGGCAATCTCTACAAGCTTTTCATCTCCTGCGATTGCTCGATGCTGGAGATCAACCCGCTGGTCACCACACCCGACGGTCGCGTGCTGGCCCTCGACGCCAAGTTCGGCTTCGACGACAACGCCCTTTACCGCCACCCGGACATCGTCGCCATGCGCGACACCTCGGAAGAGGATCCGCGCGAGGTCGCCGCTTCCGAATTCGGACTCAACTACATCGGCCTCGATGGCAACATCGCCTGCCTCGTCAACGGAGCCGGCCTCGCCATGGCCACCATGGACATCATCAAGCACTACGGTGGTGATCCGGCCAACTTCCTCGACGTGGGGGGCGGTGCCTCGAAAGAGCAGGTCACGGCGGCGTTCAAGATCATCCTCGCCGACCCGAACGTGAAGGGCATCCTGATCAACATCTTCGGCGGCATCATGGACTGCAACATCATCGCGGAAGGCGTCATCGCCGCCGCGAAGGAAACCGGCCTGCCGATCCCCCTCGTTGTCCGCCTCGAAGGCAACAACGTCGAGATGGGCAAGGCCACCCTCGCCGCCTCCGGCCTCAACATCGTCGCCGCCGACACCATGTCCGACGGAGCCCAGAAGATCGTCGCCGCCGTCAGCTGAACCAGGATCCGCTCCTCCTGAACACTTCAAACTGAACCCTTAAAACTTCTCCTCATGTCCATTCTCGTTGACGAAAACACCAAGCTCCTGGTCCAGGGCATCACCGGTTCCTTCGGAGCCCGCCACGCCAGCCTTTCCCTCGCCTACGGCACCAAGCTCGTCGCCGGCGTGACCCCCGGCAAGGGCGGCCAGAAGTTCGAGGACACCGTGCCGATCTTCGACACCGTCGAGCAGGCCGTTCGCGAAACCGGAGCCACCGCTTCCGCCATCTTCGTCCCACCGCCATTCGCAGCCGATGCCATCCTTGAAGCCTTTGACGCCGGCGTCGAACTCGTCGTCTGCATCACCGAAGGCATCCCGGTGATGGACATGATGCGCGTCAAGGAAGCCCTCCGCGGCTCCAAGTCCCGCCTCATCGGACCGAACTGCCCCGGCCTCGTCACGCCCGGCCTTGGCGAAAAATCCCACGGCGGCTGCCGCATCGGCATTGCCCCCGGCTACATCCACAAGCGCGGCAACGTCGGCGTCGTCTCTCGTTCCGGCACCCTCACCTATGAGGCCGTCTGGCAGCTCACGCAGCTCGGCTACGGCCAGAGCACCTGCGTCGGCATCGGCGGCGACCCGATCAACGGCACCAACCACCTCGAGGTGCTGGAAATGTTCAACAACGACCCGGAAACCGAGGCCATCATCATGATCGGCGAAATCGGTGGCTCGGCCGAAGTCGACGCCGCCCGCTGGGCCAAGGAAAATTGCAAGAAGCCGATCGCCGGTTTCATCGCCGGAGCCACCGCACCTCCCGGACGCCGCATGGGCCACGCCGGCGCCATCGTCGGCGGTGAGGAAGACACCGCCCAGGCCAAGAAGCGCATCCTCGCCGAGTGCGGCATCGCCGTCGCCGAGACCCCGAGCGACATGGCCAGAACGCTGCTTGAACGCTGGGGCAAGTGAGCCTCGATTCAATCGACTGACTCTTCAATCAGGCGGGGCGAAAGCTCCGCCTGTTTTGTGTCTGGAGGCTCAGGAAATTCACCTGACTTTCCGAAATTTCGCGCTATCAATTTTTCCATGAGTCTCGCCGAAGTCCTGCATGAACTTCCTGCCTTCACGGTCGCGGAGAGGCAATTGCTGATCAGGCGGGCCATTGAGCTCGACGATTCCGGACTGTCTGCAGAGGACGAGAAGCTCATCGCCTCGCGCCTTGATGAACATCGAAACGATCCAAAGTCAGCCGTTTCATTGGAGACCATCAAGGAATCCATTCGTTCGCGCTTCGGCAAATGAGCTGGCGATTGGAGTTCCGCCCAGAGGTTGCAGATGACGTTGTCTATGCCGCCGAATGGTATGAATCACGGGAACCCGGGCTTGGTTCAGAATTTGTGTCTGGAATCGAAGACGCGTGGGAAGCCATTGCGAAATTTCCACTGATCGGATCCAGACGCCACATGTCCATGGACATTCGTTGGCGCTATCCTGATCGATTTCCCTATCGGGTGATCTACTCCATCGACGAAGTCGAACGGGTCCTTCTCGTCATCGCGGTTTTGCATGCGGCCCAGCATGAATCCAGATGGCTGGCTCGGATCTCAACGTAACGCCCCTCGGAAATCTTCAAGCATCCCCGAAATCCGGCCACTCCTCGGTCTGGCGGCCTTCGTTTTTCATGAAGTCGGCGATGACATCTTCCTTCGTCATGATCTGCCTCCGGCTTTGGGCATGGGATCCGAACACCCATGCTTCATAGACACCCAGACTCACCTGCGGCGGTGGTGGATGATTCGAGAAGTCGGGCAAATCGAAATCAAGGGCGTTCACGCTGGAACATTTCACGCTCGTTTGAAGACTATCGCGAGAAGAATGAATCTGGAACCTGCCGAGAATCCCTATCAAACACCAGCAGCCGCCGCTTTCGTCGATCGGGACGAGCATCCACCGCTGAAGGATCCTAGGCTATTGGGCTGGTTGGCAGTGATCAGCATCTCTCTCGTCTCCTTGGTTGGAATAGCTCGCGGGCTGATCGCCAATTTTCTAATGGAGGCTTGGATGGCTTCTTTTGCAGTCACGACCTTGTCAGCAGTGGTGTTTTATCTGCTTTGGATTCATCGCTGCGCGACGAACACCCGTCTTTTGAACCGTCGTTCGGACATCAAGCCTGGGTGGGTGGTATGGTCCCACTTCATTCCTTTCGCAAACTGGGTGGTTCCGTGCCTGAGCGTGAAGGCGATTGCCCATGAAACCTTTCGTCACCGTCCGATGACAGGCATTCAGCCGATCATCATTGTCTGGTGGCTGGCCTTCCTGACCCGAAGTCTGATTTCCAGAGCACCGGCAAGTGATGCCATTCATCTGATCTGGATGGTCAGCACCTTGCTCGCATGGCTGACGATCAGCTTTCTTATCGCGATGATCAGCCATCGTCAGTCCAGTTTTCGTTGGTCGGACGTGCCCGCTGCAAATCTTCCGCAGATGCTGCCGATGCGGACTTCCAGCCCCGTTCATGCTCCACTCAGGCCTACAGGCTCGCAGATCCCTCCTCCTCGGAAAGTCTTGCTGCCGGTGAAGCCGGTCGAACCGCTTCAAAAAACAGATGATCGCTCGTGACTCAGTCTGGATTTCCCAAGGTTGGAAATCCCCGACCAGCTCCCTACACTCCCGCCGTGATCTACCTTGATGCCAATGCCACGACGCCCCTCTTGCCCGAGGTGCTGGACTCGATGCTGCCGTGGTTGCGCGAGGGCTTCCACAATCCGAATGCCTCGTATCGCGGAGCGAAAGCGGCGCGGCAGGCGATCGACACCGCCCGCGAACAGGTTGCCGCGCTGATCGGCGCGGAGCCGGACGAGATCGTCTTCACCAGCGGCGGCACGGAAAGCACGAACGCGGCGCTGAAATGGTTGGCACGACTGGTGGGGCGCAAGACCGGCAAGGCGATCACCACCGCCATCGAGCACAGTGCGGTGCTGAAGCCCTGCGAGACCTTTTCCGATGTCGGCTATCCATTGGCCCGCTGCGGTGTGAATGCACTCGGCCGACTCGATCTCGATGAATTTCGCGCGGCCTGTGAAGCGGCGAAGGATGGCGGCGGCTTTGCCTCGGTGATGTGGGCGAACAACGAGACCGGCGTGATCCAGCCGATCGCCGAGGCCTGTGCGATCGCGAAGGAAAACGGTCTGGCCTTCCACAGCGATGCCATCCAGGCGGTCGGGAAAATCCCGGTCAATGTCCGCGAGGTGCCGGTCGATTTCCTCTCGCTCTCCGCGCACAAGTTTCACGGTCCGAAAGGCGTCGGCGCGCTCTACATTCGCAGCGGTTGCCGCTTCGAGCCGCTACTGCGTGGTGGTGGGCAGGAAAAGGACCGTCGCAGCGGGACGGAGAACACCGCGGCGATCGTCGGGCTCGGAAAGGCGGCGGAGATGGCTACGGGAAGGAACATGGATTCTGTTAGACAGTTGCGCGATGAGTTCGAGTCGATCGTGCTTCGGGAAATTTCCGGCTCGGAAGCGAATGGCGATCCCGCGCATCGCCTGCCGAACACCAGCCACCTGTCCTTCAAGCAATGCGAGGCGGCGGGCTTGCTCATCCTGCTCGATGATCTCGGCGTCGCGTGTTCGGCGGGCTCGGCTTGCATGACGGGGAAGCAACAGCCGTCCCATGTCCAGAAGGCGATGGGCTTTTCCGATGCGAAGGCCAAGAGCAGCCTGCGCTTCGGATTTTCCATCCTCAACACCCTCGAGGAAATGCACCAATCAGCAGCAGCCTTGAAGAAGTCGGTCGAAAAACTGCGTCGCGTGCAGGGCTTTGGCGTGGGACCGGTGACGGTCTACACGCCGTGAGCCGGTCAGCTGCCGATCAGGCGATGGATGGCGCTGCGGAGGTCGTTGTTGACCGAGGTGCTGAAGACTTCCTTGAGCGTGCGGGTCATGCCGTCCTTGTTTTTTGACCGGGCCAGAATGCCGGAAAGGGCCTTTTCCGCCGCGTTCTTGACCCGTTCGTCCGGGTGGGTGCGCAGGATTTCCAGGAACTGGGCGAACTCGCTGTCTCCGACGACCGGGGTGACGATGTCGATGGCGGCGATGACGCTCGAGACTTCCTTGCCGTTCCGGATGAAGGCCATCAGGGAGGGGAGGAAGGCCGGGTTCTTGCGGCGTGAAATGACGTCGCGCAGCAGGTCTTCCCTGGCATCCGTGGCGAGATCCGGGGAGATAGCGGTGGTGATGAGCTGGGTGTCGAGGTCAGTGCCATCGGTCGACTTGGCGATGGCGAGGACGCGATTGACCCTCCGGCGCTCGGCGAGTGGGCCCTTGGTGGAATTTTTCAGCAGTAGCTCGAACTGTTTGCTGTCGACCGGGACCTCGGTGGTAAGGGGCTCGTCCCCGAGCTTGATGAGGCTCTCGTAAGCCTTGGTCTTATTGGCCTCCTGGACGGACTTGTAGGCGAAGACCCCGATCACGGTGGAGGTCAGGGTAAAGCTGATGATGAAGACGATCTTCGCGGTGGAAAGTCCCTGCTTTTTCGGGGCTGGTGGCATCTGGCCTTGCCGGGTGGCGGGACCTTGGGTGCGGGTGGCTGACTGGGTCGGCGCTGGGTTCGCCGGGCGGCGCGCGCCTCCAGAGCTAAGCGGTCCGGTGGCGACGAGGGTTGCCTGAGGTATTTTTTCCGGCACGGCGATGGCGACCGGCACGGGTCCGTCAGCTTGATCGGCGGCGATGGACTCCGCCGTCAGGTGGACGCTGGTGGTGTGGAGGCTCGGCATGGATCCATCCGGCGGGAGGATCGGCTGAGGCAGCGCCTGGGATTGGACCGGCGGGGGAATCATCGGGGCCGCATTCGTCACGGCCACCGGATTGGCAGGGGTATTCGCCGGGGTGCCTCCGGGAATGACGAGGCGCGGGCGCTGCGGTGGAGCCGGTCGCTGCGGCTGGGCAGGAGCGGCTTGAGCGGAAGCCTGGTTCTTGGCCCCGTCGTTCTGGAGGAAAATTTGCAGCGATTCCCGGGCGTCGGAAGGACGATCCGCAGGGGCGCGGTTGATGTGCCACATCACCCAGTCGCAAAGCCAGCGCGGCAGGTCCGGCCGCAGCTCGTTCAGCGGGGTCACGAGGTGCCCGAGATGGGAGGCCATGACCTGGGGCGCGGTATCGCCATCGAAGGGGTTTTTTCCTGTGAGGGAAAAGTAGTAGACGCAGCCGATGGCATACATGTCCGTCCGCGAGTCGAGCGGCACGCGCTCGAACTGCTCGGGAGCCATGAAAAAGATCGAGCCGTAGATCGAGTCGCTCTGATCCAGCGTTTGAAGCGAGGCCTTCGGTGAAAATTTCGCGAGTCCGAAGTCGACGATCTTCACCTGGAATTTCCCGGAAGGCAGCCAGGTGAGCATCACGTTTCCGGGCTTCAGGTCGCGGTGGACGATGCCGAGGTCCTGGGCGGCGATGAGGGCCTCCTGGGTCTGCAGGCAGAACTCGCGGAAATCCTGACCGGTCATCGGCGCGCTCTGGACGAGTTCGTCGAGGGTTTTTCCCGTCAAGAGTTCCATCACCACGTAGGGGCCATCCTCATCGATGCCGACGTCATAGACCGTGACGATGTGCGGATGCTGGAGGGCCGACAAGGCACCGGCCTCCTTCATCATCTGTCGCTCGGCATCTTCTTCCTCGGACGGGCCCTTCGACTTGTCCGGCACGATGCGCTTGATCGCGACCTCGCGGTTCATCCGCTGGTCAAACGCACGGTAGACCGCACCGATGCCGCCTTGGCCGATTTTTCCCTTAATTTCGTAACGATCGTCCATTGATTTGAACCGGTGAACAGTCTGTCTGCTGAAAAGGTCAGGCGGCAATCATGAAAGCGGCTCAGGAGGCAGTTTTGAAGAGACGCTCGCGACGGTACTCGGTGGGTGAGGCCCCGACGATTCGGGCAAAGCTGCGATTGAACTGCGAAAGTGACTGGTAGCCGACGAGAAAGGCGATTTCGGAAATGCGGGACTCAGGCTTGAGCAGTTCGCGCTTCGCCCACTCGACCCGGCAGCGATTGATGTAGTCGGTCAGGGTGAGGCCGGTGGAGTCCTTGAACATCCGGCAGAAGTGCGAGGCGCTGAGGCCGGCGTGCTTCGCCACCTCGCCGAGAGGCAGCGGCTGATCAAGGTTGGCGAGGATGTACTGGCGGGCCTTGGCGATGGCGGCTGGCTCGCTGCCCTCGTCGATGATAGCCAGGGACTCCGCCTGCTCGCCGAGCTGCTCGGCGAAGCTGTGCAGCAGTTTAACCATGCTGTTGTAGCGCTGCGGGTCGATGGTCTGGGTCTCGAAATAAGCGTCGTGAAGCTGCTTTTGAAGGGACTCGCTGAGTGTCTTGCGACCGATCGCGGCGACGACTTCCTTGAATCTGGCCTCATCCGGCATCTGGTGGAACACTTGGCCGGTCTTCAGGTAGGCGACGACCGCCGTGCCCATTTTCACCGGAACCGCCGTGGCGGACAGGCCGGCGAAGCAATGACAGGTGCTGGGACCTTGAGCTTCGGCGTCCTTGATCAGCTTGCGGTTGGTTTCCACACAGGCGTCGCAGGCCCGCTTGCAGAGATTCAGGATTTCGCAAAACGGGCTGCGGTTGACGCTTTGATCGTCAAGACACCAGTGCTCCGGATCGGCGGAAACCAGCCTGAGAGGGAGTCCCGTGGCCGTCCTGAAGGCATTTTGATAGGTGAGGAATCGTTCGGAAACCTGAAGGCGCTCGAAAAGGCCGGACTCGAATTCCCGGTGGGCTTGGGTGGCGACGGGCATGGTGGGGAGCAATCTCTCCCCCACAGGATAGAAAAGGCCGCCGCGATATCAACCTTATGTCACCCGAAGACGCAAATGAGACGCCACGATGGCGATGGACACCAGCGAACTCAACGGCATCAGGATCGCCGCGAGCAGGGGACTCATCGAGCCCGTCATTGAGGCCAAGACTGTGACGGTGTTGTAAATGAGGGCAAACGCGAAACCCATCCGCACCCCACGGGCCCTTGCGGCGGCGGTGTCGAGCAGGCTGTTTAGGAAATCCAAGCCTGAGCCGAGGGTGTAGAAATCCGATTTCGACTCCAGCAGACTTCGGTCCACCACCGGCGTGCCGGTGACGAGGGCGGCGTCAAAGGCCAGCGAGTCATTCGCCCCATCGCCGAGGTAAAGCGTGTCCTTTTGATCGAGTTCCCTGACCGCGCGGGCCTTGTCCTCCGGGGAAAGGCCCCCCTTTGCCTGATCTTGTGGGATCTTCAGAGCCGCTGCCAGAACGGCCACCTTGTCCGGGTGGTCGCCCGAGAGGATGTGCAGGGAAAGCCCGCGCTTTTTCAGCAGATGGACGCTTTCCGCCGCCCCGGGACGAAGCGATTCGTGGAATGAAAAGCGCGTGATCAGTCGTCCGTCGCGGCACAGGTCGCTGCCGGATTCGGTCGTATCCGCGCTCACTCCTTGCCAGCCGATTCGTCCCAGCGACCAGTTCACGCCAGCGTCGTTCCATTTCACGCCGAGCCCGGGAAACTCCTCCACCGTCGAGGCGGAAAACTGCTGCAACAGCCTTTGCCCGCGCGCTCCCAGAGTCTCCAGAAGCACCCGCGAAAGGGGATGCAGCGAGCCCTGGGTCAGCACGGCCAAGGCCAGCGCGGCCTCATCATCGAGCGCCGCCACCCGCTCCGGGTGGTCCAGCAAAGGCCGCTCCAAGGTCAGCGTGCCGGTCTTGTCAAAGATCACCTTTTTCACCCTCCGGAGTCGTGGCCAGATCGTCGCGGTCCGGACAAAGGCCCCCGCGCGCTCGACCCTCGAAGCCGCCAAATCATCCGCCAGCGGGATCGCCACTCCAAGCGCACACGGGCACGAAATCACAAAGACGGAAATCATCGCCTGCATGCCCGTGACCGCCTTTCCGGCCATCAGCCAATACGCCAGTGTCGCCACGCCGATCAGGAGCACCACCAGCAGGTAGCCGCGCAGCAGCTTTTCCAGTCCCGGATTCCCCCGATCCCCGGTCATCGGCGCGGTCAGCCTTGCCAGCAGCGACTCCTTCCAAGCCTCGCCCGCGATGAGTTCCACCGGATTTCGGCTCAGTAAAATCGCTCCTGCCGGCAATCGCGAACCCGCGTGAAAGCGCACCGCTTCCGATTCGCCGCGGATCCATTCCAGCGAAAAATCCGCCTCCCCCGCCACCAGCGTCGAGGCCACCGGCACCGCCCGCCCGGCTTGGAGGAGAAAGCGTGTGTCCGCTTTCAGGTCATCCAGCTTGATCGCCGCACCGCCATCTGCGGCTTCTAGTGTCTGCGGCACCGGTTGCTGGCGCATCAGGCGCTTGCGGTTGCGCTCGACGGCCGAGGTTTGCAGCAATCGCCCCGCCAGCATCAGGAACACGAAGGTCGAGACGAAGTCGAAGTACATCAGCTTCTCCGCGCCGAGCATCCAGCCGAGGATCGACCCCAGATACGCGGCGATCAGGCCGAGAGCGATCGGCAGGTCGATGTGCAGGCTTTTCACCCGCAGCGCCCGCCATGCCCGGCTGATGAAATACTCCGCACCGACCAGCATCGAAAGCGTCGCGGATAGGAACGCGATGATCCTGAACAGCCCGGCGAATTCGAAGTCCGCGGGCATGCCGAGGTACCATGGCAGCGTGAAGCCCATCGTGTTCATCGCGAAGGCTCCGCAGAGCCCGACGCGTGCGCTCAGTCTCCGCCGTTCGCCGTCGCCATGGTTCGCTCCGGCCGGTCCGGCCACGTAGCCGAACTTGCACAGCTCCCGCATGAAGGCCTCCAGATCGCAGCCGCCCGGCTGCCATTCCAGATGCAGTCGCCCGCTCGAGGGATGTGCCGCCGCCCGGATCGCGCCGGCCTCGCGGATGAAGAGCTTTTCGATCAGCCACACGCAGCCCACGCAGGAAATGCCTTCCAGCGAGAGATCCAGATGCGCCGACCCACCATGCTTATTTGCCTGGGTTTCCGCCTCCGCGACTTGGGCCGGCAGCCAGGAAAAATCGTGCTCTTCGAACGGTCGGCTCCGCACCGGCGTCACCGCCAGCCCGCGCTTCAAATCGTAGAATTGGTCGAAGCCATTTTCGCCGATCAACTCGTGCACATACTCGCAGCCACGACAGCAGAAGCGCTCCGCCACCGTCCGTGGGGAAAACGCCGTGCCGCAGTGATCGCAGTTCGTCATGGGCGCGAAGATCGGGCAGACGCAGTCGTTTGACCATGCAGCGTTTGCTCAAAGCAAAGCGGATGTTGTGTTGGATTCCGTTCAGCCCTTCAATTTCCACGTGCCCGACGACCTCGTCCTCGAAACCCTCCAGTCCCGCTTCGGCTTCTCGTCGATGCGCGCCGGACAGGAGTCGGTCGTGCGGTCCCTTCTCGACGGTCGTTCGGCTTTGGCCGTCTTTCCCACCGGCGGCGGGAAATCGCTCTGTTATCAACTTCCGGCCCTGCTGCTCGATGGGCTGACGCTGGTGATTTCCCCGCTCATC
This sequence comes from Luteolibacter sp., assembly GCA_031419215.1. GTDB lineage: Bacteria > Verrucomicrobiota > Verrucomicrobiia > Verrucomicrobiales > Akkermansiaceae > Luteolibacter. The sequence goes on along the minus strand of JANOKL010000588.1, from coordinate 7,477 downwards.
GCGCTGATGAAGGATCAGGTCGATGCGCTCACCGCGAAAGGGATTTCCGCCGCTAGACTCGACTCCACCCTCGATGCCGATCAGGTCCGCGAGGTGTATGAACGACTCGAAGCCGGGACCTTGAAGTTGCTCTACATCGCGCCCGAACGCTTCGCCAACGAGGCCTTCCGCCAGCGAATGAAGCGCCTGCCGATCCAGCTCGCCGCCATCGACGAGGCGAACTGCATTTCCGAATGGGGCCACAATTTCCGCCCGGATTATCTGAAGCTCGCGACGATCTGTCGCCGCCTGAAAGTCCCACGTGTGCTGGCCCTCACCGCCACCGCCACGCCGAAGGTCGCCCGCGACATCCGCAAGGCCTTCCGCATCGCGGTGGCCGATCACGTGCAGCTCAGCTTCCATCGGCCGAACCTCGATCTTCGCGTCACGCCGTGCAAAATCGAGCAGCGGAAATCGCTGCTGTTAGAAAAGCTCTTGGCCGTCGATGGCCCCGCCGTCGTCTATGTCACGCGACAGGAAACCGCCGAGGAGGTCTCGACTTTCCTCGCGAAAAACGGGCTCTCCTCACGTGCCTACCACGCCGGACTTCCTGCGGAATTCCGGGCCGATGCGCAGAGTTCGTTCATGGCGGGAGACACCCGCATCATCGTTGCCACCATCGCTTTCGGCATGGGCATCGACAAGGCGGACATCCGCGCCGTCTTCCACTACAACCTCCCGAAGAGCCTGGAAAACCACACCCAGGAAATCGGCCGGGCTGGTCGCGATGGCCAGCCCGCGATCTGCGAAATGCTGGCCTGTGGCGACGACCTGATCGTGCTCGAAAACTTCATCTACTCCGACACTCCGACGCCGCGCGCCTTGGGCAATCTTATCGACCGCGTGCTGCGCCTCGGCGACGTCTTCGACGTTTCGCCCTACGACCTTTCCACCGTCTGCGACATCCGCCCCGGCGTGGTGTCCACGGTCATGACCTACCTGGAGATTGCCGGCATCCTCGAGGCCACCGGAACCTTCTACGCCACCTATCGTAGCAAGCTCCTCACCACCCAGGAAAAACTCCTCGCCGGTCGCGCCCCCGCCGAGCGGAAGTTACTCAAGCAGATCCTCGACTCCGGGGAGATGAAACGCTGGTGGCTGTATGTTTACCCGACCGAACTCGCGCAGAAACTCGGCATTTCCCGCGATAAGATTGTCTCCGCCCTCAACGGCCTCCAGACTGCGGGCGACGTCATGCTTTCCGTCTCCGGCGTGCGTCATGGCTATCGGATGAAGAAGCCGCCCGGTGACCTTGCCGTGCTCACGGAATCGCTCGTCGAAAAATTCCTGGCTCGCGAGCAGGCCGACCGTGATCGACTCCGCCAGGTGCTTGGACTTTCCGCCTACCGCGGCTGCCTCACCGGCTACCTCACGAAGCACTTCGGGGAAAAACTCGATCAACCCTGTGGTCATTGCGATCGTTGTCGGGGAGTTCCCGCGAAAACGATCAAGCGCCCGAAGCCGCGTCGCGTGAAGGACGACGAACTCGCCGCCGTGCGGGCGTTGGTCGATGAGAAACACGCCGCGCTGAATTCGCCGCGCCAGCTCGCCCGCTTCCTCTGCGGCATGGCCAGTCCCGCTGCCACGCGGGCGAGGCTGACGAGAAAGGATGCCTTCGCCCTCTTCGCCGATCTGCCCTTCGCCGACGTCCTGGCGATCGCGGAAAGCCAGTGACCGTGGCGGCTGGACAGCTCGTTCCCCAACCCTCACAGTCCCGCCGTGGCACGTCCGGCACAACGACATCTGCGCTGGCTTTCCGGTCTTGGAGCCGTGGGGCTGGTCCTGACCGCTGCGGTCAATGTTCTGGTCAATCCGTGGCGTGTTCTTCCGCAAGCCACCGAAATCAAGGCGTTGGATCCTTATCGCGAGATCGATGCCGAGATCCGCACTTGCAAGGCCGGGCTGGCCATGCGCGGTCCTTGGGACGTGCTCATCCTTGGCAGCTCCCGACCGAACAAGGGCTTCGATCCCACGCGGCCGGGCTTCGGTGGCCAGGCGACGGTGAATCTCGGCCTGGATGGCGGTGACCTGTTCGAGACACGCGCGATGCTGGATCATGCGTTGAAATTTCAACGACCGGAACGAGCCATCCTATTGCTGGATCCAGGTGACCTGACCCGCATCGGCAAGCTGCCGATCGAAAACGATTTTGAGATCTCTCCACTCGCCACTGGCGACCCGGTCGAGCGCTCCCTCCGCTACGTTTTCAGCCAGCGTGCGGTCGATGCCTCGATCGTTTCGCTGACCCTCGTCGCGAAGAAGAAATCTCCGGTCTACACCCCTTTTGGACTCCATTTGAAGAATCCGCCGCGTCTGAATTACTTCGAGACGATGGAGAAATACTATCTCCCGCTCGCTGTACAGTTGACGGAGATCCAGAAGCGCGGCCTCGGCATTCAATTGGACAAGCTCGCCGTCGTCCGGGCCATGCTGGATGCCTGTGCCGCAAAGGGAGTGAAGGCCATCCTCGTGATCCCGCCGAATCATCTCACGCTTTGCCAGGCGATGGAGGAAAAGGGCTCGCCTGATCCATGGTTTCTCACCGAGCGTCGCGCCCTCGCGGACCTGGTGAAGGAAAGCAATGCCGCCCACCCGCAGCAGTCCTGCGAGTTCTGGGATCTCAATCTCCCATCCCCGATCACCACCGAGCCTTTCCCACCGCGCGACCAGCCCAGGGCGATGGAAAACTGGCTCGATCCCATCCATTTCACTCCCGCTGCCGGGGATCGATACGCGGCACTTCTGTTAGGCACCCGCAGTGAAGACAAGACTCTTGGTTTTCACGTCGATCCGAAGAATCGCGAGGCCTACCTCGCCGAAGTCGAGCGCCTGTTCAAGGACGCCGAGACGAAGCTGTCGGATGAGCGAGACGGGATTCGCCAGGCACTGGAGAAGCGATGAAATGAGGCTCTACGCGTTGAACTGTCTCGCACGCAGCGGCGAGTTTTCCCGCCGCCAGACGCGATGAACCATCCAGGCGGTGGCGAGGAGCGGGGCGAAAAGGTTTACAACCGGAATGACGAAGATCAGGGCCAGCATCAATCCGCCGCGCAGCATCTCATAGCGATGGGAGCGATAGAGGGCTTTCGCTTCCGCCAGCGTGACATGACGCACGGCCACGACCTGGAAATACTCACGCGAGAGCAGGAAGGAATTGAGCGCGGCATAGATCACCACATTCGCCACCGGGATGAAGTAGAAAGGCAGGGCCAGCAGGTTCCAGCCGAGACCACGCAGCAGCACGCGCAAGGACGACTGGATCTGCTCGCGAATGGGAACCTGCCGCGGCACCGGAGCGGAGGGGTAGTGGCGACGCTCGATCCGATCCGCCAGCGGTTCCAGGAAGGCTCCGGCCACGGCGGTGACGAGGAGTGGAAAGGTGAACCAGCCGATCACCAGCACGAGGATCGATCCGACTCCGCCGAGCATCCATTCGTCCCAGCGGGTTCTCGCCAGCCAGCCGTGATGCAGCCACTCCACCCGGCCGATGAGCCACCAGGCCAGCCAGGCGAGGCCGGAGAAAATCAGCAGGGACCCGGCGAGTCCCAGCAGCATGACTCCCCAGGCGAAGGGCTCGCGCAAGACTCCGAAGGCGAGGCCCAGATCGCCGATCTCACGTTTCACGGTTCCGGTGGTGGATGGCATGGGTTCGATGGGGCGACAGCCTATCGAGTAAAACCCTCAGGGCAAACCTTTGAAGCGCCCATTTCGCTGCGATTTTCCCAGAATCCAACTCCCTTCCCCCGGATCGGAAACATGTCCCATCTCATACACGCGTCGGTTGGCGCGGAATTGAATGCTTGCGGATGCATGTCCTAAGTCAGTGAAAGCCGGTCCCGGCTTCCGAAATGGGCGTTGCCACAGGTTCTCCCCGAAGGTAATCAGATTACTGAATAACAAGGGTCCCAGGGTTACTCCGGCGTCGGACCTTGATGATTCCACCAGATCTCCGTGATGAAAAATCCGCTGTTCACCCACCCGCTGCTCGCCGCTTTCTGGTTGGTTCTTTTCCTTCTGTTGCCCGCATGGGTTCATGCCGCGCCACCGGACCTTACCGCCTCCGGCGTGATCGCCACCATCAATCGCAGCGCCACCTACAATCTCGGAGCCACCGGCCTGCGCGGCTGGATTTATCTGAGCGGTGGAGCCGGCAACACCCACGGCGCGGATGGAACCATGACCGGTGAAAGCCGCCAGATCCTCGTCACCGTGGCGAGTGCGCCGGGCAACGCCGTGCTGGCGGTGGACGATGTGATCCTCGGCGCGATGGCGGCCAACAGCGGCACGGTGCCGGACTTTACCAGTGATGCACGCAAGGCCTTTGGCGCGGCCATCACAGAGGCTGAGAAAATCGGGGCCGGCACCTTGCGAGTCAAACGCTGGCGCGCAGGAACCACCACCGATGAAAACATCCCCATGACGATCATGGGCGATTACACCGCCACCGCGCCCTACAACTGCGATAAATCCCAAATGATCCTGGCCAATGCCCGCAACAAGCTCGTCAGCCAGCTTCTCGCAAACTCGAACTTCCTCACCAACGACTGGAGTGGAGCCATCAGCGCCCTCGCTCTGTTAGCCGGAGTGCAGCCGGGCGATCCCGATTACGCCACCGTGCAAACCCGTTTGCAAACCTACGCCCGCGCCCGTGCCACCGCAGGGCCGCAACCGGTTGGTCTGCCGATTTGGGATTGGGCTTACAGCGGCTTGTTTCTCGCCGAGTATTACCTGGCAACGGGTGATGCCAATGTGCTGCCCGGCATCAACAGCTACACGCTCAAACTCGCCCAGTCGCAGAGCATCAATGGCACTTTCGGTCACGGCGCGTCCACATTGAGACCCGATGGCTCCGGCCGCCGCATGGGGATCGGCTACGGCCCGGTCAACGCGGTCGGCATCGTTGCCAACATTGCCATCGTCATGGGCAAGAAGGCGCTGCTCGCAGGCGTGCAGACGATTGATCCGGAAATCGACGGAGCGATCCAGCGCGGCTCCGACTTCTTCGCGTTTTACGTCAACAAGGGCCCGATTCCCTACGGCGAACACGAACCCTTCATCAGCGGTCACTCCTCCAACGGCAAGGACCCCATGTGCTCCGTGCTCTTCGGCTTGCAGGCCGGCCGTGCCGCGGAAACCGAGTACTACTCGCGCATGACCACCGCCAGCTACAGGGGCCGCGAGTATGGCCATACCGGCCAAGGCTTCAGCTACCTCTGGAGTGCGATGGGGGCCAACATGGGCGGCGCCCTCGCCGTGGCGGAGCATTTGAAACCCGTGCGCTGGCACCTCGATCTCTCGCGCCGAACCGATGGCTCGTTCGCTTATGACGGCGCCGAGCAATATGGAGGTGGCACAACCTCCGGCGGCACCTATCTGGGTGCCAGCGGATACTACGGGATGAACGCCACGGCTTGCTACATCCTCACCTACTCGCTGCCGCTGCAACGCCTCTACATCACCGGCAAGAGGGACACTCCCGCCGACCCGCCTCCGCTCACACTGGATGCCGCCACGGTGGCCCACGCCGTCGCCGCTGCGAATTTCAAGGTGGATAGCCCCGGTTTCACCAACGCCCAGTTGATCACCTCCCTCAGCGACTACGATCCCGTCGTGCGCCATTACGCCGCCATCGAGGTGGGGAAACGCACTCTGAGCGCTCTGAGCAGCACGGACCTCACCACCCTGCGCAACATGGTCACTGGCCCGAATGCCAATGGCCGGATGGGTGCCTGTCAGGCACTGGGACTTCTCAACGACACCACCGCCTTGCCATCCATCGTCCAGCGGCTCGTCAAAACCACCGAGACCGATCCCTGGGTGCGGGCCAAAGCCGCGTCCGCGATCCGCAGCTACACCCCTGCCACGGCCAGCACGCACCGCGACACCATGCTCACGGCGTTCACCGCCAACGCCACCAACCCGGATGTCATCGTCTGGAGCGATCCCATCCAGATGTCTAACAACTTCTTGTCTTTGGCGCTGTTCGGAGATGCCATCTACGGCGGCAACAGCATCCGCGACTACACCGTCAACGCCGCGAAGAACCTGCTCTACCCCGCAGTCCAGACCGGTTTGAAACAGCCGGACTCCTACTCCCGCTCCGGCGCCTCCAGGTTCGGCTTCGACAAACTCCCACTCGCCGACATCCAAGCGCTCATCCCGGATTTTTTCAAAGTCATCGAGATCGAATGCCTCGCTGACCGGATGTGGAGCGCCGATTCCCGCGCCAATGGAATCAAGACGCTCTCGAAGTATAAAGTCAGCGAAGGCATTCCCTACGCGCTTGCCATGTTGGACATTCCCGCGGGCTTTGAATGGGGATCCGACACGACCATCATCGCAGGTCTCAACGCGCTGGCTGCCTATGGGGATGCCGCCCGCTGGACCTTGCCAACGCTCAGAGGCTACCTCGGGAAATGGAGCCCGACGTCATCCTCATACACCACCTTGGTCAGCACCATCGCCTCGATCGAAGGCGCGATCACCGCATCCACCCAGGCTCCCGGCTTGGCCGTGGCCAATTCCCAAGTCGTCTCCACTACCGGACCCAAGGCCATCACGGTCACAGGCTCTTCGCCCAGATCAGCCGTCACTTTTACCAATGTGACCGCTCCTGCCCACGGCACCCTCACAGGGACTGCTCCGAATCTCACCTACACCCCAACTTCCGGCTACACCGGGCCTGATTTCTTCACTTTCCAGGTGACCGATAGCTTGGGCGCCTCCTACCCCTCCGCACCGGCTACGGTGAGCGTCATTGTCGGCACCGCCGGGACCGGATTGAAGGGCGAATATTTTGATAACATCGACTTCACCAACCTGAAACTCACCCGCACCGACGCGCAGGTGAATTTCGACTGGGGCACCGGTTCGCCGAACGCCGCACTCGGCGCGGACACTTTCAGTGTGCGCTGGGATGGCCTGCTGCTGGTGCCGGAAACCGGCACTTACACCTTCTCCACCCTCAACAGCGATGGCGTCCGGCTTTATGTGAACGGCGTGCTCTTGATCGATGACTACACGGACCAAAGCACCAACTGGAAAGACGGCGCCACAGTCAATTTAACGGCGGGCCAGATGGTGGACCTGCACCTGCGTTACTACGAAAACACCGGCTCGTCCGTCGCCAAACTCAAGTGGACCGGACCGTCATTCGCAGGTGCCAACGGCGCGATCATTGGCAGCCAATGGCTCTTCGACGGCACTGGCTTCACTCGCACTCCCTACGCGCATTCACAGGGTCTTTCGATGATCCGCAACACCCCGCAGCCGATTACCCTCACCGGCAGCGGCGGAACTCTCAGCTATGCGATCGTCACTCCACCCGCCCACGGCACCCTCACTGGAACCGCTCCAAACCTGACCTACACCCCGGCAACCAATTACAGCGGCACGGACAGTTTCACCTTTCTCGTCAACAACGGCAGCAGCAACTCGA
>JANOKL010000587.1:0-19213 GCA_031419215.1 Luteolibacter sp. | reverse complement strand
CCTAAGGACTACCCTCAGCGGATGGAGATCGACTGGGTGCGCGTATCTGAAAAGCAGGGCTGAGGCGTTGTTCAGTCTTCCTGCTCCAGCGCCTTCGGCAGCTTGTCCACTTCCTGGAGGAGGTTGACGATGCTCACTCCGCGTTCGGCGGAGGTGTCGCAGTGGAAACTCAGCACCGGGGTCGATTTCAAAACGACCCGTTTCATGATCTTCGACTGGATCGAACCGTGGTCGTGATTGAGTTTTTCAATCACCCCATTCGCGCTGCCGCCGAGAACACTGACCCAGACTTTCGCTTCCTTCAGATCCTGCGTGGTCTCGATGTCGTTCACGGTCACAAGCTTGCCGTGCCATTCGTAATCCTTCTGCACCACCGCGCTGATTTCGCGGCGCAGCAGTTCATTCACACGGTCGAGGCGCTTGGACATGGAGGGAAGAAAATTCTAAATCCTAAATTCTAAATTCGAAACGGATGAAGACGGAGAGAGGTAATGGAAAGCCAGGCTCTCCGTTTAGGATTTCAGATTTAGGATTTAGTGCTTCCGCGCAGCGGCTCAGAGTGTCTGCGGAACCTTTTCGAGGGTGTAGCACTCGATGACGTCGCCTTCCTGGTAGTCGCTGAAGTCGCCGAGACGGATGCCGCATTCGTAGCCGACCTTGACCTCTTCGACTTCGTCCTGGAAGCGGCGGAGAGTGGACATCCTGCCGTCGAAGACCGGGATCTTGCCGCGCATGACGCGGGCGTGGGCCTTGCGATGGACCTTGCCGTCGGTGATGTAGGAACCGGCGGACTTGCCTTTGGAAAGCTTGAACACCTGGCGGACCTCGGCGTGGCCGATGATCTTCTCACGAGTGAGGGGATCGAGCAGGCCGAGCATGGCATCGCGCACCTGGTCGATGAGTTCGTAAACGATCGAGTAGAGCTTGATCTGCACGTCCTCCGACTTGGCGGCCTTGACGGCCTTGGCCTCGACCTTGACGTTGAAGCCGAGGACAATGGCGTCGGTGGAGCCGGCATACTGGATGTCGGACTCGGTGATCGGCCCGGCACCGGCGGTGATGAAGATACACTCGACCTTTTTCGATTCGATCCCGAGGACGGCCTTCTTGATCGCCTCGACGGAACCCTGCACGTCGCACTTGAGGATCAGCTTGAGCTGGGCCTTGCCGCCGCCTTCGTTGACCATCGTGAAGAGGTCTTCCATGCGGGTGCGGTGCTGTGGCACGAGACGGGCGAGGCGTTGCTCTTCCTGACGTTCTGTGGAAAGTGACTTCGCCTCACGCTCGTTCTTCATCTCGGTGAGATGATCGCCGACGTTCGGGAGTTCATCGAAGCCGATGACCTCCACCGGCATGCCGGGAGGCGCGGCCTTCACGGCTTCACCACGATCGTTGAGCATGCCGCGGACCTTGCCGGCGAACGGGCCGCAGATGAAGGGGGAGCCGATCTTGAGGGTGCCGGATTCGACGATGACCGTGGCGGTGACGCCGCGACCAGGGACGATGCGGGCCTCGATGACGGCAGCGCGGGCGGTGCCTTTCGGGTTGGCCTTCAATTCGAGGACTTCGGCCTGAAGGGCCATCAGTTCGAGAAGATTATCAATGCCGTCACCGGTGAGGGCGGAGACCTCCGCAAATTCCGTATCGCCACCAAAGTCCGTCGTCTGGAGGCCCTGCTCGGCGAGTTGGCTCTTCACCCGCATCGTGTTCGCGGCGGGGAGGTCGCACTTGTTGATCGCGACAATGATGGTCTTCTTCGCAGCCTTGGCATGCTTGATGGCTTCCAAGGTCTGGGGCATCAGGCCGTCATCGGCGGCGACGACGAGCACCACAATATCCGTGATGTCGGCGCCTCGGGCGCGCATGTCGGAGAAAATCGCGTGGCCCGGCGTGTCGAGGAAGGTGATCAGGTGCTTGTTGTGCTCCACCTGATAGGCACCGATGTGCTGGGTGATGCCACCGGCTTCGCCGGCGGCGATCTTCGAGTTACGAAGCTTGTCGAGAAGGGTCGTCTTGCCGTGGTCGACGTGGCCCATGATCGTGATGATCGGCGGGCGGAGCTTGAGTTGGTCTTCCGGCTCTTCCTTGACGATCTCCGGTTCCTTGATGACCTCCTCGACCTTGTGAAAGCCTTTGTCCTTGTCGCGCTTTTCGCGTTCGAAAACAAAGCCATGAGCTTCGCAGATCTTGGCCGCGATCTCAGGTTCCAACGGTTGATTGGGGGCAGGGAAGACACCGATCTTGATCAGGTCCGCCATGATGTTGAACGGCTTCAAGCCGAGGCGTGCCGCCAGGACTGGAATCAGGATCGGCGGCTTGATGATGACCAGCTTCGGATCATTCGGATCCTCAACGACCTCTTCAATCACCGGGGCGGGAGGCGCGGCGGCGGCGACAGCGTCAGCCACGACCTTGGCTTCGACAGCCGTTTCCTCGTCGCGAACTTTGGAAATCGTCGGCAGCACCGATTTGCCGGGCTGCGCGGTCTTGCGGACCTTCGGCTTTTTCTCCTCGGCGAAAAGATCCAGAGCATCCCGTTTGGCATCGTCCACCGTTTTCACCGTCGATGCCTCGACGCGCTGGCGTTCACGGCGCGAAGGTTTCTTTTTGTCTTCGATCAAATCGAGGACCTTCGGTTTTTCGGGAGTCTTGTCGCTGTCTTTGGGCATCAAACGTTGCTACTGGTTGCGAGGGAATAAAAGCGTGGAGAAAAATCAGACGTCGGATGCGACGAGGGCGCGAGCCTTTTCGAGGATCGTTTCCGCCACCTCGTCGGTGATCCCGAGGGCACCGGCAATATAATCTGCCGGCATGTCGACGACAAGCTCGGCGGACGCACCGCCCGCGAAGGTGAGTTTTTCGGCAAGCTCATCGGTCAGACCGAGCTGTTCGCCGAGGGTGTGGGCGGCTCCGCCGATCTTGGCCTTGAGCTGCTCTTCCTTGGACTCGTCCTTGCGGACCTGCACGTCCCAGCCCATCAGGCGGGAGGTGAGGCGGGCGTTCTGGCCCTTGCGGCCGATCGCCTTGCTGAGATCGATTTCATCGACCGTGACGTTCACCACCTTGGCGGCTTCGTCGACGGTGATCGAGCGGATTTCAGCAGGTTTGAGGGCTTCCTTGACGAACTCACGCGGATCTTCGCTCCAACGGATGATGTCGACCTTCTCGTTGTTGAGCTCGCGGACGATGTTCTTCACGCGGGCACCACGCAAGCCGACGCAGGCGCCGACGGGATCGACCTTGGAGTCGTTGCTCCAGACGGCGATCTTCGTGCGGAAGCCTGCTTCACGCGCCACTCCGCGGATTTCAACGGTGCGGTCGGAAATTTCATTCACTTCGGCCTCGAACAGGCGGCGGACGAAGTTCGGGTGGCTGCGGGAAAGGATGATCTCCGGTCCACGGCCCTCGTTCTCAACGGCGAGGACGTAGGCGCGGATGCGGTCGCCGATGTTGTATTCCTCGCCCTGAACGCGCTCGCGATTCGGCATGATGCCCTCGAACTTACCGAGGTCGATCATCACGTCGTTGCGCTCGAAGCGGCGGACGGTTCCGGAAACCACGTCGCCGGCACGGTCCTTGAACTCCTCGTAAATCATCTCCTTCTCGGCCTGGCGGAGACGCTGCATCATCGTCTGCTTCGCGGTCTGCACGGCGATGCGGCCGAAGTCCTTCGGCGTGACGTTGAATTCCTGAGCGTCGCCGATCTGGGCTTCGGCGTTCTTTTTCACCGCAGTGGAAAGAGGAACCTCGTTGAACTTGTCGCTGTAATCCTCATCCGCCACGACGCTGAGGCTGGCCCAGATCTTGGTCTCGCCTTTCTTGGTATCGACAGCGGCGCGCAGCGTCTCAATCGCATCAGCCCCTGGGACCATCTTGCGGTAGGCGGAAATGAAGGCGTACTCCAGTGCGGCAACGACCTTTTCCCGGTCGATGCCTTTTTCCTTCTCGTAGTAGTCGATGAGGGCGACGATGTCGTTGGTCATGGCGGGCGGTGGCTAAAATCGGCGTTGGGAAATCCAGAGATCCTGAGACGCAAAAGAGTGGGTGCTAGACCCACTCCCATCTTGCGCTAGAAGCTTGTGCGGCGCTCCGCGTATCCCGGAAATCCTTGACTTGCAAGAGGAATCTGGACTTGGCGGGGAAGACAGGGCCGAGTTGGCTGGCGGGCATTCCAGTCTCATGAATCCACCTCGAACGATCCTCCTCGACGCCGCCGGCACTCTGATTGAGCCGTCCGAGCCCGTCGCCACCGTTTACGCCCGTCATTTTGCGATGGCTGGCCATGACGTCGAGGAAAGCGTGATCCGCCAAGCCTTCGAGCAGGTCTTCCGGATGCTGCCTCCTCCGAACTATGCACCCGATGGGGACGGCGATGCGGCAGAGCGGCTCTGGTGGCGTTCGCTGGTCAGGGAAACGGCCAGCCGCTGCGGGTTGCGTCCCGAGGTCGGGGAGTCCGGTGCGCTTTTCGATTCCCTTTTTAGTCACTACGAGTCTGGCGCGGCCTGGCGGGTGTTTCCAGAGGTCGAAGCAGTGCTGGACGATTGCGCCTCCGAAGGGTTCCAGCTCGCGGTGGTGTCGAATTTTGATTTCCGGCTGCATCGCATCCTGGCCGATCTGGGTCTGACGAGCAGGTTCGCCGTTGTCATCAGCTCGGCTGATGCTTCTTCGCGGAAGCCGGATGCCGCCATTTTTCACCACGCTCTGCAGAGGCTTTCCCGATCGACTTGCGAGGTCGTTCATATCGGGGATTCCGCTGAAGCGGATCAAGCGGGAGCAGAGAATGTGGGAATCCGGGCCTTCCTGTTGGATCGGCCCCACGTCACGCTTTGCGATGCCTTGGAATGGATCCAAAGCGGAGCCCCAAGAAAATGATCTTGCAAAACCCGCGCCTGACTCCTACCCCGACGCCCGCCAGACACGGTTCATCCAAGCGAGGATAGCTCAGTCGGTAGAGCAGTTGGCTTTTAACCAATTGGTCGAGGGTTCGAGTCCCTCTCCTCGCATCTTTAATTCCTTTAAAATCAACGACTTGAGAGCGTGTTCTCCAAGCGCTGAAAGGGAGTGACCCTAGAAATGACCCTTGTTTTGGTCTGCAATCGCCAACCAGAGGCAACGGAACGCAACGTTCTTGGCGATCCACGGTTGGGAAAAAACCCTTCCTCCTGCGAGGATTGAAGCAGGAAACGAAAGAGATTTCAAGCTCCTGCTAGTGGCGGGTGACATTTCAAGGAAGCAGGTTCCCCGAGCCCATACCGAAACCCTTTCGGCGAGGGGGTGCGTTTGGCCTTGGTCGCGCATCTCCACAATGGATTTGGAATGGCGGCAATGGGGGGCATGCAACACTCCGCCCCCTTTTTCAAAAGTAGCTCCTCACTTTTTGCTGGACAGGTGGGGGGGCGCTCCATTTTTTACTATATTCATAGTAATTTCGAATCCAGTCTTGTAAGTCACGAATAGCAAGCGACTTGCGCTCATTAAATCTGGCTATTCCCCGAGCATTCCTTGCAGGATAAAGGGTTTCAGACGGGCGGCCGATTGTTGAATTGTGACTTTGGACTTTCGGAAAGTGACATTCGAGGGGCTAACTCTTTGGCCGTCTTCTCTTTCTGAATTCAAGCGGCTTGCTGAAAGCCGAATTTCTCCAATTCCTCCTCTGAGAGTGAGGGTTCTTCCTCATCGTCAACGGTGATCTTTGCCCGAAGTCCGAGGCTTTGAAATGCGTTCTGGAGGTATGCTCTGGCGGCTGTGGCCTCGCTCGCCTTTACGCGAACTCCGTCATGGATTGAAACGGCTCTGAATGCCTTACAGAGCCCCTCCACAATGATTTTGCTCTCTATACGCTGCAAATCATGGGCAAGCCCTTCCTTGCGAGTCTTGAGGCGTCTTCTGCGGCATTCGTTGGCTTCTTTGTTCGCTTCGTCAATGACCGCGAGGATTTCGGGGAAATGCTTCTCAAAATACCGCCTCGGTTGTGGCTTCTGAGATCCAAACAGTAAGGGGAAAAAATGTCCGTGTTTCGCTTCGTGACGAGTGATGCCGAATTCCGCCGCATATTCGTCGTAAAGGGTGCCATTCTCAACCAAGGCTCGCCACCTTTTGGATTCCTCCGATTGCGAAGGGTAGCGGAGCGTAAGCAAGAGGGCCTGGCAGTTCTTCACGTCCAATTCGACTGTCGCTTCCCCGTCGATCAAAAGGGCTCTGCGCAATTCCTTCGGTAAGCGGTTGGCATGGGTGTAAAGGCGACCCGTGCTTCTAATTGAGTAGCGTGTAGCGAAATTATCGACCTGATGGTGAAGGGCGCAAACTCTGTGAGAACTCCATTTTTCGGTGGTTTTTGCCTTTTCGGCGGCAATCTGATCAATGGCCTTATGGGCCATATCGCTGTCGATGCTCAGCCAAAGAAAAGTCTGACAGGCATCCTCAACGGTTTTGATAGCGGCCTCCATAGACTCCCAACCGTCTGAGTCCATGTTTGGTTCGTTGGCGATGGTGCATTTTTCCTTGGGATTTTTCCTGCACCATTGCCCCGCCGCGAGCTTTCGACCTAGGCGAAAGGAATAGCACTTTTTATTGGGCTTAGAAAGCCCGTCGCATTCGAGAAATCCCTCTTCGCAAAGGCGTTTGACGACCAAATGGGATCGGCTTCCTCCTCCAGCATTTTTCGCGAGTAGTCGCGAAGATATTGGAGTCCATACGCTACCAGTTTGGAGCGGGCGAAGATAGCAGCAATGCAGAATGAAGAGGGCGGTCTTTCTGGAGGCAGGAGAGTTGCCCAACGTCCTCTTTTTCAGGACGATTGCTTCAATTTCTGTCAGATGAGATTGGGGTATAAAGATTTGCTTCACCCCTTATTATCAGAATCAGGCGGAAAAAATCTTCTGAAAGTGCACAACAAATGAGGGGGTTGGGGAGGATGGCTCAAAACCTTCTTAGTATGAGTATACTGATAGAGCCATTTAGTCACGAATTCGTCTCTTGTGATTTAGCAAGACTCCTAAGACTGGGAAGAAGGGGTGATCTAATTCTAGTAGGGTGCAAATTTTCAGATTATTTTCTCACTCGTCAAAGTATAATAAATCATGATGAGCAGCGCCAATAAAAATCTGGAATATTACATCAATTGTTTTGAATCTTTCTGGACCAGAGAAGAGTATGAAAACATGAAGCGTGATATTAAAAGTGGAGACATCTTGCCCGAGGACGAGAAAACCTACATCCTCGGACTTATTGAAACGGCATTTTGGACTATTGATCTTGTGGATATAGACTGAAAATCCGTCGCCTTTGCGAATTAGCGAGGGTCACCTGCGCTAGAATCGGCTGGTTTTTGATTGGCGCTAGCTTTTGCCAACTTGCGAGCTAGGTCAATCTTCCCATCTTCCATGGCCACTCTGAGTTGATATGCTTCCAGCTCCCTCGACTGAGTATCCAAGACCTGCTGTTTTATTTTCGCGATTTGCCAAGGATAGGCCACCATATTTCTGATCTCGTTTTCTTGAGTGCGGAAGCGCATGATCATGTCCCCACGTTGGCTAATTCTCTGATATTCAAGAAGCTGCGAGATGGCGCTTAAGCTGTGATCGTATTCATTGAAATTCTTCGATTCTTTCGAAGCCTTGTCCAAAGCAGCATCTAAATCCACGCGATGGCTTTTTTCGGATTCAATATCCTTCGAGCTTTTAGGTTTTAGGGAATCAGGGAGGGGAAACTCTTGGGATGTTTGGCTGGTGGAACTATTGCTTGATTGATTGATGATGCCATTCCCGCTGTGTTCACTTTGATTAGCGCAGCTACAAATGGAAATAGAAAATAGTATAACTGAGGCTCGATTCATTGGGATTGATTGTTGTTCGAATTTGCTGCCAAATTTTTGGGTTTCAATTACAGGTGAGGGGCGATGTCTTTTTTTATAAGATCTATCCTTGTTGATATCGCCCCCAACAATATTGTTACGGTATTACTTGACGCTTCAATATAAGCGACGTGGCCATTTTCGGCCTTGAAAACTATATCAGGATGCACTAAAACAATCAAATCTAGCAAGTTTTCGGGGGTTCCTTCCTCTCCTTTGTAAAAGCGGGCTCCGTCGTTTTTGGATAACAATTTCCTCCTCCAGATGATATCCACGAATTGACATGTCGAATATAGGTTATTTAGATATTTTTTTTCTTCAACCAGCGTATTTGGGGGCCACACTGTATTCGCCAAATCCAGATCTCCTTTAAATTTTACTAGGTGATCACTAAAATCTTGTTTCGACATCCCCACATCTGTAGCCGACGAAAATCTGCTGACCGTCTCAGCTAGGGCTTCAAGACGAGCACGAAATTTTTCGGGAAGTTCGTGAGAATCGTTGCTTCCGTCCTGACTGTGAGATTGGCCACCTTCAAGGGAAAGGCTCTTTCGGCCCGCCAAGAAAGACCCGCCTGCAACCAAACAGAGAACGACTATCGAAATTGCGATTTTTTTCATGGGAAAGACTTTGGAAGTCCTTCCTGGTGGACGGGGAGTTCAGAGAACCGCCAGTAGACGGTTTGCGACGGTCTTTGGTCCCCGCAAGCAGGAACTTGGACATGCACCGCCACCTCCCCGACCATTTGTCGGTTTGGTGGCAATGTTTCGGTCATTGCCTACCGCTACTGGTGAAAGGACTCTGACATCCTCATCCGCCAAGGCGGACCCCGCCAATCAATCGGAGAGTTGTAGACAAGCCAAGCAAATTGAGGCGTAGCCAGAGTGTGCCTGTTTTGGTGGCACAGGATGCCTCAACTGATTTCAAACGCCTTGGCGGTGCCTCAGAGGCGCTGCATCACGTTCGCGGCGTCAAGATCGCCTGCCTTCCATCGCCACTTGGAATTGATTCCAATTACTGGCTTCAATTTCCCCGCCGCAACGAGGTCATAGATTGTCCATCGGCTGATTCCCCAGTAGGCGGCGGCTTGCTTGGTCGAAAGAAGCCGATTTTCTGGCATCGGGGAGGCCACCATTTGTTGTTTCTGTTCTGCACTTTTCATAAAATTGGGCCAAAAAAAGAGCGGCCTCGTTTCAGAAACCGCTTTGGTTTCCTTCGAGTGCCGCCCAGTGGACTTGGCCAGAACCTAGAGAGTCTGTTTTCCGTTGTCAAGAAAAATCCATCATAACGAATTGATTGTAAGTAATCTATGTAAATTTCGAATAAGTGGCGGGATAAATAGGCCGCATTTAATGGGGGTGAGCTGAGTTTGTAGCCGAGGGCCTTTTCCTTTGCGGTCAGTGGCTCATTCCTCCTCGCCGCTCCCATCGGTTTGAGCGTCGATCATGGCTCCGATGTCCACCGTAGGCGTCCGCAGAAGGCTGGCATAATGAACCTCGGTAACTTTGGTGTCTGAATGCCCCAGGGAGGCGAGAGGCGGGAAAAATCCCGTGCTTGGTAGCAACCAGGCTACCGAATTCTTTTCTGAGGGCGTGGATCGGCTTTTGGTCGTTTACACCCTGCGAGCGTAGCCACAAGGTCACAGAAGCGAATCGTCCCCACAAACGCCCGCCGCTCCCTTTTCTCTGAATGACGGGAACTAGGAATTCTGAGCTTCTGAGGCTTTCGCGGGTTTCCTCTTTGCTTGAAAGCTGCTCGATGGCCTTTTCCCTAAGCTGCATCAGCTTTTTGTATCTGCCGATCGCCAGAGGGATCGTCCTCTTTTCGCCGCTCTTGGGAACGAACCCTTCCTCTTCCTGAACCGACAAAACGGCCAAGGTATCTTGTGGGGAGAACCATTTCACCCTGGCGGCTTCGATTTCACTCCTTCGCAAGCCTGTCGCCAAGGCAAGCAGGACAATCATGGCATCCACGGCGGGAAGCTCTTCATCAATCGCTTTCCAAATTCGGGTTCTCTGGCCGTTCGTCAATGGTGTGTATGCCTCCAGCTTCGGGCGCTTGATCTCCATGTCAGAGAAGGGATTCATGATTTTGATTCCCCGTGAGTGGTAATAGCGGATGGCGGATTTCTTGAAGATGTTTGAGGCGCAACCAACCTGCGACGCGAAGGAGCGTTTTTCAGAAGGAGTGGCCCCGCCCATTTCTGCGACCATCGTTGGAGGCTGAATGGAACAGACGGTCTTAGCGTGCTTCATGAGACGCCTCAAACAGCCCAAATTATGGGAAATCGTGATTTCACGGGGAGGGCTGGCACTTTGCTTGCAGAATTCCCGATAAAGGATCTCCATTTGTTCGAAGGTCGGATCGTCACCCTTTTTCAGGATGGCCTTCCCCCTGAGTTCCTGCACAGCGGCCTCATATCCGTTTTCCAGTGCCGTTGCGATAAAGCGGGCTGCTTTCGTCTTAGCAATTGATTTTGAGCTAGTTTCAAGGGAGATCTCGCGTTGTTTCCCATTGATGCTCTTCCTCAAATACCATTTTCCACGCGCTTCAGAAAGCCCACTTCCATTCTTGGTTACTACTCGTTTCATGCGTTCATTAGAACATAATCGCCTTGGGGATGTCAAGGAAAAACGCCCCTAGAAGTGACCCTAGGTCATGACCAACATGAACCAACGTTCCCCAACCGAACGAACCATTATAATCTCATTATTAATGGAATACAATTCGATCCAGCCACTGGCTACATGCCTAAAATCAGGCTAAGTAGTCTTTTAACCAATTGGTCCTGGGTTCGAGTCCCAGTCCTCGCACTTTCTGCTTCTTGGCTTTGGATTCGTGGCTGCGATGCATGCCGGTAAGGCTGTAGGAATGCATTGCGGGTCTATTTCTGCGGAATCCCCTTGTTCTTGAGGTAGGAGTTCGCTGCTTCCGGGTCGGACTCCCTCCATTTTTGAAGCGCGGAATCAAGGCCGCTGCGGCGCTGGGCGGGGTCGCTGATGGTGAGTGCCCAGTCCACGGCGCTGGCTCCGTCGATTTTTGCGGCCACGCTGGCAAAACTGGAAATGGCGCTGTCGCGCTGCTTGCCTTCTGGAAGCGAACCCAACCACTGCGCCGCGCCTTTGTAGTCGGCGTGGGTCCATTGATCCGTGAATTCTTGGATGGCGCGGGTGTCCTCGCTGCGGAGTGACTCCAACAGCCATTTCGCCTTCGCGGGAGTCCCGCCTCCGATGTCCGTGGCGGCGATGCTGGCGGCGGCCAGGTCGTGTTTTTCCGGCGTGAGCGCTGCGGAATCGAGGACCTGCCGCGCGGTGTCGTAGCCTTGCTGATCGGTGAGTTTTCTAACGAAATGGGGGAAGTTCTGGATGTGAAGTGCTTCGCTTAGTTCTTCCATTGCCAGTCGTTGGGCATCCGGAGTCTGGAGGTTGGCCGCGTAGTCCATGGCTGCCCGCTGCTGATCCAAGTATGGCAGTTTTGAGAGCTGCTGAACGGCCGCGGATTGATTGCCTTGAGCGGTCGCGATCTGGGAGCGGAGTTTTGCGACGAGAGGGTGGTTTGCCTCGATCTTTCCGTCGGCTTGCGCGGCATCGAGCCACTTCTGCAAGGCTGAGGCGTAGGAAAGGCTCATGGCTTCATCATTTTGGGTGGCCCACATCCCGAAGGTGCCCAGCATGGTTTCGGTGGGGGTTTTGTTCGCGGCTGTGGCCTGCTCGAATTTCGTGATCGCCCAGGAGGGGTCGGATTTTGCCGCCATTCCCAAGAGGCCGAGCCAGATCTGGCGAGCCATCTCCGATCCCGCTTGATCCATCGGGAAATCCTTCTCAAGGAGTTCGCAGATTTCCTTCAGCTTTGAAACCGGGGCGGAGATGAGTTTCGATTGATGCTTTTTCGCCAATTCCTTGAGTTGCTCCTCGGCTCCCGCGTTGGATCCGCTATTCAGAATGTCAGCGAGATCCGCCATGAACTCTTTCGGGTCAATCGCGGCAGGCCTGGAGGTGGAGCTTCTTCCTGAAGGTGTGAATGATGCCGCTCCGCCGGGGGATTTCTTTACGGCGTCCCGCAGCATGCTCAGTTCCACCTGAGTGATGGATTCCCTGCCCTTGAGGCTTCTCGATTCGTTCAGGAAAAACGCGGCGATCCCTGCGATGAGGAGGACCAGGAGAATGTGGAGTTTTTTCATGAGGTGAAAGGGTGGACAGGTTCGCTTGCGCTCAACGATTCAGCTCGATCATTTGAAGGGCATGATCCCTTTTTTCGCTGGGCGGGAGCTTGTTTAGAAGCTTCAGCGCTGCGGCTTTCATGGATTCATCTTGTGCGATGGAAAGGCGGGTGGCGAAGGCGACCGTGAGATCGGGATCGATTTCCCCCTGTCGGGAAACTTCGGTTTCGTAGGCTTCGAGCGACTTCTTGAGGTTGTGGCTGGCGTAGGAAAGTCCGCCAAGATAGTTCCCGACCGTTTCATTGGCCGAGTCGGCTGGTGCCTCCTTGCGCAGCCAGTCGATGCGTTCGGTGACGCGATCCCAATAGACGCTGTTATCCACTTCAATGCGGTGCTCGTCCTTACGCGGGATCAGAGACACGCTGGTGGCTGCAGAGACCAGCAGCTCGGAACGTTTTTTGGCATCAAGATCGAGATTCCTCGATCGCTCCGCCGCGCCGGCCAGATCGAGTTTGCCACCGGCGACAGCGGCTTCGATGCCGGAGGCCATCAGGGTGTCGCGCTCACGGTCTGCCAAGCCCAACGAATTTGCCCATGCGAGCGCGGCGTCGATGTCGTTCGTGGCCATGGCTTTGATGACTCCATTGGCTGAAGGGCCTTTTTGTTCCGGGCTCAGTGCCGGCAGCATTTGCCGCAAGGCATTCGGGTCGGTGACGGTCTTCAACGACTCGATGACATCGGCTGGCAGCATGGTGGCCAACATCGCAGCCGCTTCGCTTGGGTTGGAGCCCGCGAGTGCCGCGAAGCGAAGGCGTGCGAAGCTTCGATCGATGGCTTGGTCCTCAAGACCGTTCGGAGGGATGTTCTTGCCGATGAATCCGCCAGAAGCTGCCGTTTCGGCACACCAGGCGCTGGCGGCAGCGGGGTCTTTGGCCAGCCATGCCTTGAAGGCCACGGCTGCCGTGGAGGAGAGTAGAAACTGGAACTCGGAACCGCGCCCGATGAGCTGACTGGCGATCTGGGTGGCCACGGCTGGGTCTTTCGCGATCAAGGCCGTCATGATCATTTCCGCGACTCGTCCGTGGATCGGGTTGCTGATCTTTTCGGCATCGAGCAGCAGGCTTTTCAAGGCTTCCGCATCCATGGCGGCGAGTTGTTCCTTGAATTCGTTGTATTGCGCCAACTCATGGCTGGAGATCATGGAGTCACTCAGGATCGCCGACACTTGCGTGACGCTGACTTGCTTTCGCGAGTTTCCAGTTCCTGCATTCTTCAGCATCGAACTGGTCGAGTGGATCCCGAGTTGATCGCTCAAGGATTGGATCTCGGTTTCCATTTGATCCACCCGAGCTTTGCTGGATTCGTTTTGGCGGTGGATGGCGTAAATCCCCGAGCCGCCGAGGATGAGAATCGCGGCGGTGATGGAGGTGACGGTTTTTTTCATGACGATGACGGTGCTGGCTTTCGCGGTGTTGCCGAATAGATGGAAGGCGCCGATCCAAGCCGCCGCCCGGGCGAGCCAGTTGGGGCGGCTGATGGACCTGCCTGCGGAAATGGGGATGGGCTGGAACGCGGTGGTGTGCTCGTGGGTCGCGAGGGTTTCCGCGATCTGTGCGTCGATGCTGAGAAACCGGGCGGCGAAAATGCGCGCTTCGGCGTTGTCGCGTAACAGGTTGTTCAACTCCGTGCGCTCGGTCTCGGAGAAGGGCTGGAATCCGGAAGCAAACAGAAGCTCCTCCAGTCGCTTGTCAGGGCCACTCATGCCACACCTCCATTCAGCATGCGGTTCTCGATGCATTCGCGAAGTTTCACCCGCAGGCGCAGCAGCATCACCTTCACCGCGCTGGTCCCTTTGCCGCAGGTGGTGGCGATTTCCTGAATGGAGTGGCCGTGGACGTAGTGGGCCGCGAGCGCTTCGCGGTTCGAGTCGCTCAGTTTTCCGAGACAGAGTTCCAGTGCCTCCGCTTTTGGGGAAACCGTTTGCCTGGCCTCATCGGCCATCAGTTCCACCACGTCCGGGTCGAAAACAAATCGCGCCTGCCGGCGGTTTCGATCCCGCACGACTCCGAGCACTTCGAACTTCGCGACGCTGATCGCCCAGCGTGTGAAATCCGTGGACGGATCCCAGTCGCCGCATTTTCTCCAAAGCGTGATGCTGGTCCGCTGGAGCGCTTCCTTTGCCTCGTCGCTCTGGCCCAGGGAGGCGTGACAGTATCCCCGGAGTGCCGACTGGCTTTCGGTCAACGCGCGGATGAAAGCTTCGGTGGGTTGGTTGGAAGCGGTTTCTGACATGGGGTCTCTTTGCCATATACTCCGCCGTAGCGAGGCCCGGTTACATTTTTCGAAACTCCGGGCCGGAGCCTCAAATCCAGGGGAAGAGGCGGGAGGATAAAAAAACCTCCAAGACTTTGGCGCTTCGTGTGTCTACTCTCAAAGACACATGAAAATCTGGTTCTTGCTCGCTTTCGGTGGTTGGGTGGTCGGGATGACGGCCCTGGGTCAGGATGTGGTCGCGCTTCGCAAGGAGCGCGATGTCATGGTGGAAAAGGGCCGCTGGCGGGAGGCGCTGGATCTTTATGAGGGGAAGCTTCTGGCGATCCAGGATCCGGGCGCGTCTGATGATCTCGAAAAGGCCACGACCTGCCTGACCCAGCTCGGCGAGTGGAAGGGCTTCGATGGCCTGCTGGAGCGCGCGGTGGAAGGTCATCCGAATGATGCCTCGCTGCGGATCATGGCGGCTTCGTCTCTTTCGGGTGCCCCTCATGGTGGGCGGATTCTGGCCGGGGAGTTCGAGCGGCAGCAGGGATACTATGGACGCGGAGGATTTCGCGGAGGCGAGGAGGGTGCGCCCGGGGAAATGGTCAACACGACCCACCGCGACCGGGTGCAGAGCTTGAGGTGGCTGTTGGAGTCTCTCGGAAAGGCCCCCGATGACAAGGTCCGCACACAAGCCTGGGATCTGATCGCGGAATCGATGTGCGATGATTCGGAGTTTTGGAAAATGCAGGTGCTCACGCCGCTGGACAAGCTGCCCGAGTGGACCGACGAAGGCCCTTCCGGTGGGACCGAGGGCGCGCCTTGGAGTGGCGATGCGCCGGTGTTGTTTTCGATTCCCGCGAGTTGGGAAGCCGCAAAGAACGATGGGGAGCGCTGGCGGTTCGCGCTGGCGGAAAGTGCCCGTCTTACCCCGACCGATGCCCCGCAACATGAATTCGAACGCGGACAGATTCTTGAATCGCAGTTCGGATCGGAGACGCTGGAATCGTTTGGCTGGTTTAACAACGGCGATCCGGAGTCAGAGAAGGGCCAGCTCGCCCTAGACACGCTGGCCGATGACGAGTGCCTCGCGAAAACCTCCGACGGCGTCCGCCGATTCAAGCTTCCTGCGGACCAGCATTTCATCGCGATCTATCGCTCGCTTCTCGCCGACAAGTCTGTCGGCGGCGACGCAGGTGATGCCTTGGTGCAGACCTACATCGGTCGCCGTCAGCTCGACCGCGCGGAGACGGCACTGCGTGAGGTGATTTCCAAGCACGGTGATGGCGGCGAAGGCAAGCCGCGCGAGAAGCTGCTTGCTCAAATCACCGGTTCGTGGGGTCGTTTCGAGCCTGCGAAGACGGTAGCGGCCGGCACGCATCCGTTGCTGCCGCTGGTGTTTCGAAATACCACCTCGGTGAAGCTGACCGCTGCGCCGATCAACATGGAGCGGGTGTTGCGCGACGCGAAGGCCTATCTTGAAAGCAATCCGAAGGAGCTCGATTGGGAACGCCTCCAGCCCGGGCAGATCGGCTCGCGTCTGATCGAGGGAAAACCGGGCGAGTATGTCGGCGAGGTGGCCTCCGCGTGGGAGTCGGCGCTGAAACCGCTGGAGAAACATCGCGAGACGCATGCCGACATCGAAATGCCGCTCGACAAGGCGGGTGCCTGGTGGGTGACGGCGACTTTGGCGAACGGCAACACGATCCACACGATCGCCTGGGTGGTGGACAGTGTGCTGGTCCAGCACGCGCTTCCCGGAGCGCAGCAATGGATGTTGGCGGACGCGGCCTCTGGTGCGCCGGTGGCCGAGGCGGAAGTGGAATTTTTCGGCTATCGGATGGTATCGCTCCAACGAAAGGGGAAGGAGGAGCCACGATTTGAAATCAAGACCCAGACCCTCGTCCGCAAGACCGACGGCGAAGGCAAGGTGCTGCTGAAAGTGGGCGATACCGACTCGCATTTCCAGTGGATGGTGGTCGCGCGGAAGGATGGAAAGTCTCCTGCATTCCATGGCTTCGGAAACTTCGGATACTCGTCCGAACCCCGCGAGGGCAGGAATCGCAACGTGCCTTACGGCGTGACCGATCGTCCGCTCTACAAGGCGGGCGACAAGCTGCACGCGAAGTTCTGGCTGCGCGAGGTCGGCTACGGCCAGGTCAACGAAAGCCGCTGGGCGGGCAAGGATTGCCGCGTGATTTTCACCGATGGACGTGGTCAGGAATCGATCAAGCTGGAGAACCTGATGACTGATGCGATGGGCGCGGTGGAGATCGAAACCGTGCTGCCGAAAAACGCGGTGCTCGGTTCGTGGTCGGCTCGCTTGGAGATTCCGAACCAGATGACCGCGAACGTGAGCTTCCGCGTCGAGGAATACCGGAAGCCCGAGTATGAGGTGAGCGTGGAGGCACCAAAGGAGCCCGTCCGTCTCGGCGACAAGTTTCCGGTCACGGTGAAGGCGACGTATTTCCACGGTGCTCCTGTTAGAAACGCGACGGTGACGATCACGGTGAAGCGCGAGTCGATGACGGAGCGTTGGTTCCCCGGTTGGCGCTGGGATTGGCTTTATGGAAAGGGTGCCTGGTGGTGCGGTACCGAGGCTCCCTGGCATCCGGGCTGGGGAAATTGGGGCTGCATTCCGCCGCGTCCGCCGTGGTGGCGGGGAAATCGTTTCACGCCTCCGGAACTTGTAATCGAGCGCACGATGCCGATCGGCGCGGATGGCACGGCGATGGTCGAGGTGGACACCGCGATGGCCAAGCAAGTCCACGGAGACATGGATGCGAAGTATGTCATCGAGGCGAAGGTGGTCGATGCCTCACGTCGCGAGGAACGCGGCAACGGTTCTGTGGTGGCGGCGAGGAAGCCATTTGAAATCGTGGTGCAGACAAATCGCGGCTATGCGCGACCCGGCGACGAGGTGGAGGCGAAAGTTTCCGCCGCGACCCTCGAAGGCAAGCCGGTGAAGCTTGCGGAAGGCACGCTGCGGCTGCTGCGTCTCGTGGCTGGCGAGAATGGCAAGATCGACGAGAAGGAGGTCTCGATCTGGCCAGTGAAGACCGATGCCGAAGGCGAGATCATCCAACGCTTCCAAGCTCCTGCCGCCGGACAATACCGGCTCGCGGCGAAGCTTTCCGTGGCGGGGGGGGAAGCGGTCGAGGGCGCGATCATTCTCAACGTCCACGGTGCGGAGAAACCCGGCGCTGACTGGCATTTCGGTGCGATCGAGTTGGTGCCGGACAAGATTTCCTACGGACCGAAGGACACGGTGCGCCTGCGGGTGAACAGCGACCAAACGAATGCCCACGTCTGGCTCTTCCTGCGGGCCGAGCAAGGCGGCGGCCGCGAGGCGAAGCGCATCGTGCTGGATGGTCGCAGCGGCGAGGTGGAGATCCCATTGTCGCTCGATGACATGCCGAACACTTTCATCGAGGCGGTGACGGTACACGGAGCGGAGGTCCACACCGCCAGCCGCCAGATCCTGCTGCCGCCGGAGAGCCGGGTGCTGGAGGTGACGGTGGAGCCCGCGAAAGCGAAGGTGAAGCCGCAGGAGAAATCCTCGCTGGTGGTCACGATCCGCGATGCGGAAGGGAAGCCTTTTTCTGGAAGCGCAACGCTGGCGATCTATGACAAGTCACTCGAGGCAATCACCGGCGGCTCGAACGTCGGGCCGATCCGTGAGAACTTCTGGTCGTGGAAGCGGAACTACTATGGACCGCGTATTCCGGATTCCGTGCCGCAGTCGCCAGGGAATCTGGTGAAACCGGGCTTCGAGGTGATGGAGGTGCTGGATCCGCGCCATCCTCGAGTTGGGTTCGCAAGGATGACAGGTGATGGAATGGGATTTGGAGGTGGCGGAGGTGTATTTCGCGGGGCGATGCTCGAAAAGTCGATGTCCAATCGTGCGGAGATGCTATCAGATGCTGCTCCTGCTGCTGCTACTGCGGAAGCGGGATTTGCTTTCGCCGCTGAAGCTCCCGCAGGCGGTGAGCCTGGAGCCGGTCCTGCCATCCTCGTCCGCAAGGATTTCGCCGATCTGCTGAAATGGTCCGGCGAGGTGAAGACCGATGCCGCTGGCCGCGCGGAAATCCCTCTCGAATTCCCCGACAACCTCACGACCTGGAAAGCCCGCGTTTGGGCGCTGGGCGAGGGGACACGCGTTGGTGAAGGCAGTGCCGAGATCATCACGTCCAAGCAGCTCCTCGTTCGTCTGGAAGCTCCGCGTTTCCTGGTGGAAAAGGATGAGTCGGTGTTCAGCGCCGTGGTCCACAACGACTACGAAGTCGCGAAAACGGTGAAGGTTTCCCTCGAACTCGAAGGTGGCGTCACCGAGGTGATGTCAGGCGAAACCAAGACGGTCGAGATCCCCGCGAAGGGAGAGTCGCGCATCGACTGGCGCGTGAAGGCGACCAAGGAAGGCGAGCTCACGGTCCGCATGAAGGCGGTGGCCGATGACGATGGCGACGCGATGGAGCGGAAGCTGCCGGTCGTCGTGCACGGCATGCTGCGCCAGGAGGCGTGGAGCCGCGTCGTCGAGCCCGAGCAGGACTCCGCGAAGATCGGATTCAACGTGCCTGCCGAGCGTCGCGTCGATCAGACGAAACTCACGGTCCGCGTTTCCCCAAGTGTGGCGGGCGCTGTGGTCGATGCGATTCCGTATCTGGCCGATTATCCGCATGGCTGCACCGAGCAGACCTTGAATCGCTTCGTGCCTGCGGTGATCGCGCAGAAGCTGGTGAAGGATCTAGGCGTGAACCTCGATGAAATCCGTGCGAAGCGGAACAACCTCAATCCGCAGGAATTGGGCGATCCCAAGGAGCGCGCCGAGCGTTGGAAAAAGTGGCAGCGCAATCCGGTGTTCGATCCCGAGGAGCTCGCACAGATGGTGGAGACCGGCTTCGACAAGCTCACAGCCATGCAGAATTCCGACGGCAGCTGGGGCTGGT
>JANOKL010000586.1:0-4892 GCA_031419215.1 Luteolibacter sp. | reverse complement strand
TGTCGATCAAAACGGCGATCCCGTCATTCTCACTCCCGCCGCCCAGACCATCACCTGGCCCACGCTCGTCGGAAAGCTCTACACCCTCCAGTTTTCCCCCAATCTCGCAGTAGGCACCTGGCAAAACGTCGGCTCTCCCATCCTCGGAAATGGCAGCCCCATCACCATTGCCAACACCCTCACCCAACCAGACGGCAGCATTCCTGAAAAACTCTTCTGGAAACTTGTCAGCACCGATACGGACCGGGATGGCGACGGACTCACCGATGCGGAAGAAGCAGAACTCGGGACCGATCCCCTCTATTACGACACCGATGGCGACGGACTTCCCGATAAATGGGAAACGGAACACGGCCTCGATCCCAACGACGCGTCGGGCGACAATGGTTACGACGGAGATCTAGATGAGGACGGCTTATCCAACTTCGACGAGTGGCTACACGGCACCGCGCCCGATGACGACGACACAGACGATGACACTAAGAACGACGGTGACGAAGTCGCAGGCGGCGGCGATCCCGGCAACGCTGGCGACGGAGGGAACTCTCCGCCACCCGAGCAACTTCTCGAAGTGCCATTCGCCGTCGGAGATCCCAGCGGCAGCTACTCTGAGAAGTGGATCATGACCATCAAAGGATTAGGTCCCGACGATCATCGCACCCTTCGCCTCGCCGCCCGCGATTTCGGCGAGGAAGCGCAAAAGACCTTCAAGCTCAGGAAGTGGAACCACTACGAAATCGTCATCAATCATCTAGCCACCGAGCCTGATTACCTCGAATACTGGGGCTCGCCCGACTACGATTGGGACGCGTACATCGATGACCTTCCCGCCAGTCAATCCATCGCTAGCAGCTCAAGCGGCACGCCCGTAAACAACTTCTTCATGGTCAAAGACCACTGGCTCGTCGACAACCGCACTGCCCTCTTCACGACTGAGACTCACGGCGACTACACCAACCTACTCACCGGAAAAAAGGCATTCCTCGTCCCCGTCGCCATTCGTGACAACATCGAGGGCACCGGAGTCGATAACTTCTCTATCACCGCCTCCCCTTTGGACGCAGGCTACCAAGATAAATTCTGGATCATGGCCCCCAACGGGGGTGCGGCTTACACTGACGACACTCATTTCAAGGTCATCCTTCCAAGCCCGACCAACTTGACGATGAGCTGCAACAACGCAGAACCAGATCCTTCAGCACTGGCCAACTTTGGCGTTGATGAACCCATGGTTTCTTGGCGCGGCACCACCACCGCTACCAGTAACAATACTCCAGATTTCCGAATCGGGACAGCCCAAGACCAAATAGACCTACCCATCCGTGTCAAGACAATGAAGAAACGCAATATGAGTATTGCTGTGCACTTTGTAACGAGTCTAAGACCTGGGAGTGCAGTTGAAAGCATTGCTCCTCCAGTGCTATTATCCGAATCAGAAATTAGCAATAAGCTAGAAGAAATATACGGCAGACAGATTAATTTATGGCATTCATGGTTAGTTAAAGACAACCTTTCGATAGAGTGGGATTATGGAAACTCCGCCGAGTGGGGCGTTGCCGGCAACGAAATTTCAACACACAATCAAATCTTAAATCTTGGAGGAAATGCAGATGGTGTAGACACGTCAGAAATACAAAATCTTTCGAGTTTCGAAGAGGAAGCGATTTTCAATGAAGAAACCCAGACTCCTGATGCAGATGCCGATATTTACATTATAGGGGGCTGCAAGCGTATTAATTTTCATATCGCCTTAAATGGCGCGTTGTATTCCGCCAACGACGAAAACGAGCATGTAGTTGGCAAAACCAAACGAGACAAACGCGTGTGTTTTCTTGCTACTCAAAACAATGATGGCACTGCGATCCCCAAAGATCAATTACTATACACTATTGCGCATGAGTTGGGCCACATTATTATTGGCGATGGCCATGCTGATACTAATAACAATGTCGCACCGCTAATAGGAACCCGGCAAACTGAGCGATTAATGTATTCAAATATTGCTGGGAAGGTGGGTTACGGTGATCTGGGGAAGAATTTTCTCGTGAAAAGCGAGTGGGACGCAGCAGAAACGTGGTTAAAAGGCGAGGAAACGAGTAGGAGAATGGCACCATGAAATTAAAATTCATACTTATATATTATATTGGCTCTGGATTTTTATTTGGGCAGGGCTGGCATGAAAAATGGGAGAGTGCGGGCAGCTCTTGGTATGAAAAGTGGGATCGAACACTTGATTCAATTAATGAATTTTCGGATGATGAAAAAATGGAAGTGCTAGGGTCTGCTGCGACGATTGGTAATAAATTTTCTAGAGAAGAGCAGATGGAAGTGTACGCCCGTGCGGTAGACATTATGAAAAAGACCCCAGGGCACGCGGAGTACTTTGGTAAGAAACTTGCTGAAGCGCGCAGCAAAACCAATGACCCTTGGCATAATTATAATTATAATGAAGTTTTTGAAAATGTTCTCAAGACACTTTCAAACATACCTACACCCGAAGCGGTAAAAGTTTTAGGCGAAATGCTTGAAGACACATCAGATTATCCAAATGAAGATCAATTAAAAGAAATTATACGATCCGGCGGAAATATTGACGCCCCTTCAGGCCTTGCGATGTCAGCATTACGTAGGATAAATACCAGAGATTTGCCTGATTCCAAATCTTGGCGGGACGTAGAATTATGGCGCAAGTGGTGGCAAGAAGTGAAATCCGGGAAAAAACCGTTTTCCTTCAAAGGCCAGAACGTCGAGTACCGCTTCAGGCCAGACGGCACCTGGGAAACGTTCCCGATCTCCAATCCTCCGGACGATGCAGTGAAGCCGCCGAAACTGACTCCCAGGCCAGCACCTGAGAAAGCACCAGAGCAAGACGTGCAGCCTTCAAAGCCAGAAGACGTGCAGAACTGGTGGCCTTGGCTATGGATTCCAGCCTTAGCGATCGTGGCGGCCGGGTGGCGGCTGTTCAGCCGAAGAGCAAAGAACCCTTGAGAAAACTCAAGAACTCCAATCCTACTCCGTAAACTTAGTAAGGGAATTAACGGGAAACCTCAGTCGAGCGGCTTGATGCGGATGTTCTTGTAGAGGACCGTGCTGTTCTTGTCGTGGGCCTGGAGGGCGATCGCGCCGCCTTCCTTGGTCAGGCGGCTCTCGCCTTCCTTCGGGGTGAAGTTGGAGATCTCCTTGCCGTCGATGGTGACGACGACCTTGCCGCCTTCGACGCGGATGACGTAGTGCATCCATTCGTTGTCCTTGAGGGGCACCTTGTTGTCCTGGAAGTTGTAGACGCCGCCGGATTTCTTCCAGTCGGACTGGGTGTTGTTGACCTGGATTTCATAGCCCTTCGCAGGCCAGCCCTTTTCCTGGAACAGGGTGTTGATAAAGACGCCGCCGTTGGAGTGCTCGCGGGTCATGACGTCGAGTCGGAGCTCGTAGCTGGCGAATTTTCCGTCGCGGAATTTCCCGGTGTAAAAGGCATGCGAGCAATCGCCCTTGGTGACGATGGCACCGTCCTCGACCTTGAAGCCCTCGGGGTTTCCGGAAACTTTCCAGTCGGTCAGCGTCTTGCCGTCGAAGAGCTGGGTGAATCCTGTTTCGGTTTCATCAGCATGCAGCGGGGCAGCGAGGCAAATGAAGGAAAGCGCGAGGGAGAGGGAGTGGCGGAGCGGGTTCATGGATGGAGTTTGGGTTGGATTCTTGGATACTGGATGAGCGATTGGAACTTTCAGGTCGTTGGAGGGAGGGTGTCATTCACAAGGCGATGGTGACCTGCTTGAAATCCGGGCTCACCCGGAGAATAGGCCGCCCCAATGCATCGGCGATCGCGTTGATCGGCTGGCCATCGACTTCGAAGCGGGGTGCTGTCGATGCTTCGGGCAGTCCGCGCAGGAGGATCGAGATGGACTCGTATCCCGGCGTCCAGCGGCCTTCGCAGGTGCGGGTGATTTCGAATGAATGAGCGCTGCCGACGGTTTGGAAAATGGATTCGCGATAGTCGCCCTCGCGCCAGGACTCCCCGTCGCCGGAGTCCTCATACCAGAAGCTTTGCTCGGTGCCGTTCTTCCACCAGACGTGGAGTTCGGGCTCGGGGTGGGGAATTTCACCGACGAATTGTTGCAGCGGCCAATGCGGCAGGACGGCTCCGGCTTTCACGTAAACGGGTATCCGATCAAGCCCGCAGTCGACCCAGATGTCTTTTCTAACAGACTTTGGAATTGTGTCATCGTGATAGGAAAACCAGTCGCCCTCGGGCAGGTAAAGGAAGCGCCCCTCCTCGCCCTCGCGTGTCATCGGGACGACGAGCAGGTGATCGCCGAAGAAGAACTCGTTGCTGCGCCAGTAGGCGTCCGGGTCCTGGTGGGCCACCAGCGCCAGCGACCGGAGGATCGGTGTGCCGTCGGCGACGTATTGGCGAAAGGCGCTGTAAAGCACCGGCAGCAGCCGGTAGTGCAGCTCGATGGCCGCGCGGACGCCGTCGAGCACCTCCTCGCCGAAGGACCAGGGTTCCTGATCGCCATGGTCGCCCGAAGAATGGGTCCGGAAAAAGGGATGGAAGGCCGCCATCTGGACCCAGCGGAGATAAAGCTCGGGCGTGGGCGTTTCGATGAAGCCACCGACATCCGAGCCGATGAACGACATGCCGGAGACTGCCATGCGTTGGCACTGGTGGCTGGCGATCTGGAGGTGCTCCCAGGTCGCGACGTTGTCACCCGTCCACGCGCAGGCATGGCGCTGGGTGCCGGCGTAAGCGGAGCGGGTGATCGAGAATGGCCGACGCCCCCCGCCGAAGCGTTTCAGGCCCTCCTTGGTCGCACGGGCCATCTGCATGCCGTAGACATTGTGGGCCTTCCGGTGCGAGCACGGATGCCCATCGAAGTCGTGCCGGACATCGAGGG
>JANOKL010000585.1:0-18470 GCA_031419215.1 Luteolibacter sp. | reverse complement strand
AGGAACTGGGTCTTGGTGGTGTGCGAGATGGCGCGTTTCGGGAAACTGATGCGGCCTTCGGCGTCCTCGCCGAACTCGCAGCCGAACATGGCTTTCACAAACGGCTTGAGGCGCGAGCCGTCTAACAAGGCCTTGAGGCCGGAGGAGATGATGTAGTGCTCGACCTTGATGCCGGCGAGTTCGTGCTCGGGGCGGAGGGCGGCTTTCGGCAGGGCTTCGAAGAGTTCGGGGAGACCGGGGAAAAAGCTGAGGCCGGCGCCGAGTTCGGTGAGCTTGGCGTTGGAGACATTGTCCATGCCGAGGTAGTCGAGCAGGCACTTCATGTAGGCGAGCTCGCCGTCCCACTTCTGGTCGTGGACGAGGGTGTTGCACTTTTTCCAGAACTGGGCGGGGTCGATGCCGAATTCGGGGAAGACGACGTCATCCTGCATGTAGCGTGGGCTGAGGGTCTGGTCGTAGTCGTAAACCAGCGCGATGACGTTTTGCGGAGCGGCCATGGGGGTAGGAAACGTGAAAATGCCCGCCGTTGCAAGGTTGGCGAGCGTGGGGGGAGGGAGCAGGGTTCAGGCCAACAGATCGGCGAGGGCGGAATCGAGGGTGGGATGCTGGAACTTGAAACCGGAGTTCGTCAGGGCGGCGGGGACGGCACGTTGGCCGGAGAGGAGGGCGTTGGCGAATTCGCCGAGGGCGAGTTTCAAGGCGAAGGCCGGGGCGTGGAAAAAGGCCGGGCGGTGGAGGGCGGCGGCGAGTTTCCGGGTGAAGTCGGCATTCCGTTCGGGCTGGGGGGCGGCGAGGTTGAGCGGGCCGTGGAGGCTGGGGGTCTCGATGGCGTGGACGATGGCGGAGATTTCATCGTCGAGGTGGATCCAGGGCATCCACTGGCGTCCGGTGCCGAGGTTTCCGCCGAGTCCGAGGGAGAAGAGCTTGCGGAGTTTGTCGAAGGCGGCTCCGCCTTTTCCGAGGACGACGCCGGTGCGGAGCAGGACGACGCGGGTGTCGAAGGTGGTGGCCTCGAGCGCGGCGCTTTCCCAATCGACGCAGAGTTTCGCGAGGAAATCGGTGCCGGCGGGCGCGGATTCGTCGAGCGGGGTGTCGCCGCCGTCGCCGTAGTAGCCGATGCCGGAGCCATTGAGGAGGACGGCGGGGCGCGAGGCGGGGTCGAGCGAGCGGAGGTGGCCGACGAGGCGCTGGGTGACCTCGATGCGGGAGCGTTCGAGAATTTCCTTCTGAGCGGAGGTCCAGCGGCAATCGACGCGTTCGCCGGAAAGGTTGACGACGGCCTGGTGGTTGGCGAGGTCGAGGGTGTCGGGAGTCTGCCAGCGGGAAACGCCCGCCACGTGGGCCTTGGGCGAGCGGCTGACGCCGGTGACCGGGATGCCTTTTTCCTGAAGGCGGGCGGCGAGATGGCGACCGATGAAGCCGGTGGCTCCGAGGATGGCGACGGGGGCGGGCTGCATGGGCGGAAGATGGCACGTGATCGCCATTTCAAAAGCGGAGATCTCCGGGCAGATGCCGCACGCCGATTCACCCTTTACTTCAACGGCCCGAATCCCTCTCATCGGCAGCGATGAGGATGACTGTTGGCACGCCGTTTTTGACGCTTTTCCTGGCCCTGCCGCTGCTGGCCCAGCAACCGGAAGTGCTGCCGAACCCAGGTGCCGCGCCCGGGGTGGACAAGATCGCCCCGGTCCCGCCGCCTGAACTCCCACTCGGACAGACGGACACCCCAGCCCCGACGCTGCCGAAAGAAGTCACCATTTCGAACCTCGGTGGGAAGATCTCCTACGACGCCCCGACCGGTGAGCTGCGATATGAAGGGGCGGTGAAAGTCACCACCGACAACGGCACCGCGCTTTCCGCCAATCAAGCCGTGGGCAACGTCAAGACGAAGACCATCGCCCTGACCGGATTGGTGAAAATGCGAACCGACACCGGCATCGAGGTCTTCGCCGATCGCGCGCTGATCGACACCAACGTCAAGACGATCAACCTGATGGGCAACGTCAGCGTCTATCAGGGCAACACCCTGCAGCGAGGCGAGCAGGTGGTTTACGATTACGGAAAAAAGTCGCTCGATGCCACCGGGCTGAGGGCGTCCGTTGATCCGCTGTTGCTGGAGTCGGGAAAGTTCAGCGTCGAGACGGATGCCAATGGCAAGCAGGTCTTCGTCGGTGAGGACGCCGGCATCACTACCAACGACGTCGAGGATCCAAACTACTGGATCCGTGCGGCGCGCACCACGGTCTATCCGGGTGAAAAGGTGGTATTCAACGACCTGAAATTCTACGCCGGTGACACGCCGGTGTTCTGGCTCCCTTACTTGAGCCAGCCGCTGGACAAGCAGCTCGGCTATCATTTCATCCCAGGCTCCCGCACAAACTGGGGTCCCTATCTGCTCAACACTTATGGCATCATGCTCGGTGGCGAGCGCGACGAGAAGACCGGCGAGCCCAAGGATCAATGGTTGCTTTCCCAGTGGCATGTCGACCTGCGGGCCACCCGTGGCATCGGCACGGGGGTTGACCTCATCGACACCCGCCTGGAAGACAATCCCAACCTCGGCTGGCTCAAGCTCTACTTCCTCAACGACCTCGATTCCTCGATCCAACGCTCCGGCATCCCGCGGGCGAAGATCGACAGCAACCGCTACTCCGCCCAGCTCCGCTACCGCGTGCCATATGACATGCCAGACGATGCCGACTGGAGGTTCGATGCCAATATTTCGCTGCTGAGTGATCAGTACTACCTCGAGGACTTCGATCCCAAGGTCTTCCGCACGGATCCTTTTCCGGACAACACGCTCGGGATTTTCCGGAACGACGGCAAGAGCCTCGCCTCGCTGTTCACCCGCATGCGGGTCAATGATTTCTACCGCACCGAGACCCGCGTTCCGGAGCTCTCGCTCGATCAGGCTCGGGCCCCGCTTTTCGACCTGCCGATCCTGCATGAGGGCACCACCTCGCTGGGAGCCTATGCGGAAAACGCCGCGGACCCGACGCGCAACGCGATCATCCTTCCGTTGCTCACGCTTGCTGCTGGTGATCCCCGGGTGCCGGGGCTGCTGGCGCAATTGCCGCCTTACGAGCGACTCCTCGTCGAGCGCATCCGTTCACTGCCACCGGGAAATGCCACCATCCCGGCGCTGACCACCCAGTTGCTCGATCCATCCTTTTCCCGCTTCCACACCTATCATGAATTCTCGCTACCCCTGAACCTCGGTGGCTGGCTCAGCCTCGTGCCCGAGGTGGGAGTGGGCTACAGCAAATACTGGGACGTGGCCGGCCCGGCGGAATCCATCAGCCGCACTTATCTTCAAGCCGGAGCGGAGGCTTCCGTGAAGTTCTCCAAGGACTTCGGAGAGTATCAGGATCGGGTTCTCGGACTCGATGGCCTGGTCCATGTCTTCCAACCGTATGCCCGCTGGTCGTTCGTCTCCACCGATGACCTCGACCCGACTTTCTCGAAAATCGACCGCCTTTCCTTTTCGACGCGGCCGCGCACGCTGGACGTCGGCCGCTTCACCGCGATCGATGACATCCGCGACTGGAACATTGTCCGCGTCGGTGCACGCAACCGCCTGCTCACCCACCGTGACGGGCAAAGCTACGAGTGGCTCTACCTTGATACGTACATGGATGCCTTCGGCCAGGATCCTGAGGCGAACCGGAACGTCTCCAATCTTTACAACGACATCCGCTGGCGTCCTCTGCCATGGTTGTCCGTCGATCTGGAAACGCAGTTCCCGGTGGTCAATGACGGCTCCGGCTTCAGTGAGTTCGCGGCCCGCTTGCGCTTTCAGCCGAACGAGAACTTCGAATTCTCCATCGGCAATCGCCTTCTTAACAACCATCCGGTGCTGACCGATTCCAACCGCGTCGACCTCCGTGCCTATGCTCGTCTCAACGAACGCTGGGGCGTCGGAATGTTCCAGTTGTGGGAACTCGATGACGGCACCTTGGAAGTCGAACAATACACGGTTCATCGCGAACTCGGAAACTGGGTGGCCGGGGTTGGTCTGACCCATCGAGACAATCGGGTCAGCGACGAGTATGGCGTGGTGTTCAGCCTCACGCTCAAGGATTTCCCAGCGGTCTCCTTGCCTTTCCAGCTTGATGCCCAATAGTCCGGGCATGGCTGAATCCACTCCTGAATCCGTTGTCTCCGCGCTCCGCTGGCGCTACGCCACCAAGCATTTCCAGATCGATCAGAAGATCCCTGCGGAAACCTGGGCCGCTCTTGAAGAAACGCTGGTCCTCACTCCGTCCTCCTTCGGTCTCCAGCCGTGGAAATTTTTCGTCATCGAGAACCCGGATGTGCGCGCCGATCTAAAGGCAAAGTCCTGGGGCCAGGGCCAAGTGACGGATGCTTCGCATTTCGTGGTCTTCGCCACCCGTACGGATGTCAGCCAGGCGGACATCGATGCCTGGGTGAGCAAGCTCGGTGAGGTTCAATCAACCCCTGCCGAAGTGCTCGCTCCAATGAAGGGCATGATCGAAGGCTTTGTCGGCGGCATGCCGGTGGAGGCGCGCCAAGCCTGGAACACTCGCCAAGTTTACATCGCCCTCGGACAATTCATGACCGCGGCTGCCATGCTCGGGGTCGATACCTGTCCGATGGAAGGGCTGGATCCAGCCGCCTATGACGAAATCCTCGGACTCAAGGGCAGCGGATATGCCACCGCCGTCGCCTGTGCCGTCGGTTATCGTTCGGAAAGTGACCACACCGCCACTCGCCCCAAAGCCCGCTTTGATTCGAGCAGTCTGATCGCGCGGGTCAGTTAACTTCGAGAAGGCCTGCCTTGTTCAGAACGCCGGGGCAGGCTGATCCTTGACTCCGAGAATGCGCTTCACGTCCTGCATCAGGCGTTCGGCGATCTTCCCGAGCAGATCGTGCTCCCTGCGCTTCCCGTTCACGCCGACATTGAGGGATGGCGCTTTCCCCATGGTGGTATCGGCCTGGCCGAGCTCCACGAACAGACGCTTTCCGAGCTCTTCGGCGGCGGCTTCGGTCGTGGGAAGGCCAAACTTTTCGGCGAGCTGCACGTCGGTGGCGACGCCTAACAAAACCGACGGCTTGCGGAGTTCCGTGTCGAGTTGCTTCGCGAAGGTTTTG
The DNA here is from genome assembly GCA_031419215.1 of Luteolibacter sp. Lineage (GTDB taxonomy): Bacteria > Verrucomicrobiota > Verrucomicrobiia > Verrucomicrobiales > Akkermansiaceae > Luteolibacter. The sequence goes on along the minus strand of JANOKL010000585.1, from coordinate 13,358 downwards.
CGCGCATCTTCCGGTGCTTCCGCATTGAGAGGGAGAGGCACCCAGACCTTGTCGGGCCGATTCCGGCGCTGATTCCAAAGTAGCGCACCACCACCGACCCCGAGAAGGAGCACCACCACCGCTGCCAGAGCAATCCATCGTTGCATGACTCTTCCTGATCGATCATCCACCTTCATCCAAGCCGTAAATTTCATGGAGTATCCCGCCGTCACCGCCACTGTCGAAACGCTGCCCAACGGGCTCGCACTGATTCTCGATCCCGATCCCTCGGCTCCGGTGGTCAGCGCGCAGGTCTGGGTGGAAACCGGAAGCCTGCATGAGGAATCTCGGCTCGGGGCCGGACTCTCGCATTTCCTGGAGCACATGGTCTTCAAGGGCACCCGCAGCTACGATGCGGACACCTTGGCGAGTTCGGTTCAGGCCGCCGGTGGCCACTGGAACGCGTACACCAGCTTTGATCGCACGGTTTACTACATCGATGGGCCGTCTTCCTCGTTGAAGGAGTTCCTCGCCATCCTGACCGAACTGGTGTTTCTGCCGACGCTGCCGGTCTCTGAGTTTGAAAAGGAAAAGGACGTGATCCGCCGCGAGATCGACATGGGCCTCGATGATCCGGACAATGTCGCGCACCGCTTGCTGTTCTCGACCGCGTTCGTGCATGACCCGCGCCGCCATCCGGTGATCGGTCACCGGCATCTGTTTGATGCGATCACGCACGATGAAATGCTCGCCTACCATCGCAGCCGCTACACGCCGGACCGGGCGTTTGTGGTGATTTCTGGCGACTTCGACCCGGAGGAGATCAAGACGCTGATCACGACTCTAACAGCCGAGATCGCGCTCGCCGGCGGACCGGAGCCACACGTGCCGGTCGATCCGCCGCAGGTCGGGGAACGACGTAGCCGCGAGACGTTTGCCGTGCCTTCCTCGCGGGTGACGATGGCCTGGAAGATGCCGGAAGCCACGCATGCGGACGCTCCGGTTTACGACGTGCTCGCCGCGATGCTGGGTCGTGGTCGATCGGCGCGGCTCTATCGACGACTGCGGCAGGAACGCGAGCTGGCGCTGGAAATTTCCGCGTGGTCGTGGTCGGGACCGGGTCGGGAAGGCTTGTTCGCTGTGAGTGCAGAGGCCTTGCCGGAACATCGCGACGAGCTGATCGATGCGGTGCTCGCTGAACTCGCTGCGTTTCCCAGCGAAGCCTTCGACGATGAGCTGATGAAGGCGAAGCGGCAGATCGCTGCCAGCCAGTTCCGTTCTCTAACAACCGCTTCAGGTCGTGCCTCCGACCTCGCGTCGAACTGGCATGAGGCGCGCGACCTGAACTACACGCGCAACTACCTCGCCCTGGTCCAGGCCGTCACCGATGCCGATGTGCGCCGCGTGCTGCTCGCACTCGGCACCGAGAAGATGAGCCTGACCGTCCTCGATCCTGAAGATGCCCCTCCACCGGCACGCACGGCGAAAGCCAAGCGCAACCGCCCGGACGTCGAATCACTGACATTGCCGAACGGCATTCGACTCGCCTTCCTGCCGGATCGTCGCGTTCCGCTGCTCCATTTCCAATCCGCCATCCGCAGCGGCCTGCCCTCGGAAACAAACCTCTCGAACGGCCTCAACCAGCTCCTCGCCTCGACCCTCCCTCAAGGCACGAAATCCCGCACTGGCGAGGAACTGGCGCTCGCACTCGAATCACTCGGCGCGTCCATCGGGGCCTCCGCCGGGAACAATGCCCTGCTCGTCCAGGCCGGCGGGCTTTCCCCGGACTTCCAAACGCTGGCGGAAGTGCTGGCCGATGTCCTCCGTTCGCCCTCGCTTCCTGACGATGCCATCGATCGCGAAAAGGCGAGCCAGCGCGCCGCGCTTGAAGAGTCGCTGGAAGACCCGCTACACACCGCCATTCGCGAGTTGCGTCGCTCGGTCTTCAACGCCTCCGGCTACGGACTCGATTCACTCGGCTCACCCGAAAGCCTCGACTCGCTGAACCGCCTCGGGCTGTCCGCGCATCACAGCCTGCATTTCACCGGATCGAACCTCGCACTCGCCATCGCCGGCAACTTCGACCCGATCGCCGCGGCGGATGCCATCGCGCCGCTTTTCGAAAAGCTTCCCGTAGGCCATCGCTGGACGCCGCCCGCCAGCCAGCTCAGCACCGGGGCCGATCTCACCTTCCATCTGCCGAAAAAGCAGGCCGTGATGGCGATCGGATTTCCCGGAGCCCACGCGCTTTCGCCGGATCGTCACTCGCTGGCGATGCTCCAGGAATACTGCACCGACATGGCCGGGCCGCTGTTCACCCGCATCCGTGAGGAACTCGGGCTTGCTTACCAGGTTGGCGCGACCCAGTTCCTCGGCTTCGACAGCGGGCTCTTCACCTTCTACCTCGCCACCTCGCCCGATCAGGCGCGATTTGCCCGCGAGGAACTCCTGACGGAAATTGCCAAGCTCGCCAAACACGGCATCCCGGCCGAGGCCTTCGAGCGTGTTCGTTCCACGGTCCTCAGCAGCCTCGCGATCCAGCAGCAGTCGATCGCCTCCTGCGCCCGTCTCGCCGCTATCGATCTGCTCTTCGATCAGCCCGCCGACCAGCACCGGAATCTTCCGGCGGTCTACGCCAGCCTGACCCCCGATGCCGTGGCAGAAGCCGCCTCGCGCCTCCTCGGAGTCACCCCGACCATCGTCACAGTCCTCCCAGACGCCTGAGACTTTCTAAAGTCTTGAATCTTGAATCTTGAATCCTGACTCTCCCCCATGCCCGAACAGCCCGTAGCCGATCCCCGATTCAGCGAGTTCCTGTTCCTCCAGGCCCAAAGCGCCGGCATGTTCCTCGGTCAGATCCCGAACCCGCAGACCGGCACCAACCAGGTGAACCTCCGCGCTGCGAAATCCGTGCTCGATTGCCTTGAAATGCTCGAAGGCAAAACCCGGGGCAACCTCACCGCCACCGAGGCCAAGCTCCTCGCCACCGCCCTCAACAACCTCCGGCCCCTCTACGACCAAGTCGCCGAGGATTAGCAGTCTTCGTTTAGTCATTAGTGCTTAGTCATTAGTCATTTCTTCCCACCATGTCCTTCGATCCCTTCAGCATCGGCAACGTCCCCGTTGGCGGCCCCACTCCGTTCTTCATCCTCGGCCCCTGCGCCTTGGAAAGCGAAGCCTTCGCCTGGGAAATGGCCCGCTCGGTGAAGGAAATCGCCGACAAGACCGGCATCCATCTCATCTTCAAGGCCTCCTACGACAAGGCCAACCGCACCTCGGTCAGCTCGTTTCGCGGGCCCGGCATCGAGGAGGGCTGCCGCATCCTCAGTGAAATCGGCAAGGAGCTCGGCGTGCCGGTCACCACCGACATCCACACCGCCGAGCAGGCCGAGATCGCCGGCGAGTTCATCGACCTCCTTCAGATTCCGGCTTTTCTCTGCCGCCAGACCGACATCCTCGAAGCCGCCGCCAAGACCGGACGTGCCGTGAACGTGAAGAAGGGCCAGTTTCTCGCGCCTTGGGACACCGTGAACATCGCCGACAAGCTCCGCTCCTTCGGCTGCGAGCGCTTCCTGATCACCGAGCGCGGCACCACCTTCGGCTACAACAACCTCGTCACCGACATGCGCTCGCTCTACTGGATGCGGAAAGAGGGCCTGCCGGTCATTTTCGATGCCACCCACTCGGTCCAGCGTCCAGGCGGCCTCGGCGGCACCACCGGTGGCGACGGCGAACTCGCCCCCGTCCTCGCCCGCGCGGCGGTGGCCACCGGAGTCGAGGGCGTGTTCATGGAAACGCACTCCGATCCGGCGAACGCGATGTCCGACGGCCCGAATCAGATTCCGCTCGAATTCATGGAGGACCTGCTCGTCAAACTCATCGCCATCCACCACGCCGCCCACGGCTGATGGCACGCCGCCCGCTTTACCGATTGGAAATTCCCAGTGACCGCCTAACTTGCCCTCCTTGCGTTCGTTACTCTCCATCCTGTTGGTCCCGTCGATCCTCATCGCCGAGGAGACCGCCATGCCTGAGCTGGCCCAGGATCGCAGTCTTCCAGCGGTGTCCCTCCTCCCGGCGGGCAGCATTTTGAAAAAGGTGCTCATCCCGCGATACGACAAGGCCAAGAAGCTGACCGCCGTCCTCCGCTCCGAGGAAATGACGGTGGTGGACAACCAGACGGTCGAGGGGAAATTTGTCAGGCTCGAGTTCTTTCATCCGGACCGCACCCAGCGAGGCCGGATCGACCTTGAGATGGCCCGCTTCGATCAGAAAAAGGGCATCCTCGAAAGCAAGAAGCCGGTCGACATCGTCTCGACGGATTTCACCGCCCACGGCAGCGGCCTCACCTACGCCCAAAAGCAGTCGCAAGGCTTTCTCAGTGGTCCGGTGCAAACCCGGTTCTTCGCCAAACCCGAATCCAAATGAATTTCCAAGTGTCTTTCACCACCCTCGCGACCGCCCTCTTCGGCGCGATGCTTCCGCTCACGGCATCTGCCGAAGGGCCAGCCCGATTGACCCCGGAGGAACGGGCCGCCATCCAGGCGGATGCCGCCAGCATTGGCGAAGGCATGAAAGCCAATGCCACGGGGGTGAAAGAGCAGATTGAAGCGGACCGGGTTCGCTCCAATGGCGCGAATGACACGGTCCGTAATTTCCTGGCCCAGGCGGCACTCTCCGCGATCTCGATCGAGGATGCTCCCACCCCCGTTGCCAAGGATCCAGGACTCGCCACGGAGCCGACCGTCGCCGCGACCAAGCCGCTCGAAGTGAAGCCAAGTCCGAAGGACACCGTCATCTCCGCGGACGATGGCATGTACTTCGACGCGGAAAAGGGCCTGCTCGTCTACCTCAAGAACGTCCGCCTCACAGGTCCCGACTTTGATCTTTCCGGGGCCAATGAACTCAAAGTCTTCCTCGGCAAAAAAGAGGTGAAGAAAAAGCCCCCCGTCAAGGAAGGTGAGCCGGCTCCGGAGCCGCCGAAGGACGAGAAGAAGGACGAGAAGAAGGATGACAAAAAAGCCGCCACTCCCGGCATCCTCGGGGCGACCGGTGGATTCGGAGATCCGGAAAAGATCATTGCTACCGGCGCGGTGAAGATCACCCAGAAGGCGGTAGGCGGAAAGGCCCCGGTTGTCGCCAGCGCGGCAGTCCTGACCTACGACGCCAAGTCCGGTGAAATCATCCTGAACGGCGGTTATCCGTGGGTCATGCAAGGAGCCAATTTCATGCGTGCCATGGAACCGAACCTTTACCTCCGGATCAAGAAGGACGGCAGCTTTGTCACTGAAGGGAACTGGCAGCAGGGTCTTCAGCTCAATGCCAATCCCGCGGCGCCCAAACCCGCTCCCAAGCCGGCCAACAACTGATTTTCCATGTCCGCCTCTTCTCCGCACGCGCCCGGCTCGACCTGCTGCAACAGCGCCACCGCCATTCTCTCCGCCACCGGCTTGAAGAAGGTCTACGGCGGACGCGCCGTCGTCGATGGCGTCTCTTTGACCGTCCAACCGGGTGAGATCGTCGGCCTGTTAGGCCCGAACGGCGCGGGAAAAACGACCTCGTTCTACATGATCGCCGGGCTCGTCCCGCCGGACGCAGGGTCGGTCTGCTTGAACGGAAACGACATTACGACCCTGCCGATGCACCGCCGCGCCCGGCTCGGGCTGGGCTACCTGCCGCAGGAGGAATCGGTTTTTCGGAAGCTCAGCGTGCTCGACAATCTGCTCGCGATTCTCGAGACGCGACCCAACCTCAACCGTAAAGAACGCTTTGAACGCGCCCACGGTTTGCTCGATCGCTTTGGCATCGCAAAAGTTTCCAAGTCCCTCGCCATCACGCTTTCCGGCGGTGAAAAGCGTCGCCTCGCGATCGCCCGTTCGCTCTGCACCGACCCGACTCTGCTGATGCTCGATGAGCCCTTCGCCGGCATCGATCCCATCGCCGTCGATGACATTCAAAAGATCGTCCGCGATCTCCGGGAAAAAGACGGCCTCGCCATCCTCATCACCGACCACTCGGTGCGCGAGACACTCTCGATCGTCGACCGCGCCTTCCTTATCCACGACGGCCGCGTGATCCTCGAAGGCGATTCGCAGGAACTCGTCAACGACCCGCTCGCCAAGAAGTACTACCTCGGCGAGGACTTCAGGTTGTAGCCGTGGCGGCGCTTTCCAAGCGCCAAGCCAGCGTATTTGCATAAAAAAAGGCGCCCTCTCCCGGAGGAAAGGACGCTGGAATTTTTCGAGAGGCATGGCGCTTGGAAAGCGCCGCCACGATCAACCGCGGTTGCTGCGGTCTTCCACGGCTGGTCCCTTCTGGGAGCGCTTGCGGGCGCTGGCATCAAGGATGCGCTTGCGGAGACGGATGTTCAGCGGCGTGGCCTCCACGAGTTCGTCGGCGTCGATGTATTCGATCGCGCGTTCGAGCGAGAAACGCAGCGCCGGGGTGAGCTTGGAGGTCTTGTCCTTGCCGGAGGAACGCATGTTGTCGAGGTGCTTTTCCTTCACCGGATTGACGGGAAGGTCGCCGACGCGTGGGTTTTCCCCGACGAGCATGCCGCCGTAAACCGCATCGCCAGGAGCGACAAACAGGGTGCCGCGCTCTTCGAGCATCTGCAGCGAGTAGGGGGTGGCGGCACCGGAGTCCATCGAGACCAGCGTGCCGGTCGTGCGGTTCTGGATTTCACCGGCGTGCGGGCCGTATTCCTTGAAGAGGTGGGACATGATGCCGTGGCCGGAGGTCAGGTTGACCAGCTCGGTTTCGAAACCGATCAGTCCACGGGTCGGGATGACCGCCTGGATGAACACGCGGCCGGAAGCCTCTGTGTCCATGTGCTCCATCACGCCCTTGCGGTTCATGAGGATCTTCAGGATGCCCTGAGTGTATTCGCCAGGCGCTTCCACATAGAGGGTTTCGAACGGTTCGAGCAGCTTGCCGGCGTCATCGCGACGGTAAATCACGACCGGACGGGAGACGAGCACCTCGAATCCTTCGCGGCGCATCTGCTCGACGAGGACGGCGATCTGCATCGAGCCACGGGCGGAAACATTGAAGACGCCGGCGACGTCGGTGTCCTCGACGGTGATGGAAATGTTGGTCTTCAACTCGCGCATCAGACGCTCACGGATGGCGCGGGTGGTGACGTGCTTGCCTTCTTTTCCAGCGAGCGGGCCGTCATTGATCGAGAACTGCATCGAGACCGTCGGCGGGTCGATGGCGACGAATGGAAGCGGTGCCTGATCGGGGCTGCCGGCGATGGTTTCGCCGATGTCGACGTTTTCAATGCCGGCCGCGATGCCGACGATGCCGCCTGCGCCGCAACCTTCGGAGTCGGTGGTGGCGAGACCGGAGTAGGTGAAAGTCTTCATCACCTTCGACTGCACCTTGGTGCCGTCCTGGCGCATGAGGTAGATGGTGTCGCCCTTGGTCACGGCACCGCCGAGGACCTTGCCGATGGCCACGCGGCCGACGTAGTCATCCCACTCGATGTTCGAGACGAGCATGAGGAACGGAGCATCCGGATCGGCCTTCGGAGCCGGGATGAACTCAACGATCTTTTCGAGAAGCGGGATGCAGTCCTTCCGCTCGTCGTCCGGATGGTTCATGAAGTAACCGTCGCGGGCGGAGCCGTAACAGAAAGGAGCGTTGAACTGCTCTTCGTCGGCATCGAGGTCGAGAAAGAGTTCGAGCACCTGGTCGTGGACCTTGAGCGGATCGGCCAGCGGGCGGTCGATTTTGTTGACGACGACGATCGGCTTGAGGCCTTCCTGCATCGCCTTGCGGAGCACGAAGCGGGTCTGGGCCTGCGGGCCGCCGGAGGCGTCGACGACGAGAAGCACGCCATCGACCATCTTCATCACGCGCTCCACCTCGGCACCGAAGTCGGCGTGGCCAGGAGTGTCGACGATGTTGATCGTGTAGCCGTTCCAGAGAATGGAGGTGTTCTTCGCCTTGATGGTGATGCCCTTCTCGCGTTCGAGGTCCATCGAGTCCATCGCGCGGACCTGCGTGGCCTGGTTTTCACGGTAGGTGCCGCCGGCTTGCAGGAGTTGGTCGACGAGGGTGGTTTTCCCATGGTCAACGTGGGCGATGATGGCGAGGTTGCGGATCTTGAGTGACATAACGAGGCGGCGGCAGTTCGTGCGGGCGGGGGCCTATGCCGGGTTTTAGGTCCTCTGGCAAGGGAAACGGCGTCCCGGGAGCGCAAAAAGAGGGGAACGGGCAGCCTGCCCGTCAAATGGATCGAAGCAGGGGCGGTGCCAAACCTCCCGTGATGCCCGGCCGGCGCTGTAGGAAGCTCACTCCTCGAACGCCGGATAACCCAGTACCGCTCTGCGCTGCGCCTTTCGACGAACGAAGAACAAAGCGAAGAAGGAAATCATGAGGAGGAGGAATGAAAGGATGAAGCCTTCGAGCATCGTCGTGGCGAAGACAGGAAGGAAGCTGGCATTCGCACTGGCATCGTTTGCTGCGTTGGCAAAGAAGTCCTGACTCATCCCGAGCAAGCGGCTGGCTTGGTTGAGGATGGCGAGTGAGAGGAACCCGCACCACAAGTCGGGTGTAAGTAACATTCCCGGCCCGGTGACGAGAAGAAGGACTGAAATTCCCGAGATCCAGCCACGGATCTTGGCACCGAGTCTGAGCGCTCTGGAAAGGAGATGGCCGGGATCCGAAAGAGGGCCGTGGATGGAGGTGAGGGCTGCGTAAAGCAGGATGAACGTGGCGATCGCCGCAAACATGGCTGCCATGGCTTGAGGGCTTTTTCCGAGCTTCAGATAAAAAGTGGCGATCCCAAGACTCGGCAGCGCATTCAACGAGCAATGAAACGACCAGTAACGAAGCTGGCGGAGAAAGACGGTCGGAAAGGCGGGAGGTTCCATGGGCCGGGAAATTCAGAGGCTCGAATGAAGCCATGATGAAGCGTAGATGAAATCCGCTCCGCGCCTCACTTCGGGTCCATCGCATCCGCGCGCTTTCTCAGGGCACTCGCCGCATCCGCATTCTTTCCCTGGGATTCCCAGAGGCCGGCGAGGCGGCGGAGGGTGAGGGCGGTGTCTTTTTTGGCGTCGGGCGGGAAGGCCTTGATGGCTTTCCTCAGGCGCTCCTCGGCGGCGGGGAGGCGTTTTTCGTCGATGAGGGCCTCGGCGGATTCGGAGAGGAAGGCGGGGTCGGGTTTGGCGTCGGCCGGAATCAGGGCCTCGGCTTCGCGGAAGAGGCGGGAAGATTGACCGCGCGTTTCGGGATCGCGACGGCTGGCGATGGCGAGCTTGGCGGCGATGACGGGATCGGTGGGGTGATCGTAGAGTGCCTTTTCCAAGAGAATCCGGGCCGGCTTCGCTTGCTCGGCGGCGAGCCATTCGTCGGCCAAGGTGATGAACTCCGCGGGATTTCCGCCACGGATTTTCAGGACGGCATCGGCGTGGGGGCGGGCGAGTTCGGGCTTTTCCTGCTGGCGGTAGAGCTTGGCGAGGGATTCGTGGGCGAGGGCGCGCCGGGAGTCGATGGCGAGGACTTCCTTGAGTGTGGCTTCTCCGGCGGCGGCCTGATTCGCGGAAAGCTGGAGGATGCCGAGGCGGGTGCGGAGCTCCAGGTCCGTGGGCGCGGCGGTGGCGTGGGTCTGGAGGATGGCGATGGCCTGATCAGGTCGCTTGGTTTTCCGGAAGTGATCAGACGCGGCGCGCGCGAGGTCCTGATGACGGGGAAAGGCCTCGACAGATGACTTGAAAAGGGCATCGAGCCGGTCGCGCGCGGCAGTGTCGTCGGCGGGGAAGAGCAGGCGCGACCAATCCTCCGCCATCAGCATGGCGGCGGGATTGAGCGGTGGTTTTTCGATCAGCGAGTCGAAGAGGCTGAGCGAGCGTTTGCGGTCGGAGCGGGCCTCGCTGTTGCGAAATAGCCGGCCCAGGATCGAGGGGCTTCCGGGAAAGCGATGAAGGGCGTTCTCGAGGGCTTCACCGGCCATTTTTTCCGCAAGGCCATCTCCGCCGCCCTGGTTGCGGAGAAAGTCGGCGTAGGTGAGCTGGGTTTCGAGCCGGTCGGGCTGAGCGCTGGCGAGATCGCGGTAGAGCGTGACTGCCCCGGCGAGGTTTCCTTCCGCGAGACGGCGCTGGGCGGCGCGTTCAACGAGCGGCATGGCCAGCGGATCGGCAACGCGCGCGGCTTCGAAGCGCTGGGCGGCCTCGTCTTTTTTTCCGCGCGATTGATCGAGCAGGCCTTTCGCGAACTCGAGGCGCGGGCTTTCCTGGGCGAAGGCAGGAAGGGAGAGGATTAGGAGAGCGAAGGGCCTCAACATGGGAGGAGGCTAAAGTGCCAAGTTCCAAGGGCCAAGTTCCAAGGAAGAGGGATCGTAGATTGTGGATCGAGGATCTCTAGATTCCGGATTCTGGATTCTGGATTCTTCCCTCCATCTCCAATCCACCATCTCCGATCCCCAATCCCCGATCCGAGTACACAAAGCAAGGGACCCGGGTGGCCGGATCCCTTGTTGTGGAAAGCAATGATGGAAGAAGGCGGGTCCTAGGACCTGTAGCGGAGACGCTTCTTGTGGCGGTTCTGCTTCATGCGCTTCTTGCGCTTGTGCTTGTTGATCTTAGTCTTACGGCGTTTCTTGATGGAGCCCATGGCCTTCTTGGTTGGGGGTTGATATACGGATGAAAAAAGTCAGGGAACGATCTTGTTGAGTGGATACTCGATGATCCCTTCGGCGCCGAGGCGCTTGAGGGCCGGGATCATGTCCCTCACGATCGTTTCGTCAATGATGGTCTCTACGGCGACCCAACCTTCTTCCGCGAGTTGCGAAACGGTGGGGCGTCGGAGCGACGGAAGAAGTTTCAAAAGCTCGTCGAGCTGAGCCTGCGGGAGGTTCATCTTGAGGCCGACCTTGCCGCGCGCGCCAAGGGCGGCTTTCAGCAGGAGGGCGATCTGGTCCATTTTTTCCCGCTTCCAGGGATCGGCCGCAGCGGCTTGTCCGGCGTAGAAATGCGGGAAGGAGGTCAGGAGGGTGTCAACGATGCGCAGGCGGTTGGCCTTGATCGAGGAACCGGTCTCGGTGACGTCGACGATGGCATCGACGAGATCCGGCACCTTCACTTCGGTCGCACCCCAGGAGAATTCGACTTCGGCCTTGATGCCGCGCTCGTCGAGGTAGCGCTGGGTAATGCCGACGCCTTCGGTGGCAATGCGTTTTCCTTCAAGGTCTTCCGGCTTCTGGATCGGCGAGTCTTCCGGGACGACGAGCACCCACTTGGTCGGCCGTGCGGTGGCGCGGGAATAGGGGAGTTCGCCGAGATCGACGAGGTCAACGCCGTTCTCATAGGCCCAGTCGTAGCCGGTGATGCCGCAGTCGATGAAGCCCTGGCCGATGTAGCGGCCGACCTCCTGGGCGCGGATCAGATAGACGTCGAGCTCGGGGTCGTTCGAGGCCGGACGGAGGCCACGTGAGGACACGTAGATCTCATAGCCAGCCTTTGAAAGAAGCTCGAGGGTCGGACCTTCGAGGCTGCCTTTCGGGATGGCGATTTTGAGAGTGCGTGTGGAGTCCGGCATGGTGCGGGGGGGGGCGCTGATACCGGGAGAGTGCTGGGGAATCAAGGGAAGTTTTTCGCAATGGCGGCGTTTCCCGGATCAATCGCGGTCTTCGGGTGGCGTATCGACGAAGAGTTTCTTGGGCTCCTTGGCTCCTTTTTCGAGAAGCCAGACGGTCTTGTAATCGGAGCGGAAAGCGATTTTCCAAGCACCATCAGGACCATTCCAGGCGCAGAGCGAGTCGATGGATTCGCAGACGTCGGTCGGGTGCTCATCTTCGGCGGGAGAAATCCGGATCGCCTTGGCGAGGGCGAGCTGGTCGCGCTGGATTTTCCATGAATCCGCGAGGTCCGGCGGCTCCTGATCGGCGGGCTTTTTCAGAAGAGGAACGGAAACCAGTGCTCCCATGTGGCGACCCCGGAGCTCTGCCCAGATCGTGCCGCCCGCGATGACGACGCTGCGGGTGCCCATGCTGCCGCCGTTTCCAGCATCGGTATTCGCCATGGCGAGCGGTGTGGTGCGGAAGCCCCAGAGCGAGCCGAGCCGGTCCTCCGAATCCTCCTCAATCTCGATCCCTCCCTCCCAGACATCGCTGTCGCCGGCGAAAACCATGCGCTCGCCTGCAAAGGCAGGGCAGCCGGTGACGTGCTCCAGACGACGGACGAAGACGGACTTGAAGACCTTTTCGCCAGCTTTCAGGCCGTAGAGGGTGTTGGACTCGTTGAAATCTTTCGGGGCCGGGTGTTCCGAGTCGAAGGAATGGTAGCCGCTGATGAAAATCGTGCCGGCCAGGTCATTTCCCTCCGCACGGGACATCCCGGTGAGGCCGAACTGCGGCGGGATTTCGGCCAACGCTTTCGGCTCGGATTTCGGCTCGACCGGGTTCCAGCGCCAGAGCTTCGTCGGGCCAGCGATGAGGAGATCGCTCGCATCGGAGAGGATTTCCGAAGGGATGGATTCGCCGGTGAGGGCCTTCGGCAATGCGATCCGCTTTGGGGCGGGATCTCCGGCTTTGAAGGAAATCAGCGCGTCCGATTCCCGGGACAGCAGCCAGAGGGTTTTTCCATCCGGAGAGAATGTCGCCTCCGAGGCTGTGGCAGCGATCTGGCTCAGACAAAAAAGCCCGGAAATGAAGAACGGGGAATTCAGCACTCCGGAAGCGTGGCGGGCCCGCTCCCTTTCGGCGAGTCCGAAACGGCGGTTGTGGCCCGGAAATATCGGGTTCTCCCGCCCTGATTTTAGCCTGACTTTCGCCTTGCCAAGGTCTTCTCGCTGCCTAGGGTCGCCGTCCGTGTTTCTTTCTCTGGCAGACGGTTGGCGCCCCGGTGTCTGTCAGAATCCTTCTCGGGGCAGCATCGGAAGGAAAACGAAACCAACAAACCAACAACCAACCCCAACCCGCATCATCATGAGCAGTGCACTCGCAGCTCCAACCAATCAGGAACTGAGCGATCTGATCGACTCCAAGTTCCGTGAGTTCCGTGAAGGAACCATCGTCAAGGGCACCATCCTTGAAATCCGCCCGCAGGTCGTCCTCGTCGATATCGGATACAAGTCCGAAGGCGCCATCCCCTCGAACGAGTTCGAGGATGAGGAAATCGAACCCGGCGACGAAATCGAAGTTCTCCTCGAGAAGCTCGAAAACGACGAAGGCATGGTCGTCCTCTCCAAGGAGAAGGCCGCCCACAAGCAGAACTGGGAAAAAATCGTCAAGGTCTTCATGGAAGGCGGTCTCGTCCGCGGCAAGGTCAAGTCCGTCGTCAAGGGCGGTCTCACCGTCAACGTCGGCGTCGAAGCCTTCCTCCCCGGCTCCCAGGTCGACATCATTCCGCCAAAGGATCTCAACGAATACGTCG
>JANOKL010000584.1:0-9216 GCA_031419215.1 Luteolibacter sp. | reverse complement strand
CCCAACAGGAAGGGCAGCGGAGAATAAACCGCCAAAGCCAAACGGTGGCGGATCCCTAGTCTGCGCCGATGGATGATCGAGGCATAGTAGAGTCCAGCAATGAAGACTGCGATCGATAGCTTTCCAGGCCATCCGATCTCTAAAAGATAAACCCAAATGCTGTTAATCGATGCACTCACGCGTGATGCAGTAGAATCGAGTTCGCGGCGAAGTGGTCGGAGAGGATGTCAGAGACGATGACGAGCGGTGTTCCTGGTCGGACGAGTTCCTGCTCGCGGAGCATTTCCGTGGCGCGTTGGATGGTTTCCTCGATGGTCGCGGCGAAGGGCAGCTTGAAGGCCTGGACTCCTCGGGTGAGGCCGAGTTGGCGACAGACGCGCTCGCTCGGGGTGAATGCATAGAAGCCGGAAGTCTTCGGACGCAGCATCGCGGTCTGGTTCGCCAGCACACCACGACGCGTGAGCACCACCAGACGAGCATCGGGCAGGGAGTCAGCGAGTGTGACGGCGGCCTTCGCGGTCTTCTGTCGCTCATCACGGAGGAGCACCTGTTGTCCGAATCCAAGACCACCAGTCCTTTCGATACGCATGGCAATTCGGACGATGGCCTCGACACAACGGTCCGGATAACGACCGACCGAGGTTTCTCCGGAAAGCATCAAGCTGTCCGCCTCCTCATACGCGGCGTTCATGACGTCGGTCACTTCCGCGCGGGTCGGGGTGGGATTGACGATCATCGACTCCAGAAGCTGGGTCGCCACGATCACCCGCTTTCCAAGCTCATGGCAGCGGCGGACGATGCGGCGCTGAAGGATCGGTAGCTCTTCAAACTCGACCTCGATCCCGAGATCGCCGCGCGCGACCATGATCACGTCTGCGGCGAGAATGATGGCGTCGATGTTTCGGATGGCTTCCTGGTCCTCGACCTTGGCGACGACCTGCGCGTGGCCTTCCAGGGCCTCGATCGCATCGCGCAATTCACGGACATGAGCACCGTCGCGCACAAAGGAACCCGCGACGTAATCGGCCTTGCACTCGATCGCCAGGGCGAGGTCGATGCGGTCCTTTTCCGTCAGGGCGGGAAGATTCAGGCGGGTGCCGGGAAGATTGATGTGGCGGCGTGAACCGAGTTTTCCAGGAGTCTTCACTTCACAGACGATGCGGTCATCCAGCTTCCGCGTGATCAGCATCAACATCGTGCCGTTGTCGACGACGAGGGTGTTGCCCTCGCTGACATCGGCCATGAGTCCGTCGTAGTTGACGGTGGTGGAGTAGGGGATGCCGGGTTCGGCGGTGCTTTTCCGGAATTCCACGGAATCGCCTTCCTTGAGTTCGATCGGCTCCGGGAGATCGCCGGTGCGGATTGAGGGGCCGGTCAGGTCAAACAGCACCGGGATATGGAGTCCTTTTTGATCGGACTGGCGGCGGACGCGGGCGGCCATTTCACGGGCCCACTCGTGCTTGGCGTGGCTCATGTTGAGCCGGAAAACGTTGGTGCCGAGATCAATGAGGCGGCCGATGGTTTCCTCGGCCTCGGTGGCCGGGCCGAGCGTGCAGATGAGCTTGGTTTTGCGGGACATTGGAAGGATGCCATGCAGTTTGTCTGCCGAATCCGGGTCCGTCGAGGGCGGATGCTTTGCGTTTTCGGACCGACTGGTCACGGATGCGTTCCCGGCCGGGAATGCGGTGAATCATGAAGCTGTTTCAATCCATCCTGAAGGTAGTGAACGCAGGACCAAATGGTGAAGACTGCCGCCACGAGGCAGGGGTAGAGTGGGTCGAAGGGCACCACTTTCAGCATCACCCAGCCGAGAGCGAACATCTGTGTGACGGTGCAGACCTTTCCCGACCATCTTGGCCGAATGTGGACGTCATGGTTGACGAAATGGATCAGTGCGGTGCCGCCTAGGATGATGAAATCGCGCACGATGACGAGGGCGCTGAACCACAGAGGAATGCTCCAGCCGTGCTCGCCCCAGTCGACCACGGTGAGGGTGATCAGGGCTGTTAGAAGAAGGGACTTGTCGGCGATGGGGTCGATGATCGCGCCGAAACGGGAGCGCTGGTTGAACCTCCGGGCGATCCAGCCGTCGATGCCATCGCTGGCGGAGGCGGCGACGAAGACCCCGAGCGCCCACCACCGCAACCATTCCTCGGGGTGGCCTTCACGAATGCTCTGGCCGTAGTAGATCGCGAGCACGGCGAAGACCGGCACGAGAAAGAGCCTGCCGACGGTGATCTTGCTGGCGAAGGTCATGGAAGGGGATTGAACAACAGGTTGGCTGAAAATGGAATTTGAAATCCGAAGGAGGTGGGCTGAAGTGGCGATATAATGAAACCACAACCTGGTCAAAAGGCCCCGGATTTCACCGCAACGGTGGTCGGCGATGGCTATGCCGAAGGTGCGGCGGTCACCCTCTCGAAACTGCTCGGGAAGAAGGTGGTGCTGGTGTTTTACCCAAAGGACGACACGCCCGGCTGCACCACGCAGGCCTGTGAGATCCGTGATGCCTGGGGAGATCTGAAGGACCGCGCGCTGATCTTCGGCGTCAGCATCGACGAGGCGAAGAAGCACCAGAAATTCATCGGGAAATACAGCCTACCGTATCCGCTGATCGCCGATCCGGACCAGAAGATCGTGAACGCCTACGGAGTCTGGGTGGAGAAGTCGATGTATGGGAAAACCTACCTCGGCACGGAGCGGACCACCTTCATCATTTGCGAGAATGGAAAGATCGATCAGGTCCTGGAAAAGGTCTCGCCGAAGGAGCACCTAGCACTTTTGAACGCCGCGCTAGAGTGATCCCCGCGACGGGGCTTGTCGAAGGCTGGCGGCCTGCCTAGTTTCTCGGCTCCACCCGCCATGTCGAAGCTCCCCGCCCACACCAAATTGCCCAGAGGAACGGTCGCCGTTCCTGCCTCGGCGATTGGTGGGATGTCGCTCGCCCTCGCCCTCGGTTTCCAGGCGGTGGGTCTGAATGAGCGAATCGACTCGGCTTTGCTGGCTTGGCTGGGCTCTCTCGGGCTCGGTACGACTCCGATGGTTCTGCCTGCGGCGATCGGATGGGGAATCGCGATCGTATTGGGATTCCTGCTGCCGTTTTCCATTCTCGAAACACCGGGCCACGCCCGTCGTGCGATGCTGTGGCTGAGCTGCCTGATGATCGTTCTCGGCGCACTGCCGGTGCTGGGACTTTCCGCAAAATGGTGGTCGCAGGCACCGGTGCTCGTCGCCGTCGTCTGGGGTGGGCTTTGCGCGACGGTCTACGCGGCACGACACTGGATGCCTTGCGAAGGGGGAAATGCCGGAGCGCGTCGCGCGGCGAAAACGCACTGAACCTTCATGACCCGCGCGGATTATCCAGAACCGGTGAAGGCCCTGGTCGGCGAGCTCAAGCGCCTGCCGGGAGTGGGTCCGCGCAGCGCCGAGCGCATCGCGATCTGGCTGCTCCAGCACCCGAAGGCCGATCCACTGTCGCTGGCGACCTCGCTCCAGGAAGCCAAGGCGGCGATCATTCCCTGCGGCACTTGCGGCTTTTTCGCGACCCATGAACGCTGCGGCATCTGCGATGACCCGAAGCGCGAACAGTTCGTCCTCTGCGTCGTCGAGCAAGCCACCGACGTCCTGCCGCTCGAACGCTCCGGCGCTTTTCGCGGCCGCTATCACTGCCTCGGAGGAAAGCTTTCGCCTCTCGACCGCGTCTCGCCGGAAGACCTGCGGATTCCTTCGTTGTTGAAACGCATCGACGACTCCGAACACGAACTCGAAGTCATCCTCGCGCTCGGCTCCGACGTGGAAGGGGAAGCAACCTCGAACTACCTCGCCGACCTGCTGCGCGGACGCTCCTGCAAGATCACCCGGATCGCCCAAGGCCTGCCTGCCGGTGGTGGCCTCGACCACGCCGATGAACTCACCCTGATGCGCGCACTGGAAGGCCGTCGGGCTTTTTGAAGTCCCAAGATCCAAGGGCCAAGTTCCAACGAAGAGAGCGCCGCCACGATTCACGATTCACTTCTTACCATTCACTTCTTCCTCCATGACTCCACGCCGCCCGTTCAACAGCAAACGCCCCGGACCTCCACCGCCGCCGCGCGACAAGGGTTGGGACCCGGTGGCGGCTTGGTATGACAAGCTCGTTGGTGAGGAGGGTTCGGACTATCACAAGCACGTCATTCTTCCTGCGACTTTGAAATTGCTCGATCCCAAAGAGGGCGAGTCGGTCATCGATGTCTGCTGCGGGCAGGGCGTGCTGGTGCGGCCTTTGTTGGAGACGGGTATCGCGAGCTTCACCGGTGTGGACGCCAGCCCGAAACTCATCGCCGCCGCGAGGACCCGACACGGCAGCAATCCGCGCGTCACCTTGGTCACCGCGGATGCCTGCCAACCCGGTCGCTGGGCGGATGCCTCGCACGACGCCGCCACCTGTCTGATGGCGGTTCACGATGTCCCGGATCCGGCCGCGATGTTCACCAATGTCGCCAAGTCCCTGAAACCCGGTGGCCGCGCGGTGATGGTGTTCATGCACCCGTGTTTCCGCATTCCCCGCCAGTCGCATTGGGGCTGGGACGCCGAGCACAAGATCCAGTTCCGTCGGCTCGACCGCTACGGCTCGCCGCTCGATATTCCCATCACCACTCATCCCGGCGCACAAACCGCTGGAGAGACCATGTTCCATCATCGCCCGCTAGCGGATCTTCTCAACGCCCTTGGCCAGGGCGGACTGGCGGTCACGGCCTGTGAGGAACTCTACAGCCACCGTCGTTCCCAACCCGGTCCACGCAGCCGCGGCGAACACCGGGCTGCCATTGAGTTCCCGATGTTCATCGCGCTGAAGGCGGTTCGTTTGTAGTTTCGCTCCCAATTGCCATCCGCGATGTCCACCCGCTCTCCATCCTCACCCGACCTCGCTGGTCTTTTGCTGGCGTCGTTCTCGCTGGATGGCATGGGCGTGCCGCTGCCCTTGGAGCGCTTGCTTGATGACCTGGCGGGACTGGTGTTCTTCATCAAGGATCGAGAGGGCCGCTACCGCTGGGTGAACCGCACGCTCGTTGATCGCTGCGGTCTAACAGACAAGTCGCCGCTGATCGGAAAGCGTCCGTCCGATCTCTTTCCCGAAACCTTGGCTCCGTTCTATGAGCGACAGGACGAACGGGTCATCCGGCTTGGAAAGCCATTGGTCGATCAGCTCGAACTCCACCTTTATCCCGGTCGTCGTCGCGGCTGGTGCCTGACGAGCAAGTACCCGGTCGTCGCGCCTGGTTCCGCGAAGGTTGTGGGCATCCTCGGTGTTTCCCGCGATGTGGAAACCTCCGCTCGTGGCGCGAAGAACCGTGGCTTCCCTGAACTCGCGCGCGCCCTCCATCTGATTCAGCAACGCATCGCCGAGCCCCCGACCCTGGCCGAACTCGCCGACGCCAGCGGACTTTCCCAAAGCCAGTTCGCCCAGTGGACCGAGCGGCTGTTTCATCTCACGCCAAAGCAGCTCGTCATGAAGGCGCGCGTCGACGAGGCCCTGCATCTTCTCGCCGCCGGAGACCAGCCGCTTTCCGAAATCGCCCTTGCCACCGGCTTCTGCGATCAAAGCGCCTTCACCCGCCACTTCCACCGCCTCACCGGCATGCCGCCAGGCGCGTTCCGACAGCAGTCGAAGGGGAAGTGAGGCGGAGGCTCCCTTGTTCTGCTTTTTCGGAGATTTCCCATTGCCTTTTGCCCGCTCACGACAAAGGTCCCCGCGCCATGAAAGATCGGCACGCACCTGTGCCGGAAATCGGCAAGCAGCCCCCGGAAACCACCGGGTGGAAGGAAATTGTCCGCAAGTATCAGCTTTCGTCCAAACGCAAGTGTGCGTGGCAGCTTTGCAACACGCTGATCCCGTATGCCCTCCTGTGGGTGGCGATGTTTTTCGCCCTGCGCGTCTCGTGGTGGCTGGTCGTTCCGCTGGCGATTCTGGCCGGCGCGTTTCTGATCCGCACGTTCGTGATCTTTCACGACTGCACCCACGGCTCCTTTTTCAAATCGAAGCGCGCCAATGAAATCACCGGCTTCGTGATGGGTGTCTTGACCATGACGTCCTTCCACCAATGGAGGATGGAGCACACCGTCCACCACTCGGCGGCGGGAGATCTCGACCGTCGCGGCATCGGCGATGTTTGGACGCTGACCGTGCAGGAATACCTCGAATCCTCCCGCTGGCGACGCGTTTCCTACCGCATTTTTCGAAATCCTGTGGTGCTGTTCGGTATCGCGCCCTTGCTGCTGTTCCTGGTGGTGAACCGCATCCCGGTGAAGGAAGCGAACCGCAGCGTGCGGCGCTGGCTGATGGTGACGAACCTGACCGTCCTGGCCCTGGCAGTGGGGCTTTCTTTGGTTTTCGGAGTGGTGAACTACCTCCTCATCCAGCTCATCATCATCTCCGTGGCAAGCATCGCGGGCGTCTGGCTGTTCTACGTCCAGCACCAGTATGAGGATGTCTATTGGGAGCGAAAGCCGGAGTGGGATTTCGCTCAGGCGGCGCTGGCGGGCAGCTCCTTTTACAAGCTGCCGAAGGTCCTCCAGTGGTTCTCAGGAAATATCGGCTTTCACCACATCCACCACCTCAGCCCGCGCATCCCAAACTACCAGCTCGCCCGCGCCCACGAGTCCGAACCGATGTTCCAGCAGGTCGAACCGCTAACCCTGCGGAAAAGCTTCAAGTCGATCTCCTTCCGCCTCTGGGATGAGGACAACCGTCAGCTCACGGGGTATCGGGCATTGAAGGGCAAAAGGCGGGTCGTGGCGTCGGATTCCATCCGACAAGCCGAGTGATGGATGCTTTGCGCTTGGAAAGCGCTGCCACGACGATCACTTCGACGCCGCGCCGGAGGGGAAGATGATGTTCATGAACAGGGTCAGGAAGAAGTTCACGATCAGGATCGCAAGGGCGGAGTTCACCATCGCTTGCGTGGTGCCTCGGCCGACTCCGACCGCGCCGTGGTTTGCCTTCAGGCCTTGATGGCAGGAAATGATCACGATCAGCATGCCGAAGACGAGACCCTTGACCATGGCGATGGTGATGTCGGTAAGGTCGGTGTAGCGGCCCATCTGGTTGACCCAGTAGTAGAAATTGACGCCGAAGGGACCGGTGCCGACGACCACGGAAGCTATAATGCCAAAGGCAGCGGACTCGGCGATGAGGAGCGGCATGGCAATGAACATCGCGAGGATGCGCGGGGTGACGAGGTAGTCGATCGGATGGACGTTCATCGAGCGCAGCGCGTCGACCTGTTCGGTCACCTTCATCGTCCCGATCTCGGCGGCCATCGCCGCGCCCACACGGCCGGCCAGCATCAACGCGGTGATCGAAGGACCTAGTTCTCGCAACATCGCCACGCTGACCAGGGCACCGGCACCGGTTTCCATGCCGAGGGGCTTGAACTGGAAAAGAGCCTGCGCGGAGAGCACGGCACCGGTGAAGGCACCCGTCAGGATCACCACCGGCTGCGAGCGGAATCCGGTTTCCAGGACCTGCGTGAGCACCATGCGCGGTCGGATTTTTCCCCGGGTGATGGAAATGAAGACCTCCTTCAACAGCATCGCGATCTCGCCCAGGTAGGCGATGAAGTCGAGGCTGAGCCTGCCAAGTGCGAGGATCGGGGTCACGTCGGGACCATGGCCGCTCCGGCCCGGATCGCCAAGAATCAAGCGATGAACGGTGTACGATTGTTGAAGCGGGCAGGGGGCTAAACGACTTGCCTGCATCGCTGGTTGGGTCACGATCACGGCTTCACGCCGCTTTTCACGAATGAATTCACCCTTTGGACGGTCCGCCGGAATCCTGCTTCCGGCCTTTTCTCCACGCCGCCCTGGCGATCTTGGAATCGGCGATACGCGCTCGTTCCGCGACTGGATCGACTGGGCTGCCGACCATCAGGTGGGCTTCCTCCAGCTCCTGCCGATCCAGGAAACCGGCGATGACAACAGCCCCTACAACGCGATTTCCTCGATCGCGCTGGAGCCGGTTTACCTGAGCTGCGATCCGGGAGATCTCCCCGGCATTTCCGTCGATGAGGTGGCTGATGTTCGCTTCTCGATGGGGATCGCGCTGCATGATCGCCTCGTCGATTACTCCGTCGTCCGGAAATCAAAGCGGGCGCTTCTCGAACTTGCCTGGCCTCGTTTCGCCACGGCGGAGCTTTCCCTGAAGGCGGAGTTTGAAAGCTTCCGCACTCAGGAGGCATCGTGGCTGGCCGACTACTGCGTTTACCGTTGGTTGATGGAGCGCAATGGCGGTCGCGAGACCTGGGACCTGTGGTCGGACGATTGCAACACGCCGGAAAAGGCCCGTGCGCTTCTGGCCCACGAGATGGCGGCGCATCCCGCCGAGGTCGAAGAGCGGCTTTTGTTTTTCGCCTGGGTCCAGTGGCTCTGCTTCCGCCAGTGGCGGGCTGTTAGAGCGCATGCCGACGCGCGTGGTGTGAAACTCATGGGCGACATCCCGATCGGCGTGAGCTGGTATTCCGCCGATGTTTTCTTTTGTCAGGAGGACTTCGATCTCGGTTGGTGCGGCGGCGCGCCGCCCGAGCTGATGTTCAAATACGATCCTTTCATCCGCAAGTGGGGCCAGAACTGGGGCATCCCGCTCTACCGCTGGGACAGGATGGAGGCCGAGGGCTTTCCCTGGTGGCGTCAGCGGATCTCAAAGCTCACGGAAATTTTCCACATCTTCCGCATCGACCACATCCTCGGCTTCTATCGGATCTATGCCTTCCCATGGCGGCCACAACGCAATGCCGAGTTCCTCGATCTCACGCATGAGGAGGCGGCGGAGAAAACCGGCGGCCTGCTGCCCGGTTGGGCGTGGCGACCCGATGATACGCCGGAAAACATGGCAGCCAACTGCGCGGAAGGGGATCGTCGGCTGAAGATGGTGATCGAGGCCGCGGGCGGGGCGGAAGTCGTTGGCGAGGATCTCGGCTGCCTGCCGGAGTATGTCCGTCCGCATCTCGAATCGCTGGGCATCGCCGGCTTCCGGATTCCGCATTGGGACTTCGATGACAAGGGCCACGTCGTGCCACCCGCCGAGCTGCCCGAGTGCAGCTTCGCCACGTATGCGACTCACGATCACGATACCCTCGCCGGGCTTTGGAACAGCTTCCGGGCGGACATCTCCAATCCGGAGTCTGATCCCGAAGAGGTCCGGAAAGGGAAGTTCAATCTCAAGCTCCTCGCCGAGTTCGC
>JANOKL010000583.1:0-3176 GCA_031419215.1 Luteolibacter sp. | reverse complement strand
CAAAGGGAGGCATGGCTTTGAAAAACTTGGCGTGTATGAAATCGCTAAATCGACGTACTCGTCGGGTTGTGTCCTTTTGACTACACTAACTTCGCCCCGTCAATCCAAAATGATCTTGTTTCAGAATTGTAACCCTAATCGATTCCACCCCGCTGCTCTATGTCCGAATTTATCACCATTTGAGCAAAACTTTTTGGATCTAGGCCCCAGGCTTCCGATCATTTTCCTTGCTCTCAGCACGCGCATTGCCCTCTGAATAAGACTTAGATTTCCCAATGAGTCACTCCATCGCCCGTCTCTTTGTTTATGGATTTCCAAGTCTCTATGGAGGGGCTGGAACTGAGCTCCATCACCAGATCACCGCCTGGCTGACCATGGGGATCGAGGTTCATCTGATTCCAAATTCGATCGGCTACGAACGGGAGGCCCTTTACCCCGAAATGATGGCACGCGGAGTGATCATCCACTCCTGCAACGAATGGTCCGCCATCGAAGCCGGTGACCCGGTGCTTGGATTTTGCAGCGGCGATTTCCTCGCCAACCTAGAAGAGATCAGGAAGCGAACCAGTCGTACCGTCTTTCTGAACTGCATGACCTGGCTGTTTGATGCCGAGAAAATGCGGATGTCTCGGGGAGAGATTGGCATGTTCCTTTACCAGAACGAAGAGGTTCGGCAGAAGCATATGCCTGAGCTGCGAAGCCTCAACGGTGATCCAGCAATCAAGTTCATGACGTTCAGGCCTTACTTCGAAGCTGACAAATTTCCGTTGATCCCAGCACGTGAGTCGGAGTTCTTCGGCTGCGGCAGGATTTCGAGGCAGGATGCGGATAAATTCTCCAAAAACACGCTCCATATTTACGAATACTTCGTGTCTCCAAAGTTCAAGCGCGGCCTCTTTCTTGGCTTCGATCAAAGAGCCGAAGCCAAGATTGGCAAACCCTACGCTTGGATCAAGACAGCGTTTAACCAACAAGAACTGTCTCAACAGGAATTTTACAAGCACTGTGAAATCATCCTTCAGCCCACTGATACAACCGAGAACTGGCCCCGGATTGGATTTGAGGCCATGGCCAGCGGAAGCGTTCTGATAGTAGACAACCGCGGCGGGTGGAAGCAGATGGTGGAACACGGCAAAACCGGTTGGCTTTGCGATCACGAGAGGGATTTCATCTACTACGCCAGCAAAATGGCCTACGAACCTGAATTGCGCGCTGAAATGGCTGATGCAGCCAGACTTCGCAGTCTGGAACTTGGAGGGCTAGAGGCCTCTAAGGCCAGTTGGAATTCAGTCTTCGAAGAAATTTCACGTCTTCCCGAGTAATATTTCTGATCCCTATGATTGAACTCTCCTCTCGCACCGGAACCGTCGAACTCAATCCACAGTCACCCCACATCACACCTAGGATTTTAGTCGGAATTTGCAGTTGCTCACGCTACCCAGAAAAGCGCCAAGCTGTGCGAGACACTTGGCTTTCACGGCCCGCCCAAAATGTCGAATGCCAATTTTTTATTGGTGGAAAGGAAAGGCTTTCGCAGGAATCGGACACTGTCGTTCTACCGGTTGATGACAGCTACGAGGCTCTCCCTGACAAAATTCTTACCTATTTCGCTTACGCGCTGGCAAACTCGGATTTCGATTGGCTTTTCAAGTGCGACGACGACAGCTACGTCGTGCTTGATCGTCTACACGACCTCATAACTGGCCAGGGAGAAATGGTAGGCGACGAAACTCTTCGAAACCGCGGAGCACCAAGCGGGGGAGCGGGTTACCTACTGTCCAGGAGAATAGTTGAGAAATTGGTTGCTGACGATTCACTGGCCCGGGTTGGAGCCGAGGACATCATTGTTGGTGAAGCAGCGATAATTCATGGGGCCTCTCCTGTGTGGACAAATCGACTGCGCTGGAACGCTACGCCCCATCCCAGGGCAGAGAATAGCCAGATATCGGCTCATTGGTGTTCGCCGGATCGGATGAGAGCGATCCACACAAGTATGTACCTTCAGCCGACCAAGACATACCTAGCGATCAGCCAAGTATGGAGCGATCAGTTGGACTTTCACGAAAACGGATTTTTCTGCCGGAAGTCTACAGGGTGCAACGGGTATTGGGAGAATTGCGGCGACGGGAGAATCACTCTAAAATGGTTCGATTGGGACGTTGAAGTGTTGATTCTTGAGAGCGATCAGGTTGGAAAGGTGGTCAGCCAAAGGCAGATGGGCTCCAATAATGAACCCCAAAGAAGAACGCTTGTGGTTTGGCAAACCTGCGGAAAGCTTGGACTTCCCCACCTAGGTCGATTTATGTCCCAAAACCCTGAAGTTCCAACCCATGTGATCCACGGTGAAGCTTTTGAAGGACAAGCTCGAACACAGGCGTGGCGGAACTGCGACCGGATGATTCGGAACTGGTGGTTGAATCAAGGCCACAAGCTGGACTTTGACCGCGCCATCTTTCTGGAGTGGGACGTTCTATTCGACGCAAGAATCGAGGACATTCTTCCTGACGGGGATTTCGTGGGTAAGGATATCAAATATCCGGGGATGTGTAACTGGCATTGGTTCCAGGAAATTGATCGCTTGCCAACGGAGATCCGACCATTTGCAAGAGGAATCGCTCCTTTGGCTGTCCTCGCAATTAGCAGGAGATGTCTGAATGCGATGATGACTCATCCGCTCGCAGAAAGCCTTTTCAGTATGGACATTTTTTGCGAATTACGACTTCCTACACTTGCTGCTTACTGCGGATTTGAACCAGTCTCGAACTCTGAGTGCATGCCCAACGTGCAGTTCGACCGGGTGCTCCCTGAAGCCGGAAGAGGTGTTTGGCATTCTGTGAAAGCCTGAAATCATGAACTTAGAATCCACCATAGAAGGCCTCCGTCTGCGAACGGATTTTGAAATACCAATCATCGCAACGTGCGTGAATCACGGCTTCGCTGCGAGTGGGCTTGTCGAAAACTGGGCTTTGTCTTTGGCTAGGCTCGGTCTTGAGAAGCATGTCCTAATCGTGGCATTGGACGACGATGCGGCCGAACTTACGAAGAACATGCCTGGGACGACTCTGCGCTGGAATGCGGCGAATTTGCCTACCCCGTCAGGTGACTCTCTGCTTTTCCGTCGGGAAGGATGGAAGCCCGTGGTTTTTTCCAAGGTGTCGTGCGTGAGCATGTTACTG
>JANOKL010000582.1:0-7692 GCA_031419215.1 Luteolibacter sp. | reverse complement strand
CCATTGAGCGTCGCGCCCGTCAGGACGTGGTGCAGCCGGATGACGTGCTGTCGTGGTATCGCGTCCGCGACCAGTTCCAGAGCTACATGCTGCATCAGGGGAAAAAGTTCGTGAAGCGCTTCGACGCGAACACCTACCTGCGGATCATCGACCTGTGGTCGCGCTTCGACGGCGCGAACGAAGGCGACGCGGAAACGGCGGCGGATCTTTTCGAACGCTCACGCCTCGCCGGCCAGAAGTGGCTGGTCTTCTCGATCGACTCCGACTTCTGCTTCTACCCCGAAGAGCAAACCGAACTCGTCAGCCATCTGGAAAAGGCGAAGGTCGACGTCATGCACATCACCGTTCATTCGGACAAGGGCCACGATTCGTTCCTGTTAGAGCCGAATCTCTACACGCCGCACATCGCGTGGGTGCTCGGAAGATGATGAACATCGAACGTCCAACATTGAACGTCGAACATTGAAGTGAAGAGAATTTGAAGACGCGTTTCGGAGATTCGTTGTTCACGATTCCTCTTCACTTCGATGTTCGATGTTTAAACAATATACCTGTCTCTATGAGGCATAGTTTATCATAGCAGCAGGACACTGGCTCAAACATTTTTTAGCTCTATACGACCTCCGCGCCTTTGGTAGATGGTTCAAATGCGTGCAAATTTTACAAGCCGTTTTTTTAGTCGGGAATTTTACATTTTGATTTCCGGTTTTTGATAAATAGTAGCAATAGGAGGCCCGATATCATCACTGATGTCAAAATAATGATAATCCACTGTGTTGATGATGCAGATACTCCGCTCTGCGGTGATGTGGAATTTGCTGTGACTTCTTCACTCGACGTTGGAAATTGCGGCTTCAAATCTGGCGACGTTGTTGACCCGGGAGAAGTGCCTGCCAACTTAGAAGGTAATTCGATAAGTTTGCCGCCCTTCCACAGAAGTTCTCTGAACGTAAGGTCACGCTGTCCTTGGTTAACGATACGTTTTGACCAGACCTCAAATGGTTCGGAGACTTCCAAGGGCACTTTAGGCTCATCCGGTGAAGGTGGTGGAGGTGGTGGAGGTGGCCGATCCGTTGGACTGTGGATATCCGGTAACTCTGAGGAATAGCCCGACCATGTTAGCAATGGCTTCACTTCGTGCATTTTACTCGCAAGTAACAATTCCTCATTCTTTTTCCACCACTCAACCAAGACTTTTGATTTCTCCGGGAACCTGATTCTCGCGACACCGCCGCCATCAGCTAAGGTTTGCAACCACCTCTGCGTCTCATCCGTAAAGTTTGGATTTTCAGCAAGTGCTCTTGCTACGATCTCTGTGGCGGCAAGTCTTACCCTACCAAATGGGGTTTCTAGAATACCAACGTAATAATCATCCAGGCTTCCATGGGCAACATCTTCCATCAGAAAAGGAACCATCATCAAGGAGATGTTATTCCACAGTAGCCTCTCTGCTGCTGGCTCACCTTGTTTCAACGCATAGACCACACGAAGAATCGCTTTTTCATCCCCCGATTTTATCAATTCGTTTGCTGCTTCAAGTTGATCAGGGAAATCCCCACGCATCATCACCGTACGCATTTCAGATAGCGACAAGTCTGGCGAAAAAAGTAGGCTATCGCCACTCAAATCTTGAGCGTCAAATGGCGGAACCATAAAACGTTCTGAAGCATTTCCAACAATGGAAAGCATCATTAAGCATATAGAATAGCGAAAAATAACATTCATGTGCGTAGATTTAGTGACCATACCAGTATTTTGCGGCTTGAGTGTTGGATGCCCTCCAATCTCGTTTCCGAATCCAGTTTGAACCGCTTGTTTCAAGCATAAGTGGCTTTACGCCATACGGACCAAGGGCATAGTCAGCCTCATGGGGATAGATATCACTCCCGGTATTTAGTGCGTGACCAGCCTCGTGGGGAAACACGGAAAGCGGAGCTGTGGCATCGACAATTGCATTTTCACTAGGCCTGACCGATAGTCCTCGTGTTTTTGGTCCCTCGATGCCTGCGCCAACAACATCAGCTACAATATAAAATTTAAAGTGGTTCCCAGTGTCAGCGTACGTTCTAACATTATCGGTGTAATTCACCGTATTGCCAGGCACTGTTCTCTCGTAGCATTTGCCATCGGTAGCGAAACCGTCTTTGCATTTATTGATTATGACCGGATTTGGCGAGAGGGGCACAAATGTAATGTTGGCTTGTTCCTTATAAACATCATTCAGAGCATTCACAATTTGTGCTACTGTCGGTATGTTTGCAGGAAGGGCGGAGAGTGGCACACGCCCTTGAAAATCATCACTTGCATGATAAACTTTCGCGTCCACGATCCTTGGCGGCAGCACATGCACATGCAGCGTAGCAAGGGCACTTATTTTACCCTTCTTTCGGAATATGATTTGGGCTCCTTTGACTCCCGAGGCATTTGAGTCTGCGATGCCTGTGATAGTAAAGTTCGTATCGCCACCTTCAACAGCCTCATTCGCAATGGATAAATATTTAGCGCTTCCAGAGTCGACTGCTAACTCATATTCACTATTCCCTCCAACGAACTTTACAATACTTTTTGTCTGTCCGACACCTACAATCGTCCACGGTTCATCGTCGGTGTCATCCCAACCTTTAAAGACATCAGCAGGGTCTTTCAATTTAAACTCTGCAATCAGCAAGTTTACTTTATCAATTAAGGTTCCATAGGTATTGTTCCCCACTGGAACGAAGGCAACGAAAATTGGATTGCTCCCTGCTGCGGCTAGCTGCGCGGGTGTGATCTGAAAACCTAGGGCGTTATCGGTCCAACTCTTTTTATCGAACCCTGAGTATGTGGGTGACGTGGCAATGGGGACTTCCGTGCTTCCATTCAGGTAATAGACCTTTACTTGGTAGGGGTCGTTATCTGCCTTATCGTGGGTTCTGCCGCACTGCTTCCAGGTGAGCACGTAGCCACCGTCTTTGACATGGTCGATGGGCTGCTTGACGCCGTAATTGTTAATACTGCCATCCAGCTCGATAAATTTTTCCGTGCCGACTTCCCAAACTTCTACGGTAGAGCCTTTGTAGGCGGTCCAGCTGCCAATCGCACCTGCACCCCACTTGAAAGCGCCGTTCTGGTAACTTCCAGTAGCGTTTTTCCATGTGGTGATACTCGTTTCAGTGAAATCACCGTTGCTGAGGGATGGCGGCGGCGGAGCAGGTGCTGGTGGAACTGCTAACGCACTTGCCGGGGCGGGTGCACCAGCTAGGGGTGACCCAGAACTCAAAGGAAAGCTCAGCCAACTGGTAGGTTGTGTACCATAGATCAAGTATTCTTCCGAGTCACTCCAACCGTCTGCATCAGTGTCAGCCTCTGAAGAATGGGTCCCGATAGAAAACTCCCAAGCGAGGGAAAGTCCGTCACCGTCGAGGTCGGAGAGCCCGTCGGCAGGCTCAAGAGGGTCAAGACCAAGAAAAATTTCATCAACATCCGTCAGACCGTCCTGATCGGCATCCACGAGAAAGTTCCAGGTTGGAGGCGACAAAGACTGCGAGTTGGTAACTCCCGAGAGAACTGGGAAGCAAACCAGTGCAGTGAGAAGATGAGTTTTTAAACGCATTTGAAAATCGGTTGCCGCTGGTTAATTCTATCATCAAATCGGGTCAATGAAAATAGATGAGGGACTTTTGACAAATTTGGCATATTTATTAAATTGACGCTATAAGACATTCTTAATGAGCTGTTTAGCGCCGATGTGCCATATCCCAATCGCCGACCCCCGAGTATAACGATCCGGAGTTTCGATGACTTTCCCGCAAGTGAGATAGCCGTTTTCGTAGTCGATCCAGAGGGCGTCGCCAGGTGGCAGGTAGGCTCCGGTGTTGATGATGACTCGGCCACGCCGTTTCCAGATACCGGATCGGTGGAAGTGGCCGATGACGAAGACTTCCGCGTGCGGGAAAAACTTGTCGGCGAAGTCGACGGCGGCATCGGCCTGGGTGAGCCAGGCGTGGAGCATCTTGAGCGCACGTTGCGGCGGACAGATGGCCTCGAGGACGCGCTGCCAGAGTTTTTTTCCTTTCGGAAACGCCTTCGGCAGGAGGTAGCGGGCGATTTCTCGGGCGAGTCGGAGGCGCTCCCCCGCATCGTCCGCAGCGGCATGATGCTGCGCCCAGAGCTCGCGGATGGCGTCCTGCCCGGCAATGGCCTCGCGGCTCCACGGTGAGCCATCGAAGAACAACGCATCGCCGTGGGTGATGAGGATTTTTCCACCCGCCAGCTCCAGCCAACCGGTGCCGGGCCAGCTGGGATCGTGATTGCCGGAAAGGAAGATCGGCTCGGCTCCTTCCTCGCGGCAGAGCGCTTTCAAGTCCTCCAGCATCCCG
The DNA here is from genome assembly GCA_031419215.1 of Luteolibacter sp. GTDB lineage: Bacteria > Verrucomicrobiota > Verrucomicrobiia > Verrucomicrobiales > Akkermansiaceae > Luteolibacter. Next base: position 3,334 of record JANOKL010000582.1, on the reverse strand, counting down.
GCGGATTTCTCCCGGAACATCACCGCGAGCTCCTGCCAGGTGTCGCCATTGAACACGACCGTCGCGGCTCCGGAAATCAGCGGTCGCAGCGATTCGATCGAGGTGATTCTCGAAACGCGATGACCCAGATGCAGGTCGGAAAGGATGCGGACGGGCTCCTTCATCCTCAGACGCTTTCTGAAAATTGAAATGCTGCTCTCAAATTTAGAAAACGAACCACAGATGGACAGGATGGACGCGGATGGAAGAGGAATTTCCTATTGAAAATAATCCAATTCCAAACGCTCAATCCAAGTCCTCCATCTGCGTTCATCCTGTTTATCTGTGGTTGATCGGATTTTCAGATTTCTAGACAGTCGCCTAGACACTGCGGCGTTGGCGGACGGCTTCGAAGAGGCAGACGCCGGTGGCGACGGAGACGTTGAGGCAGGCGACCTTTCCGGACATCGGGATGGAGGCGAGGAAGTCGCAGTTCTCCTCGGTGAGGCGGCGCATGCCCTTTTCCTCCGCGCCGAGGATGAGGCCGAGCGGGCCTTTCAGATCGAGTTCGTAAATGGTCTTCGTCGCGCGATCCGAAGTGCCGACCAGCCACAGTCCGGCGGCCTTCAGTTTCTCCATCGTGCGGGCGAGGTTGGTGACCTGGATGAAGGGCACGTGATCGGCCGCGCCAACGGAAATGCGGCGGACGGTGTCGGTGATGCCGACGGCCTTGTCCTTCGGCGCGACGACGGCCTGGATGCCCGCGGCGTCGGCGGTGCGGAGGATGGCCCCGAGGTTGTGAGGGTCCTGCACGCAGTCGAGGATCAGGATGAAGGCGTTCTTGTTGTCCTGGATGAGTGGATAGAGATCCTCCTCCTCCATCGCGGGCGCGGTGGTCTCGGTGCCTCGGACGTGGCGGTTGTCGCGGGCCTGATGTTCCTGTCCGCGTGGGCGCTGTTTCATGCTGCGGATCGTGACGACCCGCTAGGGATCGCGCAAGCCTCCCGGAATTCGGACCTGAAATTCGGGTGTTGGGGGCTATCTTGAGAATGCTGCATCAACAGGCTGGCTGCCAATTTTCCGCAGAGTCGCAGAGGCTGGCTGAGGTCGCGGAGCCTCAATGATAAAGTTCTCTCGGTGATCTCTGCGATTCCTCAGCGGCTCAGCGGAGAAAGAAAGCTGACCAGATCGGCAAACAGCACTTTTCAAACAGGCTGTGAGTTTAAATACAAAAATCCGGCACCGGGTTTCCCCGATGCCGGACCTCCGATAACCCAGACACAAATCAGAACTTCCAGACGACATCGACCGTGATGCGGTCCTTCATGATGCCGTTTTCCTCGCTGGTGAGCGGCAGTTCATAGGCGACACCGGCGTCGACACCGTCGAACAGGCGCGAGCGGAAGCCGATGGCGGCAGTCACGAAGTCGCGGTTGGCGAAGGCGTTTCCGGCACCGAAGTTGAGGAGGTCGCCACCTTCAAACTGGGCGATGACGGGCACGGCACCACCGGCCTGCGAGAAGAAATTCGGGCGGCCGTCGCCGGTGTCGAGGACGTGGAACCAGTTCAGCTCGATGAGCGGGATGAAGTACTTGCAGACCTCATAACTGGCATGCGCGCTGACAAACGAGCTGGTGGCCTGCTGGTCGCTGAAGGGGATCTGGACGCCAGCGGAACCGGCGAATTGCCAATCGCCCATCAGTTTCAGGCCGTTGAGGATGAGGTTCACTCCGCCGTTGCCCTCGCCTTGGAAGACGTCGTGGTTTCCGGTGGGAATCTCGAAGGTCATCGTGCCGCTGAGTGCTGTGCCAGAGGCGGGATCGAGGATGAAGGCATATTTGAAGCCTGCTCCGAGGTTGGCAAAGCCGGACTGGTCGGACCACAGCGGCTTGGTGTCGACGTTGATGTCCACGTAGCCGTCCTTGTTGGCAACGAACGAAAGTCGATCCGTCAGGGCGATTTCGAATTGGAGCGCGTAAACCTGCACGTCGCCGCCCATCGGCACCAGTCCGGCGGTGGTCTGTACGAAGTCCGGAAGCTGATGGAACATGATGAGCGGGTGAATGTTCGTGGTCGGCAGCGCGAGGTCGAACAGGGTGGGATTGGAAATCGGACGGCGCGCGTTCGCGAAGCCGTCGGAGGTGCTGGATGTGGCTGCGGCCATCGTGATTTCCGGGACGACGGTTCCGGCGAGAGCGGGGCAGAGACAGAGGCTGCCAGCGAGCGTGGAGGCAAGGAGTGTGTTCATGGTTGGCTTGGGGTTGCGGGTCCCTTGCAGGACTGATGGCAGGATGAATTGGGCCGTCGGAGCGCGCTAACCGTCCCCTCGTCTAGGCTCCGCATATTTTGCTCGGCGGCTGAGCTTCGTGTCTTGTGTGAACGCGCTGAATCGCTCAGCGTGATCCCAACCCAAACGGACATGCGACTCGACGACCTTGAAGAAAGCCAGAACGTGGAAGACCGCCGAGGATCCGGCCGTGGCCGTGGGGCGGCGGTGGGAGGGATCGGAACGATCATCATCCTCGTGGCGGTGATGTTCTTCGGAGCCCCGAAGGAATTGCTGGAGTTGGTCGGAGGACAAGGCGGGCCTGTTGCCTCGGCACCTGCATCGCCGGAAGATGATCAGTTGGCTGTGCTGGTGAAAAAAGTCCTGCGCAGCACGGAGCTCGTCTGGGCCTCCGAATTCGAAAAACTGGGTCGGCCGTATCAGCCGCCGAAGCTGGTGATTTTCAGCGGTCAGGTGCAGAGTGGCTGTGGCACGGCGGACGCTGGCGTGGGTCCGTTCTACTGCCCGGCGGATCAGACGGTTTACATCGACCTGTCATTCTATCGCGAGTTGAAACAGCGCTTCGGTGCGCCGGGGGACTTTGCCCAGGCCTACGTCATTGCCCACGAGATCGGCCACCACGTGCAGCATGAACTCGGCCTTTCGCGGCCCCTCGATGAAGCACGTGGTCGGGTCAGTGAGTCCCAGCAAAACGCGCTCTCCGTCCGGCTCGAACTCCAGGCCGACTTCCTCGCCGGCCTGTGGGCGCGAAAGCAGAACGATCAGACCCGTTTCCTCGAACCCGGCGACATCGAGGAAGCCATGCGCGCGGCGAAAGCGATCGGCGACGACGCCCTTCAACGCCAGGCCACCGGCCACGTCGTCCCGGATTCCTTCACCCACGGCACCTCCGAACAGCGCATGCGCTGGTTCATGAAAGGCTACCAATCCGGCGACATCCGCCAGGGGGATACGTTCAGCTCGAGGGAGCTTTGAAGAGGGTAAATGGTGGGTGGTGAATGGTAAGTGGTAATTAGGCGTCAGGCCCTGCCCGAAATCATCCTTCATTTACGGTTCACCATTTACCAT
>JANOKL010000581.1:0-3015 GCA_031419215.1 Luteolibacter sp. | reverse complement strand
GTTGATCTTGTCCACGGCGTATCCGGCGAAGCTGCCGAGCTGGCTGGTGAGTGGATCACTCTCGATGCGGGTGAGGACCACGATGTCCGGACGCTTCTGGAAAATGCCCTTCGACACATAGTCGCCATAGAGCCGGCGCAGGGTGATATCGTCGAACTTCGAGGCGGCGAAGAGATTGGTGTCGAGCGGCTGGAACACAAGGCCCGCGAACACGATGTAGCGCGGCTTCACCTCGTATTGAATGGCATACATGCGCGACCAGGAAAGCGGCTTGAGCGTGATCTCGACATCGTTCCAGCCGCCGTCGCGGAGGTAGCGCAGGGCCAGTTTGTCACCGGCGAACTTGCGCTCGACGATCTCGTGCATGTCGACATTTTCACCGTCGATGGTGACCATGCCGGCGCTGTCGACCTGCTTGCCATCGATCGACATGAGGATGTCACCAGGCTTGATGAAGCCATTGCAGGAGCCGGTGGGAGTGACGTTGGTGATGAGGACTCCGGTGTTGTCATCCGGGAGTTTGAGTGCCTTGCGCATCGCCGGATTGAAGAGCGGGAAATCCCCCAGGCCGAGTTCGGCGTAGGAATCGTAGTTCCCGTCCTCGATGTCCTTGAGGAAGCGTTTCACGACGGGCGTGGGGATAATGTAGCCGGTGTTGTCCGCCTGGCGCAGGCCTTGAAAGGCGACGCCGACGACCTTGCCATCCTGCACGACCGGGCCACCGGAGTTTCCGGGGTTGATGGCGGCGTCGATCTGCACAACAAGGTGCGAGTCGGCCCGAGAATGCGAGTAGGCCGAGAAGTCGATGCGCGAGACCACGCCGCGGGTCACAGAGAGGCGGTCGCCGCCGACCGGGTAGCCGATCACACGGACCTGGGTTTCCAACTGAGGGACGTCGCCGAAGGTGAAGACCGGCAGCTTTTCAAAGTTCGTGAAGTCCTCGACCGAGAGGATGGCGAGGTCGCAGTCATGAGCGATGAACTCGACTTTGGCGGCGTATTTCTGAGGGCTGCCGTAGATGTTCAGCAGGATGCGTCGACCATTGGAAACGACGTGGGCGTTCGTGAGGATGCGGTTTTTCCCGATGATGAAGCCGGTGCCGATTCCGCCGCCGAAGCGTCCGGAGTTCCATGGGGTCTCGTAGTCCGGGACCTGAGAAGCGACCTCGATGCGGACGACGGATTTATAAATGTCTGCCGGGGCCTCGCGGGGAGAAGCGGGAGTCTCACGAGGCGGTGCCGCAGCGGTCTGGGCGGACGCGGGGCCGATGAGAATCAGGGAAAGACCGGCAAGAAAAGTTCGAGCAGCTGGCATCACGGGCGAAGCTAGGGAGGTCGCCGTGAAGAGAAAGCACGAAATCCGGGGTGCTTGATTCAAGATGAGAGGGAAATCACAGATCGACACAGATGAAGAGGATGCCGCCTGCGGAAACGAAAAACGGAAGAACTCCGACCGCAGTCAAACTGTCGGGCCTCAAGCTCTTCCGTTTCGGATTTAGCCTGCCCTTCGTAGCTTCAGCGAAGAAGGGTGCTTAGAATTTAGTGCTTCAATCCCTCATTTGCTCACGTTGAAGCGGAATTCGATGACGTCGCCGTCCTTGACGACGTATTCCTTGCCTTCGATGCGGAGTTTGCCCTTTTCCTTGGCGGCGTGCTTCGAGCCGAGTTCGACGAGGTCGTCGTAGTGGACGACTTCAGCCGCGATAAATCCGCGTTCGAAGTCGGTGTGGATGACGCCGGCGGCGGCGGGGGCCTTGTCGCCCTCGTAGATCGTCCAGGCGCGGGTTTCCTGCACGCCGGTGGTGAGGTAGGTGCGAAGTCCAAGAAGATGATAGACGCCGCGGATGAGAGCGGAGACTCCGGAGTCGGAAACGCCCATGTCCTTGAGGAATTCGGCGGCTTCAGCGGGATCCAGGTCGATGAGTTCCTCCTCGATGCGGGCGGAGATCACGACGGCCTCGGCTCCGGAGTGCTCGGCGGCGAACTTGCGGACACGGGCAACCATTTCATGCGAGTCGGGATTGTCGATCGCGCCACCGAGTTCGTCTTCGGCGACGTTGCAGGCGTAGATGGTCTTCTTCGAGGAAAGCAGGAAGAACTCCTTCACGAAGGGCAGGTCCTCGTCGGCGAACCTCATGGTGAGTGCCGGATTGCCCTCGTTGAGGTGGGGAAGGAGCATGTCGATGAGTTCGACTTCCTTCTTGGATTCATTGTCGCCGCTCTTGGCCTTCTTTTCGCGCGAGGAGCGGCGCTTTTCGAGGGCGGCGATGTCGGCGAGGATGAGCTCGGCGTTGATGATCTCGATGTCGCGGATCGGGTCGACCGTGCCGAGTTCGTGAATGATGTCGTCGTTCTCGAAGCAGCGCACGACCTGGACGATGGCGTCGGTCTCGCGGATGGTGGCGAGGAACTGGTTGCCCAGTCCCGCTCCCTCGGAGGCACCTTTCACCAAGCCGGCGATGTCCACGAACTCGATGGCGGTCGGCACCAGTTTCTGCGAATTCGAGATTTTCGAGAGGGCTGAGAGGCGCTCGTCGGGAACCATCACGATGCCGATGTTCGGGTCGATCGTGCAGAAAGGATAGTTCGCCGCCTCCGCCTTGCGGGTGCGTGTGACTGCGTTGAAAAGTGTCGATTTCCCGACGTTGGGTAGGCCTACGATTCCGGCTTTGAGCATGGCGGGCGGAGGTTGCGCGGGTCGCTTGCCTTCGGCGAGAGAAAAATGGAGCTGCCGTCATGCCGAGTTTGAAGCCGGTGCCCGGACAGATGACGTGTAGCGAGGCTGGATCCATAGCGTGCTCCCGGTCACGAAGGCCTCGCCCGCTTCGAGCGGGATCAGGTTCGCCGTCGTTACCCGCGCGAATTCGCCCAGCGATTCCCTGGTGAAGAACGCCCGGCACGCGAAGGTTTCCGCTCCGCGCGACGACGCGGTTGAGGCCGGGCTCTATCTCGCGAGGCGTGACTTCATCCGACGACAGGCCGACGGAGGGAGCCGCGCCGAGGAATTTCACGGGTT
>JANOKL010000580.1:0-4900 GCA_031419215.1 Luteolibacter sp. | reverse complement strand
GCGAAGATGAAACGGGCTGGATTCGACAAGGCCGCGCGAACGTTATTCTCGACAACCTGCTGGCCGAGAAAAAGATCGTGCCGATGGTGGTGGTGATGCCGCTCGGCTACGGTGACATGTCGGTCATCTCGAATGGCTGGGAAGGCAGGAAGAAGGACAACGCTTGGGAAAAGAATCTCGCCGCGTTCGACAAGACGCTCGTCGAGGAGGTCCTGCCACTCGCCGAGGCGAACTACCACATCCGCAAGGAGGCTGCCGGTCGGGCGCTCGCCGGGCTTTCCATGGGTGGTGCGGAATCGATCCAGGGTGCGCTGAAACATCCCGACACCTTCGGCTGGGTCGGAGCCTTCAGCAGCGGCGGCATGCCCGGAGATTTCAACAAGGCCTATCCCGATGCCAACGAAACGCTGAATGAAAAGTTCAAGCTCCTGTGGATTGCGTGCGGCAAGCAGGACGGACTCATCGACCCGAACCGCAAGCTCGTCGCCTGGCTCGACCAAAAGAAGGTCAAGCACGTGTGGGCCGAAACCGAAGGAGCCCACGCCTGGCCCGTCTGGCGAAGGAATCTAACAAGCTTCACGCAGATGTTGTTCCGCGATTGATCACTTACGAACCACCACCCGAATTGCTCCTGGAAGCCCGCCGCCACATGATGACGGTCAGCCAAAAGGTGAAGGCCACCAGCCTGAAGTCCTTCAAGTCCCCTTGGATCGAAGCCCGCCGGGTAAAGGCGTGATCCGGAACGATCTGGAAGTCCGTCTGAGACCCCTCAACCACCATGGTGCGCCCGAAGGCGGACAACGCGCGAAGATTGAAGGAACCCTCGCTTCCGTGAAGATCGAACGTGCGGCTGAAGATGCCCTGTTTCGTGGCGGAAAACACCTGTCCTTCAGGCCCCATGAGGCACCACTCACCGATGAAAGCGCTCGGTTTCACGACCTCATGGCGAACTTGATCGATCACCAGCTCGCCCTGCTCACTCATGGAGCGGAAGCCCAAATGGGCGTGGTGTCCTTCTCCTTGGATGTCGTAGTCCCAAGAGCAAATCCCTATCGGCAGGCAGCGGATCATGGTGTGGGTGAGGGCTTCGCCCTTCAGTGCGGGACCTTGAAATGGATGCCGTCAGCCGGATATTACAATCTTCGACAAGGTTCCCCCCGTCACGCCCACTCCGGCTTCTCATCCGTGAACTCCATTCGGCGGCCATCAAAGGGATGATCGAAGGAAAGCTTCCACGCGTGAAGGCAGAGCGGCGGGTCGTCCATGGAGATCGTCTGCGTTTCACCGAGCTCTCCTTCGGAAAGATACGCCTGATCGCCTAGGATCGGGAAGCCGAGCTGCCAGAGGTGGATACGGATCTGGTTGGTGCGACCTGTTAGAGGCCGGGCCTCCAACAGGCTGCTGCCGTCAGGATCGCGGGAGACCACCTTGAAAAGCGTGCGGGCCTCATGGCCACCTTCCTCATCCACCGTCCGCGTCCCCATCCGCGCGGAGTCACGGCTGATCGGGGCGTTGCATTCAAACTCATCGCGCTCCGGATGCCCCTTCACGCGAGCGAGGTAAACTTTTTCAATCGAGCCGTTCTTGAAGCCTTCCTGAAGCAGCCCGGCACGACGACGGCTGCGACCAAACAGCACGAGACCCGTCGTGTTCGCATCGAGCCGGTGCACCGCCCTTGGCTTCTCCGGCGACCACGCGGCATTGACCAGCCATTGCAGGGTGTGGCGGTGGTAGCGACCACTCGGATGCATCGGCAGAGGCGCGGGCTTGTGGAGCACGACGATCGACTCGTCCTCATGCAGCACGCGGATATCGGTCGCGACGGGGGCCTCAATGGTCCCGGGCAGCAGGCGGAGATACTTTTCACCAGAGCGAACGACGACCTCCGGCGAGGCCGGCACTCCATCCGCCTTGAGCAGCTTTCCTTCCGCGAAAAGCCCGACCCAGAACTCGCGCTCGACGTGCGAGAACATCCGGCAAAGTGCGTCCAGCAGAGTCAGTTCATCACAGCCGGTCGGAATGCGTACCGGACAGACGTTGTCATACGGCTCGCTGCCGGGCAGCGGCGAGCACACACGCTCCAGCGCCGCCTGACGTTTTACGATCTGTTCGGCCTGGCGAACCTCATCGGGCTTGTAGCAGTGTGGACAGGAAATGCCCTGCACGAAGCGCGGATCGGCCTGCTCGTTTTCATCAAGCGGGGCCTGGCAGGCGAAGCATACATCGGTGGAGGTCTCGCGCAGTCCGGGATCAACTCCGACCCTTCGATCAAACACGAAGCACTCGCCCTCGTAGTGATCGCCGCCGACCTCCTCGAAGTATTTCAGAATGCCGCCTTCGAGCTGATAGACGTTCTTGAAACCCACGCTCTCCATGAACGGCGCGGCTTTTTCACAGCGGATGCCACCGGTGCAGAAGGTTACAATCGGCGCGTCCTTGAGTTCATCAGGCAGCCGTGCCACCGCATCGGGAAACTGCCGAAAATGATCCACGCCCGCCGGTATCGCGTTCTTGAAGGTTCCGAGCCGGACCTCGTAGTCGTTGCGAGTGTCGTAAAGAACGACCGGCCTTCCCTCGTCGAGCCACCTCTTCAGCTCGCGCGCTTCGATCCGTGGCGAGGTGTAGTTTGCCGGTTTGATGCCCTCCACGCCGAACGCGATGATCTCCTTCTTGATCCGGACGAGCATCCGGGAAAATGGCTGGTCGTCGCTTGGACTCCACTTCGGATTTATAAGTTCCAGCCCGGGGACCGCTCGGAGCAAGTCCACCAGCTCCCTGATCTGGGTTTCACCCCCCGCGATGAAAAAGTTGATGCCCTCTGTGCTCAGCAGGATGGTTCCTTTCAGCGAGCGCTCCTTGCAAAAAGCGATCAACTGCTCACGCAACTCCTTGAGCCCGGTCAGGGAGGCGAAGCAGTAGCAGGAAATATTGGAAACGGCGGCCACGGGAGAGAATCGGTAGCCACCACGATCCCGACCGACAATCCCGATTCACCATCACCGCGCATTTCTTGCGGACCGGCTGACCGGGATTGTCAGGGAGATCGCGCCGTGTAGCATCCGCCGCCATGCGCTCCCCCCTGATCTGTGTGCCCCTAGCCTGCATGTCGATGCTCGCAGACGCCGCAGCCATAAGGGACAGTGCCGTGCTTCATCATGGGGAAAAGGTGCTCGTTTCCGTGCTGGCGAACGACACCGGCTACCGCAAGCCAGCGAGCGTCGCCATTGTCACCCCTCCATCCCACGGCAGCGTGAGCGTGGATGCCTCCGGTCGCGTGCTCTACCAGCACACCAGCGGCACACCGGGGACGGATACCTTTCGCTACTCGGTGAAACGCAACGCCACGCTGAACTTCCAGGCGGATGTCACGCTGACCTTTGCCGACACACTCCGGATCAACAACCCGGCCCTGACAGCACCGACAGCACCGACAGCGCCGCCCGTCACGACCTATTCGATGGTCAACGCCTTCTCAGAAAACGGCTTTTTCATCTCTCCGGTTTCGATGACCAGCCCACCCGGTGACACACGGCGGCTCTTCGTTTGTCAAAAAACCGGACAGGTCAAAGTCATCACCAATGTCACGGCGAAGCGCCCGATCATCAAAACCTTCCTCGATCTTCAATCCTCCGCCTTCCGAAGAAACGTCACTCTCAACATCATCGGAGAAACCGGCCTGCTCGGACTCGCCTTTCATCCCAACTACGCGCTCAACCGGCAGTTTTACGTCGCCTACACCATGGTTGCCAATGGCGTGACCTACAAACGGCTCTCACGATTCACCACCCAGGCGCGAAACCCGAACGCTGGCGACCTGGCCTCGGAGCTGGTTCTACTCCAGCAGCGCGATGAGAACACCAGCCACAACGGCTGCGATCTTCACTTCGGGCCGGATGGCTACCTCTACATGTCACTCGGCGACATGGGATCCCAGTATGACGGCCACAACGTCAGCCAGACCCTCACGCAGGATTTCTTTTCCGCGATCCTGCGGCTGGATGTGGACAAGAAGCCCGGGAATCTTCCGCCCAACCCGCATCCCTCGATTCCTACCGACTCAGGCGTTGCCCGCTTTTCCGTCCCTCTCGACAATCCCTGGGTGCACAGCTCGCTCGGAGGAAGCTGGAACGGACTCTTCAACGGCTCCCCCATTTCGAATCTCAACACCGTCCGCACCGAGTTCTGGGCCATTGGATTCCGGAACCCCTGGCGAATGTCGTTCGATCGCGTGACTGGAGAACTTTGGGCCGGGGATGTCGGTCAGGACACCTGGGAGGAAATCGACCTCATCCAGCGCGGAGGCAACTACGGTTGGGCCTTCCGCGAGGCCACCCACCCGGGCCCGAAAAGTCCACCCGCCGGATTTACCTCGATCGACCCTGTGTGGGAATACCACCACGGCAGCGGCGCGGATCTTGGCAACTCCGTCATCGGCGGCGTGGTCTATCGCGGCAACCGCATCGGCGCGCTGAAAGGCAGTTATATCTACGGCGACCACGTCATCGGAAACATCTGGTCCCTGCGTCGCAATGCCTTCGGACCACCGACCGTCACCCGCATCACCGGACAATCCGGCATCTCCGCCTTCGGCACCGATCCCTCGAATGGCGACGTCCTCGCGGCGAACTACAACCAGGCCCAGATCATGCGACTGGTCGCGAACACCGCCACCTCCACCTTCCCGCAAACCCTCTCCGCCACCGGCCTTTTCGCGGATCTAACAACCCTCTCCCCCGCGCCCGGCCTGTTGCCCTATTCCGTGAACCTTCCCTTCTGGAGCGATCACGCCATCAAGCAGCGCTGGTTCTCGATTCCTGGCTCCGGAAAAATCGGCTGGTCCGAGGAAGACCCGTGGACATTTCCCTCCGGATCCATGTGGGTGAAGCACTTCGACCTCGAA
>JANOKL010000579.1:0-10385 GCA_031419215.1 Luteolibacter sp. | reverse complement strand
GTGGGCCTCATTGAGACGCATGGCTGCCTGATCGCCGTTTTCCACTTCACGCTTGGACTTGAGATGGACGCCGAGGAAGCGGTAGTCGCTGCCGTTGGCCGTGACGGTGGCATCAAGCACTCCGCGCTGGATCGAGAGGGTTTGGCCTTCGAGGGTGTAATCGGACTTGGCGATGGTGCCGGTCTTGCTGATTGGGAAACGCGAGAGCAGGGCGAGGTGTCGGGTCGGGTCGACTCCGCCGACATAGTGCAGGTTCGGCAGATCCAGTCCGGCGGCTTTCAATCGGCCAGAAGGAGGACATCCTCGATCTCCAGACCCGCCTGAAAGCCGCTGGACTGGATCTGCCGAACCTGCACTACGTCGGCGGAGTCGACCCGACCCGACACCTCGCTCTGCTCTCGCGTTTCCCGATCAGCAAGACCGGCACCATCGCCAAGTCCGACTACACCCTCGAAGGCAAGACCCTCTCGATCCAGCGCGGCGTGCTCGATGCCACCGTCACGGCCAATGGCAGCGACTACCGCTTCCTCGGCGTCCATCTCAAGTCCAAGCGTGAAGTGGAAAACGGCGATCAGGCAGCCATGCGTCTCAATGAGGCCCACCTGCTGCGCGATCACATCGACTCCATCCTCGCGGCCGATCCAGCCACCAAACTGGTGGCCTATGGTGATTTCAACGACACCCGTGCCAGCCCTGCGATCAAGCTCATCCAAGGCACCTACAATCATCCCAACTATCTCACTCCACTCCCACTGAAGGATCGCAATCGCGAAGCCTGGACCCATTTCTGGGAACGTGAGGATGTCTACTCCCGCTTCGACTGGATCCTCGTCAGCCAACCGCTGAAACCCGAAGTCAACTTCGACGCCTCACGGATCATCGACGAGCCCGAGTGGGACAAGGCCTCCGATCATCGGGGAGTGATGATGCTGTTGAAGTGATCGGTTGGAGATCATTCGGGTGGGCATTGGTTTCGGTGAGGGTAGGAGCGGTAAGCTTCGGAGCGCTGGTCGGAAAAAACTCGCCAAAACCCGACGTTCTCCCAACATCTTGAGCAATCAATGGAAGAGATTCTCGAAAAGCTGAAGGCAGATTTCGATGAGTCCGAGGGCTCTATTCGTATCGTTGGTGCAAATTGGTCCTGTGAGGATCTACGACTAAGTCTGTCCATCCAGTTTTATGACGAGCCGGAACTATGGGATATTTACTGCACTGGAGTTTTAGAGGATTCCCTGAATTCTGAATTTGCAGATTTTGTTTCCGTATCGTCGGACTCTGCAATGCTCAAACCCTACGTCGAACCCCAAGTAGATCTCATGTTCTCGGGGAACGATCTGACGCCTGCGTTTTTCCTCGGAGTGGTTTGTTCAAGTTGCATCGAAATCATCGCGAGTGCAAATCACTTGCCTCGATTCATAAATCAGCAACCAACGACAACTGGAATCGTCAGGTCAAAATATGGGCGACTCGGCCGATTTCCCGAATCAGTTGCTGCACGAATCTTGGAGGCACTAAATGGCCAGCCAATTAAGATCAATGCGATACCAGCCCTTATGCCAAAGCGATGGAACCGCTCCGAGTTTGAGAGCTACCGCGCCTTGAAAGTTCTGCAAATTGGAAAATCTTACGTAGTGGGTGAACAGTTCAGTTCGCGTCGTGCATAGCTGACGTTACTGACAGGGATTACCCAAACTCCAAGCTCCCCCTCACCCCCCATGCCACTTCAACTTCTGCCTTAGCGCCTCGTAGAATGAGCGGCCTTCCAGTCGGAGGAGGTGGAAACCGCGTGAGGCCTTGCGGACGGTGATCCGGGTGTCGGCGAAGATCGGGACGGTGTCGCGACCATCGACGGTGAACAGGAGCTGGCCTTCGTCGGTGTTTTCAGGCGACAGGCCGATTTCCACATCATCGGACAGGACCAGTGAGCGCTGGCTGAGGCTGTGCGGACAGATCGGCGTGATCACGAAGACCCCTGAAGTCGGCGCGATCAAAGGACCGCCAGCGGAAAGCGAGTAGGCAGTTGAGCCGGTGGGCGTGGCGACGATGAGGCCGTCGGCGCGATAGTGGTTGAGAAGCTCGCCATCGACGGTGGCCAGCAGCGAGACCAGACGACCGGTCTGGCCACGGGCGAGGGTCACTTCGTTCAGCGCAAAAAATGACTCCGGCGGCTTGCCATGTTGACAAACCACAGCCTCCAGCAAGGTCCGGCGCGTGGTGGTGAAGGTGCCGGTGGCGAGGGCTTCGGCAAAGAGGTCGACCTCATTGTCGGTGCAGCTCGTGAGAAAGCCGAGAGTGCCGAGATTGATCCCGGCGACCGGCTTTTCAAAAACCCCGAGGCTGGCAACGGCATTCAGCATGGTGCCATCGCCGCCGAGCACTGCCACGGCATCGACGAGGTCCGAGAATTCATGCCCAGCGATGCCTTCCGACTCGCCCATCCAGTCCGCAGTGGCGGTCTCCAGCAACGAATCGATCCCCCGTCGCGACAAGGCCGAGCGGAGTTCGACAATCGCCTGCCGCGCCTCGTGTTTTCTGGGATTGGCGATGATGCCGACTTTCATTCGCCTGTCACTAACAGCGGAGGGTGACGCCTGCAACGATTGTTATGATGAAGACTTACTTCTTCGCTGAGCGGGACTCGTGGCGGCGTTTTCCAAACGCCATGCCGACTCAATATTGGCTGTGCCCTTGGAAAGGGCCGCCACGGTCAGGCCTGCACCCAGACAGATTTCAAATACGGCTCCCCTGTGAAATCATCCGGCATTTCCGAGCGCCGGAGTTGGAGGCGTTTCGTGGAGGCCTCGGAGATCTGGCGCTCGAACTCGAAGTGCGAGAGCTTTCGGCAGTTGGTGCAGCAGAGCAGCCAGCCTCCTTTTTCCAAACAGGCCAGGGCGAGGCTGACGAGCTCGCCGTAGTCGCTTTCCACGCGGAAGACCTTGCCTTTTTCATCGCGGGAGAAGGTCGGCGGATCGAGCACGATGGCGTCGAAGGTGCGGCCCTGTTTCGCGAAGCGGCGGAGCCAGTGGAAGGTGTCGCCCTTGCAGAAATGGTGCGCGGCTGGGTCGAGCGAGTTGTGGGAGAAGTTCCGCTTCGCCCAGTCGAGATACGGCTGGGAAAGATCGAGCGTGGTGGTCTCCGCCCCGCCGAGCGCCGCCGTGACCGAGAAGGCCCCGGTGTAGGCGAAGGAATTCAGCAGGCGCGTCCCCTGCCCCATCCGACGCCGGACCTCGGAGCGATTATCCCGCTGATCGAGGAAGATGCCCTGCGAGTAGCCGGACTGGAACGAGATCTCGAAGGTGGCGGCGTTTTCCCGGATGAGAAAGGGCTCAACGACGCTCGGGCCGGAGACGTGGACGGGGGCGTCCTTTTGATGCTGGTCGAGGCGTTTCCAGTAAACCGGGAGATCCTCGCGCTCGAAGCCTTGAGGGAAGCGCCCGCCATCGGTGGAGACCAGCCAGCGGTCGGCGAAGGTCTCCAGAATCACGCCCGGGAAGTCATCGCCGTCGCCATCCACCAGCCGCAATGCGTTGGTGTCCGGGGTGATCAGCGGTTTCCGCGCGGCCAAGGCGGCTTTCAAAAGATCTCTCATGGGCGGGATTGCCATGCCTGCTCCGATCCCTATCATCCAGCGCGAAATGAGCGATCTCACCGCACGACTCGAAACATCCGTCTCCGAAGGCAAACTGCTGGCTGCCGCAAAAACCAACATCGAGGCCCTGCTCGCAGGTGCCGCGGGCGATCTGGCCCTGCGCTCGATCACCGAACTGGTCGACGGAGGAAACTGGGAGGAACTCAATGACCGCTTCTTCAAGACCCTAGCCTTCGGCACCGGTGGTCTGCGCGGTCGGACGATCGGCAAGGTGGTGACCTCGGTCGAACAAGGACAAGGCGGCCCGAACGATCGCCCCGAGCATCCCTGCGTCGGCACCGCCACGATGAACTTCTTCAACGTCGGTCGCGCGGTGCGTGGGCTGGTCATTTATGCGAAGCGCTTCGCCGGTCCGGATCGCAAGCCGATCCTGGTCTTTGCCCACGACACCCGCCATTTCTCGCGCGATTTCGCCGAGTTCTGCGCGAAGGTTTCCACCGATTTCGGGGCCGATGCCTACCTCTTCGAAGGCCCGCGCTCCACGCCTGAGCTGTCCTTCGCGATCCGCGAACTGCGGGCCGATGCGGGCGTGGTTCTCACCGCCAGCCATAACCCGTCCACTGACAACGGCTTCAAGGCCTACTTCAATGACGGCGCGCAAATCGTGGAGCCCCACGCCACCGCGATCATTACCGAGGTCAATGCGATCACCAGCGAGCGCTACGACGCCCTGCCAGAAGCCCAGCGCGGGAAAGTCACTGTTCTCGGCGAGGACTTCGACGCCCTCTACAATGATCGTCTCAAGATCCTGCTGATGCGCCCCGAGCTTCTGTCCGGTGCCTCCACCAAGGTCGTTTACACCAACCTCCACGGCACTGGCGGCCACATCATCGTGCCGATGCTCCGTGAGTTCGGCTTCGAGGTCCTGACCGTGCCCGAACAGGACATCCAGGACGGCCGTTTCCCGACCGTCGAGTCGCCGAACCCCGAGAATGCTCCGGCCTTGAAGATGGCCATGGATCTCGCGGAAAAAGAAGGCGCGGAGATCGTCATCGGCACCGACCCGGACTGCGACCGCATGGGCATCGCTGTCCGCGACGCCACCGGAAAAATGCAGCTCCTCACCGGCAACCAGATCGGCTCGCTGATGGCCTGGTATCGGGTCAAGACCGCCTTCGATCTCGGCTGGCTGAACGATACCACCCGCAACCGCGCGCTGCTTATCAAGACCTACGTCACCACCGAACTCCAGGCCGCGATCGCCGATGGCTTCGGCATCGGACTGGTCGATACGCTCACCGGTTTCAAGTACATCGCCTCGAAGCTGAAGAAATACGAGGACGCGATTCCGGCAGACAAAAAGGGCGACTACCGCTCTCTAACAGAATCACAAACCCGCGCCCTGCGTCTCGAATACTCACGCTTCTTCGTCTTCGGTGGAGAGGAAAGCTACGGCTACCTCGGCTCCGACGCCGTGCGCGACAAGGACGGCAACGGGGCAGCCGTGATGTTCGCGGAAGTCGCTGCTTATGCGAAATCCGTCGGCAAAACCCTGCCTGCCCTGATGGATGAGATCTATGCCGAATACGGCTACCACCTCGAAGGCGGCAAATCCCTTGTCATGGAAGGCGCGGATGGTGCCGCGAAGATCCAGGCGCTCGCGAATTCCTACTCGGCCAATCCGCCGCAGGAGGTCGATGGCTCGGCCGTGGCAAAGATGCGCGATTTCTCGAAGCAGGATCTCTTCGACCAGGAAGGGGACCTCCTGCCGAAGGAAAAAATGGTCTTCGTCGACCTCGCCGATGGCCGCAGCTTCGCCGTCCGCCCCTCCGGCACCGAGCCGAAGATCAAGTTCTACCTGTTCGGGAAAGCTGCGCCGGGTGGTGAGCTCTCCGACTCGAAGGCGAAGGTCAAAGCCGGACTCGACTCGCTTTGGAAGTGGATCGAGGACGATGCGAAGACGCGGTGAGTTGATTCAGGCCCGATGATCCACATAGGCATCGCCCAACCGGGTGAATGCCTTCGGATCGTGGCCGAGCACGATGCCACCCATGCACAACGCGATGGCCGCCTGCCAGGCATCATTTTCCCCCATCCGTTTCGAAGCACGCCGCTGAAGCTTCGCGGCGGCTTCGGCGTGAGTGTGGTGAATGCCCTGCCACTGGAAAGAACTCATGAAGTTCCGGACCTTTCCGGCGTCTTCCGCGCCTTCAAGGACCTCCGCCCAAGTCACCGGACTGATCCAGAATTTGGCCTTCGGATTCCGACGCAACCACTCAAATGCCGCCCCGGGTGTCTTGGCGTCTATCTCGTTCAGGAGATCGATCACGAACGACGAATCCATCAAAATCGGTCGGGCCTTCATGCACTCTTCTTGACCGGTTTGATCCGCAGTCCCTCGTCTCCCATGTGCGATTCCGCCCAACTGAGGATGTCCGCGCCAGTGACGAGAGGTTCGTCCGCGATGAGTTTTCTCACGAGAGTCCCTGCCTTCATCCCTGCCGCCGCGGCACGGCGATCCAGAACGGCCTTTTCCTCTTCCGATAATCTGACAGTCACGATCGGCATTGTGCGACAAATGTATGACAATTTCCGAAGGGATCAAGCCTAGTGTTTTCCCACCACCTTACTGCCATCCACTCCTGAAAATCATTTGCCTCCCGCCTCCCCGGCGCTACATCCGGCGCGTGAGCTTTGATTTCGACACGCCGATTCCGCGCCGAGGCACGGGCAATATCAAGTATGACCGCCGGCCGGAGCTGGATCCGTTCTGGGTCGCGGACATGGACTTCGCCTCGTGCCCGGAAATTTTGGAGGCTCTTCACCGTCGCGTGGACCACGGGATTTTCGGCTACGCTCAGGCCCACGAGGGTCTGAACGAGGCCATTCTCACCTACCTCGATGTCCGTCGCGAAGCCAAAGTTCCGCTTGAACACATCGTCCACCTCGGCGGACTTGTCCCGGCCCTTTCCCTCGCCGCCCGCGCTTTCTGCAAGGCCGATGAGTCGGTGATGACCTGCACGCCGGTGTATCCGCCATTTATCGGAGTCCACCACGATGCCCACTGCGGGCTGATCACGGTGGACCATTCGTTCGAGAACGGCGTCTGGAGCTTTGATTGGGAGGCGATGGAGAAGGCGGTGACGCCGAAGACCCGCATTTTCATCCTCTGCAATCCGCAGAATCCGATCGGCCGGGTTTTCTCCCGCGAGGAGCTCATCCAGCTCGCCCAGTTCTGTGAACGCCATGACCTCATTCTCGTTTCCGATGAAATCCACTGCGACCTGATCCTTGATCCGGAGGCTGTGCACGTCTCCGCTCTAAATCTGCCGGAGCGTTTCCAAAATCGCACCATCACCCTCCTCGCCCCCAGCAAGACCTGGAACATCGCAGGCCTCGGTTATGCTTTCGCGGTCATCCCGGATGACTCGGTCCGGCGACGCTTCACCGCCGCGCGCGGCCACACGCTTTCCGAGATCAATGCGCTTTCCTACTACGCCGCCGAGGCTGCCTACCGCCATGGCGAACCTTGGCGTCAGGAGCTGCTGACCTACCTTCGGGGAAATCGCGACACACTGGTCGAATTCATCCGCACGCGCTGCCCGGCGCTTTCCATCGAGCCCGGCCAAGCCACCTACCTCGCCTGGATCAACGGAGGCTCGCTGGGAAATCCGGCCCAGCACTTCGAGAAATCCGCCGGGCTTTTCCTATCAGATGGAGCCTTTTTTCAATGGCCCGGCTGGTTCCGCTTCAACTTCGGCTGCCCACGCGCCCGGATGCTGGAAGGCTTGGAAAAGATCGCCGCCCACCCGTGAGCGGGTTTTTGCTTCGATTTTCCGAAACGTCGGTTCAGTCTTTTCCCATGGCACGCCTCCTGCGACTCCTCGCCGTCATCTCGCTCACCTTCAGCAGCCTCGCCTCCGCCGAACACGTGATCCTCACGGGTGGGCCGGCCCTGCGGAAATGGGAGAACTACCGCGTGTCTGCTGACCAGCACGACCGTTGGTGGGCGAACTTCATCCGCGCCTCGACCCTGCGCATGGCGGAAATCCGAACTGCTTACGGCAAGGACGCCTCGCTCGTCTGGATCGTCTATCAACCCGGCTACACCGCCCGTGGCCGCGAGGATGGCAAGCCCTACACTTCCTGGATCAGCCAGCTCGCCTCGGAACGCCGCGCAACGCTCATCTGGATCAACAGCGGCGGCGACTTCATCCGCGCCATCAACAGCCGCCCGCGTGGTTCGGTCCAGACCTTCGACTACTTCGGCCACTCGAACCGCTACTGTTTCCTCCTCGACTACAGCAGCGATATCATGGCCACCAGCACGGCCTGGCTCCACGAGCGGGAGTTACCACGCATCAAGGCCTCCGTTTTCTCCGGCAATGCCTACTGCAAGAGCTGGGGCTGCCACACCGCTGAAAGCATGAGCGACAAGTGGAAAAACGCCACCGGACGAGCACTCGAAGCCGCCACCGGCTCGACCAACTACGACAAGGTCGGCCAAGGCACGCTGCCAACCTCCGCCAGCGGCTGGGTGAGGTGAGAGATCCATTCGAAGTTTGAAATTCGAATCTCTTCATCCCCTGTCCTCGATCTCCAATCTCTTCTCCAATGACCTACGCCGAGCTTCATCGCCTCTACAACCTCCCCTTTTTCGAACTCCTCAAGCAGGGCCGCGCGGTTCATGAGGAAAACTGGGCGCATGCCGAAGTCCAGCTCTGCACCCTGCTCTCGATCAAAACCGGCGGCTGCTCTGAGGATTGCTCCTACTGCGCCCAATCGGCTCGTTACAACTCGGGCATCGAGGTCGAGCGACTGATGGCGAAGGACGACATCATGGAGCGCGCACGGGCCGCTCGCGACACCGGCTCGACCCGCTTCTGCATGGGCGCAGCCTGGCGTGGCGTTCGCGGTGGCACCCAGCGATTCGAGCAGGTGCTCGACATCGTGCGCGATGTTTCCCAGCTCGGCATGGAGGTCTGCGTGACCCTCGGCGAACTTGGCCCGGAAGAGGCCGTAGCGCTCAAGGAGGCCGGCGTCACTGCTTACAATCACAATCTCGATACCTCGCCGGAGCACTACCCGAACATCGTTACCACCCACACCTACGAAGATCGCCTCCGGACGATCGGTAACGTCCAGAAGGCCGGCATGTCAGTCTGCTGCGGCGGTATTCTGGGTCTCGGCGAAACGATCGAGGACCGGCTGAAAATGCTGGAGGTCATTTCCAATTTCAATCCGCAGCCGGAAAGCGTGCCGATCAACTCGCTGATGCCGATGCCCGGAACGCCGCTTTCGGAAAACGCACAGGTCGACCCGCTCGATCTCGCCCGCATGATCGCCGTGACCCGCATCGCGATCCCGAAGGCGAAGGTCCGCCTTTCCGCCGGCCGCACCCGGCTTTCCGACGAAGGACAGGCACTTTGTTTCTTCGCCGGGGCGAACTCGATCTTCTACGGCGACAAGCTGCTCACCGCGAAGAACCCGGCCGTGGAGAAGGATCAGGCCCTGCTTGCCAAGCTCGGGTTAAGCACGCTCGCTCCCAATCCCGGGCTCGAATCCCCCTCCGCCTGCTCGGATCGACCGCTTTCCCCGGCCACCGCCAGCGAGGAGAAATGCGGTTGCTGCTGATTCGATCCGCTTTTGCATTTCCGTTCGCGTGGTTCGCTTGGTAACTCCGGCGCATCGAACGACCACTTTCCATCACCGGGCTGGGTATTCTAACAGTCCTGGGCCATCGCACCGGCGATCATATCCGCGCCATCGAGGCCGGCCAGACCGCTTTCAGGCCGCTTTCAGAACTGCTGGGATCGGACAGCCCGCATGCAGGGGCCTTCGCCGGATGGATCGAGCCGAGGAAGCTGCTGACCCATCGGAAATGGAGTCCAGCCTCGATGGCGGCACTGCATGTCGCACGGGAGGCCGTAACCGCCGCGAACTGGTCCGCCGATGACCTGCGCGATTCTGCCGTGGTGCTCGGCACCAGCCGTGGCAATGCCGCCGGGTGGCTGGGGCCATGGCCGGAGCGGCGTCCGTTCAAGCTGATGGCGGCCAGCAACACGATCCACAGCGAACCCGCCGCCGCCATCACGATCGAGCTCGGGATTCACGGGCCCTACCATGTCCTTGCCAGCGGTTGCTCCGCCGGTCTCGACGCCATTGGGATCGCCGCCTTGCTCGTTCAAAGCGGAGTCGTCCCACGTGCCCTCGCGGTCGCGGTGGATCTGCCTTTGGTCCCCTGCCTGCTCGACAGCTATGCCTCGTCCGGGCTGCTTTCGAAAGCCATTGCCTGCGACCCCTATCACCCATCGAGCCAAGGCTTCATTCCCGCAGAAGGCGCGGCGGCCATGACTCTGGAGCTTTACAAGCCTGGCTACCCCTCATTGCTCGGATACACCGCGAACTCCGACGCCAGTGATCCACTCGGCATGCCGAAGAACGGCGGCATGAGCGTCGAGTTGATGAAACGAGCCATCGCACGCCACGGTCGCCCGACCGCCATTTGCCCGCATGCCACTGGCACTGCGGTGCATGCCACTGCGGAGCCCGCCGCGCTGGAGAGGACGTTTCATGGAAATCCCCTTCCCAGCCTGCATCTACTGAAACCCTACACCGGCCACACCATCGGAGCCAGCGGCCTGATCGAAACAGCCATCCTCACCGCCTTCCTCAACGAGGGGCATCTCCCTCCGAATGCGCCTGGGTTGACTGCTCCCGGAGGCTTCCACCTACCCGATCGGGTGCTCGACGCGGCACTCGAACGCGTGGCGACGGAGTCGCAGCGGCGGATCTG
>JANOKL010000578.1:0-4337 GCA_031419215.1 Luteolibacter sp. | reverse complement strand
GTCGCGCCCACACCGAAGCGTGAGATCGCTCCGCCCGAGAGAAAGCCGGTGATTCAGCCTCGCGAGACCCAACCGCAGCCGAAGCGTGAGATCGCACCGGAACGCAAGCAGGTAGTCCCACCGCGTGAAGTGCAGCCACCGCGTCAAATCGCGCCACCGGTTCAGCCGAGATCACCAGTCGAGCCGAAGCTGCCTCGCGGCAAGGGCAAGGACGAGTTGGACGCCGAGAAGGACAAGTCCAGAAACTAAGCCGACCTTTCCAAGCCGGGAATCCTCAAGGGTTCCCGGCTTTTTTTGTCGTCACCCGGAGCCATCTCAACGGCGGGTGGCTGGGATCTCGACGGGTGGCGTGCGGCTGGTGTCGATGAGCTGACGATCCATCTCCCACTTTTTGAGGACTTTCACCGAGCCATCGACGCGCAGCACAACAGTGTCCGGTGTGGCCGGGCTGATCAGAAGGATTTCATCAGGCGTGGACACCGAGGCCTGTGGGAAATAAAGCCAGGTGCCGTTGCTCGCCCGACTAATCTTGAAGTCCGCCAAATAGCCCGCAGCAATCGCCTTGTCGGGGAAGGTGTCGTTGTGCTCTTCGGAGTATTCCAAAGCCTGGATGTAAAACATCTTGAGATTGGAGGTGAGGGCGATGGCATCCGCCTTTTGACGCTGACGAATCAAAACCGGAGCAGCCAGGGCTGAAAGGGCAGCCACGCCGACCACGAAGCTGCCGATGACGCCGGTGACGATCCCCGCGATGGCCATGCCGCCACCGCCGAGCGCGCCGTTCGACTTCTTGATCTTGTTCAGCGAGACGATGCCCATGATCACCGCCGGGATGCCGGTGAGAAAGCTGCACAACATGGAGAGAATGCCTGTCACCAGTGACCAGATTGCGAGCTTGCTGGTGACCGGGCGGGCTTGGGCAGGTGGGTGTTCCGGAGGTTGGATTTCCATGCTCCCTTCAACAGTTCCACGCCTGGATCGACAAGCCAAAAGCCGTTGACTCACCGCGCGCGGAACCAGCCGGTGATGCTCATCCGGGTCTTATGCGCGGGCAGAACTTCATGCCAGAACTCGCCGGCCAGAAAGCAGACCATGGTGCCCAGGCGTGGCTCGATCAGTTCAAATGCGCCGGATTTCTCGCCGGAGGTGGTCCAGAGTTTCAGTTCGCCGCCATCGCCCGGCTGCCAGTCGGGATTGAGGTAAAGAATGACCGTGATGATCCGCTCGGTGGTGCCCGCATGGCGGTCGAGGTGCGGCTTGTAAAAGGCTCCCTCCGGGTAGATCGCGAAGTGGCCCTCGAAGTCGAAGAGCCCGAGAAAGAAGCGCTGGTTCAAGGCGAGCCGAAGGATTTCCAGTTGCGCGTGATAGGCCATCTGTTCGATCGACTCCGTGCCCGGCTCCAACCACAGCACCTGATCGCTGCGGATTTCCTCGCGGACCTCCAGCGCACGGCCGCGTCCAACCCCGGCCTTGCGGAACTCACCTTGCGCACAGGCTTCCTCGCATTCGGTCATCAGGCGTCGAGAGCCTGCATCGGAAACGCCATCCTTATTCACGCCCCAACCGAGACGTTCGATCGAGTCCATGAGCGCTTCCATAACCTGAAAAGCACGATGGGATATCCATCCGCCAGACAATTCGCGGCAGGATTGACCGGAGGCTCACTTTCAGGGAAACAGCAGCAGTGAAATGCACGAGCTGCGCTGGAGCCCTCTCGGGGCCGATGACCTTCTGTCCCTTCTGCGGAGTGCGTCAGGATGTGAACCTGCGTCAGATCCATTTCCGTGACATGGGTTTCATTCCCTCAATGGCCTGCCCGGAATGCACCACGCCGCTCGCCATGATCGAGTTCGACACCGAACCCAAGATCCAGATCGAACGCTGTCCGACGTGCTATGGAACCTTCTTCAATCCAGGTGAGGTGGAGGCCTTGCTCGACACACAGACGAACCCGCTGGTGTGGCTGGATCCGGAGCAGCTCAATCAGATCGCGGCGGACTTCGCGCAGGAGCGGGAGATCTTCTATCGCAAGTGCCCGGTCTGCTCCGAGCGCATGAGCCACGTCAATTTCGGCGGGCACAGCGGCGTCATCCTGGATCGCTGTGGCACCCACGGCGTGTGGCTGGACGGCAGCAAGCTGCGGCGCTTGACCGAATGGTGGCGCGCCGGAGGAAAGCTCATCTATCAGCAGAACGAGGCGAAGCGGGCGAAGCAGATCTACGACGAAAGGACGCCCGCCTTCAGTGATCTGACTCCGGGCACGATCCAGTCGATGTCGGATCATCCGGTGACCACCGTCGAGACCGGCGCGTCCTTGATCTGGCTGGCGATCGAGGTGGTCGGCGCGCTTGCGAGCAGCGTCGTGGACTGAGGCATCCTAGCCGGAATCTCCTAACACCGGAACTTCGAGACTGACACATTCTACGGAGTCGCGACATTCCTGTCGCGAGAGAAAATGAGGACGGCATTCATGCCGCGACATTTCTTTCGGGACAAGTTGGGGATTTGTTGCGACAGAAATGTCGCAACTCCATTGATTCTCCGCCGGAGTTGCGACATTCCTGTCGCGACAACCTCCAAGCCAAGTCCATCCCGTGGGATGGCCGAAAGTGGAGAGTCAAAGATGCGTCATCAAAGCTGCTGGTGGAATTTTTCAATCTTCCACCCTAAGCGCATCATCGACATGATTGCCCCATGTCCGATGTCTCTACTGCCCTCACCGACTTCGTCACCTACGTGACCACCCACCTGACCGGTGACGAGAAGGGCGAGGCTGCGGACTTTCTCGACCACTTCTTCCGCGCCCTGGGCCATGACGGCATCAAGGAAGCCGGAGCCTCCCGGGAAACCCGCGTCGCCAAGAAGGGCGGGGGAAAGGGCAAGAACTTCGCTGACCTTCTCTGGCCGGAGCGCGTCCTGATCGAGATGAAATCCCGCGGCAAGAAGCTGGAACGCCAATACGACCAGATCTTCGATTACTGGACCCACATCGTCCCGCACCGTCCGCCCTACGTCATCCTCTGCAACTTCGACGAGTTCTGGATCTACGACTTCAACCAGCAGCTCTTCGATCCCGTCGATAAGATCCCGTTGGCAGACCTCCCGCAGCGGGCCAGCGCCTTCGCCTTCCTCCTGCCAAAGGCCGGGAAACCGCTCTTCAACAACAACCGCGTGGAAGTCACGCGAAAGGCCGCTGCCAAGCTCGCCGAACTCTTCAACTCCCTCCGCCAGCGCGGCGAGGATCAGGTCCGCGCCCAGCGCTTCGTCCTCCAGATCCTCGTCACCCTCGTCTCCGAGGACATGCACCTCCTGCCGGATTACATCTTCTCCCGCCTCGTCAACGAGTGCCGGGATGCCGGGGGAAATGCCTATGACCTCCTCGGCGGACTCTTCCGCCAGATGAACGATGCCACGCCCGCGCGCGGCGGACGCTATCAGGGCGTGCCGTATTTTAATGGCGGGCTCTTCGCCGAGATCGACCCCATCGAACTCACACCGGCGGAAGTCGTCACCCTGGCCGAGGCCTCGGACTTTGACTGGTCCCTCGTGAAGCCGGAAATCTTCGGCACCCTCTTCCAGTCCAGCATGGATGCCGATGAGCGCCACGCCTTCGGTGCCCACTTCACCAGCGAGTTCGACATCCGGAAAGTCGTCGGCCCCACCATCGTCCGCCCCTGGCGGGAGCGGATGGCCGCCGCGTGGGGAAAGGTGGGCCAGCTCAAGGAAGTCCTGCGCGACCTCCGGCTCTACCGCGTGCTCGATCCCGCCTGCGGCTCTGGAAACTTCCTCTACGTCGCCTACCGGGAGCTGAAGCGCCTGGAACGGGAAATCCTCCTCCGCCTCTCGGAAATCTCCAAGGGCGAGCCGCTGGAAACCGCCGTCTCCATCCACCAGTTCCACGGCCTGGACATCCAGCCCTTCGCCGTGGAGCTGGCCAAGGTCACCCTCATGCTCGCCAAGGAGCAGGAAGTGAAGGAAGCCGCCAAGCTCATGGACAGCGATGGCCTCCTCGTCCTCGAAAAGCCCCTCCCGCTCGACAACCTCGACAAGAACATCCTCTGCGCCGACGCCCTTTTCACCGAGTGGCCCAAGGCCGATGCCATCGTGGGGAATCCTCCGTATCTGGGCTCCCGCTACATCGCGCAGGAACTCGGCTACGACTACGCGAAGAAGGTGCAGGAGCGCTTTCCCGCCGTGCCGAAAATGGCGGACTTCTGCACCCATTGGTTCCGTTTGGCCCATGATGCGCTGCCGGAAAACGGCCGGGCGGGACTGGTCGGAACGAACACCATCCGCCAGAACGAGGGCCGCGAGGCCAGCCTCGACCACGTCGTCGG
>JANOKL010000577.1:0-12243 GCA_031419215.1 Luteolibacter sp. | reverse complement strand
CCGTGGAAGTCTTTCACGTAGAGAACCGTGTTTAGCGGACAGAAATCTTCCTCGATGAAGAAGACGTTGCCGATGCATCCGCTGCCGTGCAGGATCATGATAATGATCGCGAAGACGTAGGCGAGGGAATTCTTTTCCTTTCCGTAAAAGGTCCGGGTCTGGAGGGTGGTGAGGTCCTTGGTGGTGAGTTTTTTCCCGGACTTCAGGTAATCGAAGGCCTCGCAGAGGAAGCCACCGGAGCCGACCGCGCCGTCGTAGATCGTTTCGCCGATCTGGGGATCGAGGACCTTGATGATGGCGCGGATGAGCGGGCGCGGGGTGTAATACTCGCCGCCGTTGCGCCCGGCATTGCCCATGTTCTTGATCTTGGCCTCGTAGAGGTGGGAGAGTTCGTGTTTCTCGGTCTGGGAGAGGAAGCGGAGCTCGTCGATGGGCTCGATGATGTCGCGCAGGTTGTAGCCGGACTGGATGCGGTTTTTGATCTCGGAGAAGATTTCGCCGATCTTGTATTCGATGGTGTTCGGTCCGCTGGCCTTGGCCTTGAAGCCCTGGAGGTAGGGGAAGAGCTGGCGGTTGACGAAATCGAGGAGGTCGTCGCCGGTGAGGGCGTTGTTGTGATCGAGCTTTCCGGAGGAGTCCTTGGGCGCGGCCCAGTAGTTCCAGCGGTAGGGTGGGTCGATGATGTGGGTGTACTTCCGTCCCTCCAGCCGGGCCTCGGTGGCCTTGTCCTGCTCCAGGGCATCGAGGTATTTCAGGAACAGCAGCCAGGAGGTCTGCTCGGTGTAGTCCAGCTCGCTGGAGCATCCGGCGTCCTTGTGGAGGACGTCATCGATGTTTTTGAAGGCTTGTTCGAACATGCGGGAAATCTGCTTTCACGCTAGCTCTTGGTCATTTTGCGGGAAGAAAAAAGGGGGGGAACAGTTAGAAGGTCAAAGTTTTCAGGGAAGAGGGTTGTGCGGATGAGGTTGTCCGCACTCCTCAATGGCTGAGGATCATTCTAATCCCCTCCCCCGTGCAGGGCGAAGGCAGGGCGAAGTCTCCTTCTTTTCCGAACGCTGAGACGGCATCACGGAGGGCTTCGCGGACCGAGATGGCGAGCATGAAGGGCGGTTCGCCGACGGCTTTGCTGCCGTGGATGGTTTTTTCCTGAGCAGCGTTGGAAAGAAGACGGACGCGGAAGTCTTTCGGCGCGTCGCTGATGGCGGGGATGGCGTAGGTGCTGGCGCTGTGGGTGAGGAGGGTGCCCTGGTCGTTCCACTTCAGTTCCTCACAGGTGAGCCAACCGAGGCCCTGGACGAAGGCTCCTTCGATCTGGCCGCGGTCGAGCGAGGCGTTGAGGGAATTTCCGACGTCGTGGAGGATGTCGACCCGGCGCACGGCGCTCATGCCGGTGTGGCCATCGATCTCGACCTCGCTGACCGCTGCGCCGAACGCGAAGTAGTGGAAGGGCCTGCCTTTCCGGACGTTCCAATCCCACTTCAGGTCCGGAGTCGCATAGAACCCGGCGGCGGAAAGCTGGAGGCGTCGCGTGTAGGCGAGGCCCGTCAGCTCGGCGAAAGTCAGGCCCGCGCCTTCGAGTCCGGTGACATGGCCGTCGCTGAAACGGATTTCCTCCACCGCACAGCCGAGACGTTCTGCTGCCAGCGGGGCGAGTCGCTCACGAAGCTGGCGACAGGCATCGGCGACGGCCATGCCATTGAGATCGGAGCCGGAGCTCGCGGCGGTGGCCGAGGTGTTCGGCACCTTGTCGGTGCGGGTGTGCATCAGACGGATCGAGGAGGCAGGCAGGCCGAGTTCGCGCATCGCCACGCCGAGGATCTTGGTGTGCAGGCCCTGCCCCATCTCGGTGCCACCGTGGTTCACCTGCACGCTGCCGTCGGCATAGATGAGCACCAGCGCACCGGCCTGATTGTAGTGGGTGAGCGTGAAGCTGATGCCAAATTTCACCGGCGTGATCGCGAGCCCGCGTTTCCGTGAAGGATGCGC
The DNA here is from genome assembly GCA_031419215.1 of Luteolibacter sp. Taxonomy (GTDB): domain Bacteria; phylum Verrucomicrobiota; class Verrucomicrobiia; order Verrucomicrobiales; family Akkermansiaceae; genus Luteolibacter. Next base: position 10,257 of record JANOKL010000577.1, on the reverse strand, counting down.
GAGGTTCCATTCACGGATCGCCTGTCTGCGTGAGACGAAGTCCGAGGACTCCAGTAGTTCACTCCAGATGCGGGCGAGGCGGTTGTCGCCAATGTCCTCGCCGTAGTGGGTGGTGTTGGTCTCGCCGCTGCCGTGGTAGAAGTTCCGTGCGCGAATCTCCTCAGGAGGAATTCCCAGACGCAGTGCGATGCGACCGATGATTTCCTCGATCACCAACATCCCCTGCGGCCCGCCGAAGCCACGGAACGCAGTCTGCGAGGTGACGTGGGTTTTCGCCACACGACCTTCGAAGCGGACGTGCGGAATGTAGTAGGCGTTGTCGAGATGGAACAGGGCCCGATCCGTGACCGGCTGAGAAAGATCGAGCGACCATCCGCCATCGGAGACGAGGAAGACGTCCGCCGCGAGGAGCTTGCCGGACTCATCGTAGCCGACCTGGTAACGGGCGTGAAAGGGATGGCGCTTGCCGGTGATCTCCATGTCGAGATCGCGGTCGAGCTGGATGCCAACGGCCTCGCCGGTGATCGAGGCAGCCAGGGCACAGAGAGCCGCCCAGGCATTTCCCTGCGTCTCCTTCCCGCCGAAGCCGCCACCCATACGCGGCGACTCGACGACGACGCGATGCTTCGTGCAGCCGAGGACCTCGGCGACGATCGTCTGGATTTCCGACGGATGCTGGGTCGAGCTGTGGACGATCATCCCGCCCTCGCCATCGGGCTCCGCCCACGCGGCCTGGGTTTCGAGATAGAAATGCTCCTGCCCGCCGAAGTTGAAAACGCCTTCGAGGATGAGCGGTGCATTCGAGAGTGCCGGGCCGACTTCGCCGCGCTCCAGCACATGGGGTTCGGTGTGGAAGGAGTCCGCGGCGATGGCGGCATCGAGACCGAGGATGAGCGGCAAGGGCGCGGTCTCGATGACGATCGCCTCCGCCGCGAGGCGACAGGCTTCCTGCGAGTCGCCGATCACCGCCGCGATCATCTGGCTGCGGAAGAGGATCTCATCATCCGCGAAAAGTGGTTCGTCGTGTCGCACCGGGCCGACGTTGTTGTGGCCGGGAATGTCCTTGGCGAGGAGCACGGTTTTCACACCGGGCATGGTGAGAGCGGCGGAAATGTCGATGCGCTTGATCCTGGCGTGGGCCTCCTTCGAAACGACCGGCCAGACGGAAAGCATGCCGCGTTTCACCGCCACATCGTTCACGAAGCGGGCGGCACCGGTCACGTGGCCGACCGCGCTTTCATGTGAGACTCCGTGGCCGCCTTCGAACTCAGATGACCAGCTTTCATCGTCCACGAACGGCGGTTCGAGATGCTTCGAAAACAAGCCACGGATGACCTGCTTCCGATAGTCCGCGCCGGACCTCACATCTGACAGCGGTGTGAACTCGCTTTCCAACAAATCGAGAAAAGCCTCATCGATCTCCAGCTTCCGGCCGATCAGTGCCGCCTCGGCCTTCATCGCACGCATCGGTGTGGCCGCGACGCCACCGAAGGCAAGGCGCGCCTGGGTCACCAGGCCATCGTCATCCACCACCGTGCGGATCGCGGCGGACACGATGCTGATGTCCATCTCGCGACGGCGGGACACCTTGAAGAAATCCGTTCGTCCGGGCACCTCATGCGGGATAAGGATCGCCTTCATCAACTCGTTCTCCGCCATCACGGTCTTGCGATAGCCGGTGAAAAATTCCGAGAGCCGGACGATGCGTTCGCCTTCATGCGACACGAGCACGACCGAGGCATCGAGCGCCAGCAAGACCGGGGCGCTGTCGCCGATCGGCGAGGCTGTGACGAGGTTGCCACCAAGGGTCGCGCGATGTCGGATCTGCCGCGACGCGAACCAGCGGAACATCGAGTCGAGTGCGGGATATTTTCCCTTCAGCGCCGCCTCGACATCGGTCAATCGCGCGGCGGCTCCGATGTGCCAGGCGTCAGGGGTTTCAAGGATCTCGTGAAGCGCGGCGATGCGATCGAGCGAGATCAGTGCCGGATAGCGGACGTGGCGCTTGTTGATGAGCACCGCGAGTTCGGTGGCCCCGGCGATGAAGACGGCATCGGGGTGCGAGGACTTGAAAATGAGCGCCTGCTCGATGGTTTCGGGGCGGAGAAATACACCGTCGTCCAAGAGGCTTTCGACGGGAGCGACCTCGACCTCTCCCGGCGCATGACTGGCCGACCAAGCCGCGAGTTCCTCACGTTGTTCGAGCGATTGAAGCATCGCCTCGCGGATCGGCCGATAGCCGGTGCAGCGGCAAAGGTTTCCGCATAGTTGGTCGGCGATCTCGTCCTCGCTGAGCGGAGACTTGCGATGGCAGCCCTCGACCATCGAGGCGATGAATCCCGGCGTGCAGTAACCGCACTGCGAGCCATTGCAGGAAACCATCGCCGACTGGACCGGGTGGAGCGCTTCTCCAGACGCGATGCCCTCCACGCTGCGGATCTCGCGACCGGCCATCGACTGCACCAGCGCGAGACAACTGTTGATCGAACGCAGCTCGCCATCCGGCTCGACCAGCAGCAGCGAACAAGCGCCGCAGTCACCCTCATTGCAGCCGCATTTCGTGCCGGTCAGACCGCGCTTGCGGAGGAACTCGAGAAGCGTCTCGTGCACCGGAACAGCCGAGACATCCACCGACTCGCCATTGAGAAGGATCTGGGAACGGGGAGAGGTCATGAGAGTTGGAAGGATCAACTGGCGAGGGCTTTCAAGGTTCCGGCAAGAACCTCCACCCCTTTCCGGATCGCTTCCGGCGAGCTGAACTCATCGGGCCGATGGCTGTAACCCTTGAAACAGGGAATGAAGATCATCGTGACGGGCGCGAGGCGTGCCATGAAGAGCGAGTCGTGGTAGGCGCGGCTGATCATGCACTTGGTTGAAAAGCCCTTTTCCTTCGCGACCTTTAAGACGAGCTCCACCAGCTCCGGGTCACAGATGGCGGGCGGATCCTCGTTGATGTAGGTCCACTCGAAACCGATCTCGCGCAGTGAGCAGATCGCTTCGGCCTCGCGGCGGATTCGTTTCAAAGCCCGTCCGCGCGCCTCGACGTCGGTATCGCGGAAATCAATTTCCATCAGCACGTCACAGGGAATGCTGTTGATGGCTCCGGGCTTCACGATCATGACGCCAGTGGTACCGACGGTGTCCAGGCTGCCGCTTTCGAGTGCGGCGGTTTCCACCACGAGGGCAATCTCCGCAGCGGCCAGCAGGGCATCGCGACGACCGGGCATCAACACCGCACCGGCGTGCCCACCTTGGCCAGTTAGACGGATGCGGAACGCAGCTGGCGCGGCGATCTTTTCCACGACTCCGATGTCGATGCCTTCCGCTTCGAGAAGTGGGCCTTGTTCGATATGGAGCTCGACGAAGGCCGAATAGATGCCGTTCTCAAGCTGAACGCTTTCGAGTTCTCCGACACATCCGGCGAACTCACGCAAATCCTCCAAGCCGGTGCCTTCCGGATCGCGGAGGGCACGCGCGGCCCAGGCCGAAGTCGTTCCTGCCATCATCCTGCTGCCGAGACAGCCAATGCCGAACCGCGTCGGCTCCTCCGCAGTGAACATGATGAGCTCGATCGAGCACTGAGGTTCAAAGCCGCTCTCCTTGAGCAATCGCATCGCCTCCAGACCACCGAGCACGCCGACGACTCCGTCATATTTCCCTGCGTTCGGAATCGCATCGGTGTGGGAACCTGTCGCCACAGGAGGCAGCGTGGGATCAGAGCCCTCCCAACGGATGAAGAGGTTCCCCACGGCATCAGTCCTCGTCGTGAAGCCGGACTTCTCCGCGAGTTCTGTCAGCCAGAGGCGGGCCTTCAGATCCTCGTCGGAAAAGAGCACCCGCGTCACCGCTGGCGAGGGGTGGGCGGAGATTCGCGACAGCTCGTCGATCTCGAGATCGAGCCGACTGCTGGACTCATGGAAGGCGGTTGACATCCTTGTAGTAGAGGTAGCTGGCAGGGGCGTCACCCATGGCGACGAACCATTGAGGACAGTAGGGGGCCATCCAGATCACGTCGCCGGCTTTCACCGGATAGTAGGAATCCTCAAGGCGATAAACCCCTTGTCCGGAAAGCATCAGCAGCCCGTGTTCCATGATGTGGGTTTCCACGAAGGGCAGGGTCGCGCCGGACTGGTAGGTGAAAATATTCATCGCCAGATCAAAGCGCGAGTCGGTCGGAAGCAGGACCTGGAGACGTGCGTTTTCATTTCCGAGGAAGGGCTCTGCCGGGATGTCGGAGGCATTGCCATGCACGACCGGTGGCCTCTCGACGCCTTCGATCTCCTCGAAGAATTTCCGGAACACGGTGATGCGCGTGCCTTCGAGCCCCTGGAGGCGGAGCGAGTGATCGGCTGGCAGGAAGAGAAAGCCACCTGCTACGAGTTCGATCACACCGTCGTCCCAGGTCGCGACACAGGAACCGCTTTCGACATAGAGGACGTGCTCATTTTCATCCGCCGGAAATGCGGCAACTCCCCCACCCGCTTCGAAGCGAATCAGGATCTGCGAGAGGCTCGCGCCCATCGCTGGAGAGATCATCACGAACGCGGTGGCATGATCCCAACCGGGAAAGCTGCTCGGCACATGGCCATCCTCCGCGATGAGGGCGTGGCGAAGTCTGACGCTGGTGCGGGTGGTTCCGAAGAGATTCATGAGGGTTTAGTCTTTGGCTGGAGAGATGAATTGCCCGCGGGTCTCAGCAGTGACGATACGACCACGCAGCCAGGTGGATTCGACCTGCCAGCGGAGTTTCATGCCGACGTAGGGAGAAAGCTTGTGGCGATCCAGCAGGTCCGCTGTCTCGATCACGTGGGGTTTCGAGCGAAAGATCGAGAAATCCGCGTCCATGCCGACAGCGAGGCAGCCCTTGCTTCCGGCAAGTCCGAAGCGCGCAGCAACGTTCGCCGAGGCCAGAGTCGCCAGCATGAAAGAATCCAGCGCTCCGAATTTTCCGTCTAACAAAAGAGATAAACCATGCTGACATCCGGCAATTCCACCCCACATTGCGAAGACGTCCTCGCCCTGCTTCATGTCGAGCGGCGACGGTGAATGATCGGAGCCGAGCGTGTCGATGGCACCGGTTTCCATGCGGTCCCAAAGTGCCTCCACCCGGGCCACCTCGCGGATCGGCGGAGCGCATTTCGCCCGTGGTCCGATGGCGATGGCCGCCGCGCGATCGAGCAGCAGGTAGTGCGGACAAGTTTCCACGGTCACATCAACGCCGGAGCGTTTCGCCTGGGCCACGAGGTCGATTCCCTCGGCGCAGGTCACGTGGACGATGTGCAGCTTGCAGCCGGTTTCAGCCGCGAGTTCGATCGCGATTCGGATCGCAGAAAGCTCGGCAGCGATGGGTCGCGAATCGAGCCAATCGGCCATCGAACCGGGGCTCGGACAAGGATGAGCCGCGTGGTGTTTCGCGATGACATCGGGGTCTTCAGCGTGCACCGCGACTGGCAGGCCGACCTTTGCAGCGATCCGCATGCCGCGTTTCAGAATGGAAGCGTTAGCCGCACCGAACTCGTCGAGACCGCTGGGGCACATGAAGGCCTTGAAGCCGATCGCGCCGGCCTCGGCCATCGCTTCGAGATGATCGAGCGAATCGGGAGTGAGGCCACCCCAGAGGGCGAAATCGACGCGCGACTTCTGCTCGCCGATCCGACGTTTCTCCTCAAACGACTTACGATCCAGAACCGGCGGGCTGGAGTTCAACGGCATGTCGAAGAACGTCGTCGCGCCCCCGGCAGCTAACGCGGTCGAGCCGGTTTCAAAGCCTTCCCAGTCGGTGCGTCCCGGCTCGTTGAAATGCACGTGCGCGTCGATGAAGCCCGGCAGGATCAGGCCATCCTTCACGGTGATGGTGTGCTTCGCCTTGCCCTTCACCTTCGATCCGATGGCCGCGACCTGACCTTCCAGAATACCAATCGAAACAGCCGTCAGCCCATAGGGGGTGACGGCAGGGCCATGGATCAGGGTGTCGAAATCACTCATGAACGAATGGCGAAGGATTTCAGAAAACGCACCAGCACCTCAATCGCAATCGCGATGTCTTCCGCCGAACTGAACTCGTCCGGATGATGGCTCAGTCCGTCGCGCGATCTCACGAAAAGCATCGCGATCGGGGCGATCCTCGACATCGCCACACCGTCATGACCGGCCCCGCTGGCGAGACGGGTGGAGGTGTCGGTGACGGCGAGCAAGGCTCCTGCCATCCGGGCGGTCAGAGACTCATCACACATTACGGCGTCCTGATCCTGTGCGACCTGCCAGTCAATGGTGAGGCCGCGCCTTTCCGCGATCGCCACGCAGCGGTCGCGCAGCTCGGCGTGGAATCTAACCCGCTCGGCGTCCTCGGGATGGCGCAGGTCGATGGTGAATTTTGCTTCTCCGGGAACCGAGTTGCTGGCTCCGGGCTCGATGGAAATTTTCCCGACGGTGACGACTAACGGAACATTCGCAGCGGCCGTGCGTTCGAGTTCGACCATGCACTCCGCCGCTCCGGCAAGGGCATCGCGGCGCAAGGCCATCGGCGTGGTTCCCGCATGATCCGTGCGACCTGTTAGAGTGATGGCAATTCGCGTCTGCCCACAGATGCCGGTCACCACACTGGCCAGCAGGCCCATGCTTTCCAACACCCGGCCCTGTTCAATGTGAACCTCCACATATCCAAGCGTGCTGTCGGGATCGTAGTGAATCCGGCTCGCGCCTTCCGCCCAGCCTTCGATTTCGAGGCACTTGGCCAGCGAGACCCCGGACTTGTCGGTCGCAGCGAGGGTCTTGATGTCGAACTCGCCACAGACGCCCTGGCTGCCGAGGTAGGTGGTATGAAAACGGATGCCTTCCTCATCAGAAAAGCCGAGCACATGAATCGGCACCGGCAGCATGAGGTTCTCAGCGTTGAGCCGCTCGATCGCCGCTAGCGCCACGATGAGCCCCAGCGCCCCATCGTATTTCCCGGCATTGATCACCGTGTCGAAGTGCGAGCCCAGGAGCAGCGGTGGACCGTTTTCCGAACCCGAAAGCACGCCCTGGATCGTGCCGGTGCGATCATGGCAAACCGTCATTCCGGCCTCCAACATCCAGCCCATCAGGGTGGCGGCGGCCTCGCGATTGGCGGGTGAGAGGAAGGTGCGGGTCAGGCGACCATGTTCGTCGCTGATCGCACCGAGGATCCCGATGCGTTCGAGCGCCGTTTTCAGAATGGATTCCGACGGAGTGCCCATCATCAACTTCCCCGGTAGGTGCTGTAGGACCAAGGCGAGCAGACCAGCGGCACGTGGTAAGTCTCGCCCGCATTGACCAGGAACCTCACCGGCACCTGATTGAGAAATGGGCTATCGACTCCCCTCGCCCTGAAATAATCGCCGATTGAAAAAACCAGCTCGTAAGCCCCGGAAACCAGCGCCTCACCCTCCAGAAGCGGCGAATCGCAACGTCCGTCGGCATTCGTCGTGCGTTCGCAAACCAGCCCTCCCTCGCGGAAAAGCTGAATTCTCACCCCGGCGGCAGGCTTGCCTGCCGAGACGTCGAGCACATGGGTTGTCAGTCGGCCACTCATGGATTTTCAGCGCTGTCATCCTTACCCAGCGCAACGGTCCATCAAGCAATTCCGGGTCCATCGAGACGAAATTCTCCCCAATGGGACATTTTCTGCTAATGGGTTGCGAATGATCGAGCACCGATACCCCGAATCCTTTCCCGTCGCGCCGCTGCCGACCGGACAGGCTCTGGTCGGCTCGCTCGACTTCCGGCGGATCCCGAAAGTCCTGCTCCACGAGCACCTCGACGGCGGCCTGCGCCCGGAAACCATCCTCGAACTGGCCACCGAGCATCGTTACGACGGCCTACCCATCACCGATGCGGCGGAACTGGCCAAGTGGTTCCATCGCGGAGCCCAGCGCGGAAATTTACCGGAATACCTCGAAGGATTCGCCCACACGATCGGCGTGATGCAGACCCGCGAGGCACTGGAACGGATCGCCTTCGAATTCATCGAGGACATGCATCACGACGGCGTGGTCTATGCCGAAGTCCGCTTCGCGCCCGTGTTCCACACCCAGCTCGGCCTGACCCAGGACGAGGTCGTCCAGGCGGTGATCGACGGCATGGCGCGGGGGCACCGGACCTACGGCGTCGAGTGGGGCGTGATCATTTGCGCGATGCGCGATCGCACGGATTCCCTCGAAGCCGCCGAGCTCGCGATCCGCTGGCGCGAAAAAGGTGTCGTCGGTTTCGACCTCGCAGGCGGTGAGGCTGGTCACCCACCGAAGAAGCACCTGGAGGCCTTCCAGGCGATCCAACGGGCGAATTTCTACATCACCATCCACGCTGGCGAGGCCTTCGGGCCGGAGTCGATCTGGCAGGCCCTGCAATGGTGCGGAGCCCACCGGCTCGGCCACGGCACGCGCTTGCGAAACGATATCGAGATCCTCCCTGATGGCTCGGTGAAGCTCGGCCAGCTCGCCCAGTACGTCCTCGACAGGCGGATCCCGATCGAGATGTGCCTGCTCAGCAACGTCCACACCGGTGCCTGCCCGAGCGTCGAGGAGCACCCTTTCGCCTTGTTCCACCGCGTCGGTTTTCGCGTCTGCCTGAATACCGACGACCGTCTGATGAGCGACACCTCGATGACCAAGGAATTCGAGACCGCCACCCGTGCCTTCAATCTCGGGCTTGTCGATCTGGAAAAGATGACGATGAACGCGATGAAGAGTGCTTTCATCCATCATCACAAGCGCGTGGAAATCATTCACAAGCGCCTGCTCCCATCCTACGCCACCCTCTTCGCCGAGATCACCGAGCGCGCCTTCGCCGACTCACTGCATCACCGCGCCTCAGCTTGAAACCATTTCCAATATGAACATCCCAGAACGCATCCTGATGGGCCCCGGCCCAAGCACCGTCCCTGCCCGCGTCCTCCGCGCCCTCGGCTCGCCTACACTCGGCCACCTCGATCCGAAATACATCGAGATCATGGACGAAACCTGCGTGATGCTGCGCAAGGTCTATCAGACCACCAACGCCCTCACCTTCCCCGTTTCCGCCACCGGCATGGCGGGGATGGAGTGCATCATCACCAACCTGATGGAGCACGGCGATGAGGCCATCGTCTGCGTCAACGGCGTCTTCGGCACCCGCATGGTCGATGTGATGGAGCGCGCTGGCGTGACCGTCCACCAGGTGAATGTCCCTTGGGGGGAAATTTTCAGCGACGAGGCCATCGCCGAGGCCGTTCAAAAGCACCCGAAAGCGAAGGCCCTCGGCATCGTTCACGCCGAAACCTCCACCGGCGCGCTGCAGCCGATCGAGGCCATTTCAAAGATCGTCCACGACGCCGGCATGCTCTTCCTCGTTGATGCCGTCACCTCGCTTTCCGGCCATCAGTTGAAGGTCGACGAGTGGAAGATCGACGCCATCTACTCAGGCACCCAGAAATGCCTTTCCTGCCCGCCCGGCCTTTCGCCCGTTTCATTCTCGCCCGCCGCTCTGGAGATCATGGACAAGCGCAAAACCAAGGTTCAGAGCTGGTATTTCGACGTTTCGATGCTCAAGGCCTACTACAGCGGCAGTGGCAAGCGCGCCTACCACCACACCGCCCCGGTCAACATGATCTACGCGCTGAACGAGGCCCTCGCCATCGTGCTGGAGGAAGGCCTCGAAGCCCGCTTCGAGCGCCATAAACAGATGCACCTCCGCCTGCGCGCCGGGCTTGAGGCGATGGGCATTTCCTACGTGCCAAAGCACTCGCTCCACACCCTCAACTGCATCCACATCCCAGACGGCGTCGACGACATGGCGGTGCGCACCAAGCTGCTTGAGGATTACAACCTCGAAATCGGCTCAGGCCTCGGACCCTTCGCCGGAAAAGCCTGGCGCATCGGCCTCATGGGCCACTCGGCGACGAAGATGAACGTCGATCTCGTCCTCGCCGCGCTGAAGGACGCGATGGGTTGAAGAAGGAGGATAGGTGATCGGGGATAGGTGATCGGAGATGTTCAAGATCCCCGATCCCTCTTCCCTGAAAACTTCAAACTGAACACTAACAAACTTCTTCAAACCACCTGCGGCAGCCTCTTCACCAGCGCAGGCAGGATGTCGTCCAGCGTCGTGGCGACGACGAAATCGCCGGGCTGGCACATACCGCTGAGGAGGTCGATCAGCGGATCCCAGAAGCCGATGCCGGCGATGTTCTGGCGGTTGAAAAGCACCACCGGCTTGCCGGTCATCAGGAGATTCCCCTGGTGCTTGAAGATCATCAGCGCG
>JANOKL010000576.1:0-5753 GCA_031419215.1 Luteolibacter sp. | reverse complement strand
TAGTAGAGCGGGAAGATCCGCACCGCGCGGCGGAGGTAAAAGACTCGGAAATAGCGGCCCGTGGTCTTCGGCGCATCCAGCAGGATCCCGGTGATCAGAAAGCCCGAGAGCACGAAAAACAGATCCACGCCGACAAAACCGCCACGCAGCAATCGGAACCCGACGTTCGAATCATCGACCAGACCCCCGACGGTGACGAAGTGGCTCCACATCACCAGCACGATCGCCAGGCCACGCAGTCCATCCAGCGCCGGCACGTGACGGGACGAGAGTGTTGGCGTTTCGGTTGAAGCGCTCATTCCATCACTTGTATGAACGTCCATAAAACTCCCAAAAACACCGCTGGGATGGTGCTCGCGACGAAGAGAATAGTCATGAGCGCTCGATTGCTGGTCCAAGCGAACCAACCCATCGTTGCTATGTAACAAGCAACGAGAGACGTGACGATCCAGAACCGCAGGGTGCCCTCAAGCCAGTAATGCGGCAGTGCAAGGAAGGGGCCGCAAAATGGGGCAAGGAAGGGCCTTATTCTGCCTTTGTTTCCCCAGTAGATGCCGGGAAGAACCGAGAACAATGCTATGATGAGCCCCGTCCCAACGATGAACCCACGATTGACGCATGCCGACCTAGCCAATTTAGAGCAATGCGGCTGCGGCTTCTCAGTCATCATGCTTTCAGTCGATCTAGGGTCTCTCAGAAACAAAAAAGCGCCGACCGGTTCCGGTCGGCGCTTCGAAGTGGGGTCAGGCCTCGGGCGTCTTCTCTTCGATCGCGGCGACGACCGCGTCCGGAAGCTGCTTCCGGCTTTCAAGCACCTTGTCCACCAGACCGTAGGCGACGGATTCCTCGGCGGACATGTAGTTGTCGCGGTCCGAGTCGTGCTCGATCTGCTCGACGGTCTTGCCGGTGTGACGGGCGAGGATGCCGTTGAGACGCTTCTTCAGGTTGAACATGAAGCCGATCGTACGCTCGACATCGGAGGCTGTTCCCTGCGCGCCGCCGGAGACCTGGTGGATCATCACGTGTGAGTTCGGGAGGCAAAAGCGCTTGCCCTTGGTACCTGCTGTTAGAAGCACGGAACCCATTGAGGCGGCGATGCCGATGCAGTAGGTGTTCACGTCGCAGGTGAGGAACTGCATCGTGTCATACATCGCGAGGCCAGCGGTCACGGAACCACCCGGCGAGTTGATGTAGATGTGGATGTCCTTCTTCGGGTCCTGCATCTGGAGGAACAGCAACTGGGCGATCACCGAGTTGGCCACAAAGTCATCGATTCCTGTGCCGATGAAAATGATCCGGTCCTTGAGGAGGCGGGAGTAGATGTCGAAGGAACGCTCGCCACGGCCGTCGGACTCGACGACCACGGGGACGTAGTAACTGTTGTGCGGCGAAAGATGGCGCGTGGAGGTAGGAAAAAATTCACTCATCGATGGTGGCTTCTGTGGTTTCCTCAACGGTGGCGTGCTCAACCACGAAGTCAATGGCCTTACCGACGAGCATCGAATTCCGGATGCTTGGCAGGCGGCCGGAGCGCTGGAGGTCCTTGATGAACTTCTTCGGAGCGACCTTGCGGGACTCGGCGATTGTCATCAGGTGCTGGACGAGCTCCTGATCGCTGATGCGGAGTTTCTCGGCGATGGCAATTTCCTGAAGAATGAAGTTGGTCTTCACGTTGCTCAGCGCCTGGCTGCCTGCGGCTTCGAAAATCTCGCTCTGCTGGGCAGCGACTTCTTCCTCCGACATGCCGGCCTTGATGCCGCGGTTGACCATGGCATCGGCCTGGTTCTGCGTTTCAGCGGCGAGCAGTTCATCCGGAATCTCGAAGTCGACGAGCGTGTTGAAGTGCTCGACGATCTGATTGACCTTCATGTCGTCGATCTTGCGACGGCGCTCGATCTCCATGTTCTGGCGGATGATGTCCTTGATCTCCTCCATCGTCTTGCCCGGGGCAAGCTTGGCGGCGAGTTCATCATCGAGCTCGGGGAGCTTGGCGGACTTGAGTTCCTTGATCGTCACGCTGAACACAACTTCCTTGCCACGCAGGTCGCTGAGCGGGAAATCCTCGCCGATGGTCACGGTGACGTCGCGGGTTTCACCGACGTTCTGACCTTCGAGTTGCTTGGCGAAGCCCGGCAGGAACGACTCTTCATTGAGGCGAACCCAGAAGCCATCGCGGCCACCGAGGTAACCGGCAGGCTTGCCGAGGAATTCATCGAGCGGCTTGCCCTCGGTGGTCGAGGTGTAGTCGATCACGGCAAAATCCTCAGCCTGAGCAGCGCGGCCTTCAATGACCTCGAAGTCGGCGAAACGCTCGCGCAGGGTGTTGAGCTGGGCGACGATATCCTCGTCCGGCACGGCGGTCGGCGGGACTTTCACGGTGACTCCCTTGTATTCAGGAAGCTGGATTTCCGGCGCGAGGAGCAGGGTGGTGGAGAAGGTGAAGCCTCCATCCGCGAGAAACTCGGTGCTGCTAGGCACGCCGAAATCGAGGACCTTGAGGGATTCCTGTTTCAGAGCCTCGTCGCAACCGTCCTGCATCAAGCGGTCGCGGAGCTCTTCGTTGATCTCCTTTTCGTATTTCTTTTCGATGACCTTGGCGGGAGCTTTGCCTGGGCGGAAACCTGGGATCTTGGCCTGGCGGGAGTAGCCCGCGACGATGCGTGCGCGCTCACCGGAAACCTTATCGGCAGGGATCTCAACGCGGAGGGAGGCAAGGCACTTGGGCTGCTTTTCGACAACAATGTTCATGGTGGCGGGACCCGGCCTATGACGCCGGGGGCGGGAAGCTAGGACCAGCGCGGGCAGCTTGTCAAACCGGGTGTTCGGGAACGATCAGGTTGTGGAAGTATCGGTTAGTCCGCTCCAGCTCCACATTGTCGGATCGAGTGCTTCCTTGGCCGCATCGACGAGCGCGTCGGCATCAGATTCTTCATTCAAAACCGCGAACATCGTCGAGCCCGAGCCGCTCATCATGGCTCCAGCCACTTCCGGACGCTCCAGCAGCCATTGTTTCACCTCGGCGAGAAAGCGGTGTTTCTCGAAAACGGGGCGCTCAAGATCGTTCACCAGCTCGCCCCACGGGAAAGCCTGGGGGCCGTAGGGAATGCCGGGGATTTCCTTGGAATCCTTCCAGCGCTTGTAGGCATCCGGCGTGGCGACCCCGAAGCCTGGTTTCAAAAGCAGCACGGGCAACGCGGGAGGCGACGGGGCCGACTCGATGATTTCCCCTCGACCGGTGCAGCGCGCGGCTCCGGGAGTGAGGAAAAAGGGAATGTCGGAGCCAAGTTCGGCCGCGATCGAGTGAAGCGTCTTCTGATCGAGAGGTTCTCCGAGCAGTTGGTTCAAGCCTAGCAAGGTCGTGGCGGCATCACTGCTGCCGCCGCCGAGGCCGGCTCCGTGAGGAATCTTCTTTTTTAGAAAAATCCTGAGTCGGCAAGTCTCCCCGGAGGCCGCTTCCCAAGCGCGAACGGCTTTGACTACCAGGTTTGACTCATCGCCGGGCACTGAGGGGTCCGAGCACGCGAACGTGAAAGTCTCCGCGTGCGAAAATTCGATCTCATCCGCCAATTCGGGAAGGCGGACCATCAAGGTGTCGAGCGCATGAAAGCCATCCTCGCGCTTGCCGAGAATGCGCAGCGAAAGGTTCAGCTTCGCAGGTGCTTTGAGATTGAGATCGCTCATGGAAGTTTCGTGATCAGGGCCATCATCCGGCCGGTTTTTCCCTGCTCGATCCGGTAACTGTAGTGCCGGGAAAGATCGAGCGCGGTATCCTCTCCACAATCGACGTAGTCCGCGACTCCCGCCCGTTCTGCCTGGCGACCGATCTCGGCCGCGAAGTCGATTTCGTAATGCGGTGGCCGGATGCAGGGGCCGAGCGCTACGACCACATCGGAGGCTTGGCTTCCATACTCGCGGCTCAGCGCGTCGAGACCGGACTGAAGGATGTTTCCCTCGGTGCCTTTTTTCCCGGAATGAAGCAGTCCGATCGCTCCGGTTTTCGGGTCAGCAAGCCAGATTGGACCACAGTCGGCCACGTAAATGGCCAGCACGATGCCGGGGGTATTCGTCACGAGGCCATCGACTCCGGGAACCACCGGCAGTCCGTCCGGGGCTAGGATCGTGGATGTAGCGGGCACGATTGCCACGGAAGTTCCGTGCACCTGCTCCGCGCGCCACCAGCGTTCCTCGCTGCCGCCAAACGCCACGACCGCTTGAAAATGAGCGGCTTTCAGGCGTCGCATCGCCTCATCGCGATCCGCATCCACGTCGATGCTTGCGAGTCTGGGGACCCATCCGGCGCGAACGCTTGGGAGGGAGTTGATTCGGTCTGGAAAAGGGAGCGCCTCCGTCACGGAGCGACCGTAACGGAGGCGCGATGGATCCGCCAAGCGGGTTCGTTAGAGGATTCCGGGGTTCACGCCATCACGCGTCCTTTGATCGCGCGCTTGGTGTGTTCCACAGTTTCGGCTTCATCTTCATCCATGCCGGCGAGAATTCCCGCAAGGTCCGTCGCGATCTCCTTGCGCATCTTCGAGACGAGCTCAATGCCCTTCTGGGTGATGCGCACCATGATCTTACGGCGGTCTTCAGCAGCGTGGACACGTTCCACATAAACCAATTTTTCGAGACGATCGACGAGGCCGGTGGCCGCAGCGGTCGAGTGGCCCATCTTCTTCGCGATATCCGACATCGTCAGATATTCTTCGCTCGAAAGGTAGGTCAGTAAGAAGAACTGGGGGAATGAGACGTTTCCTTTGTTGAGTTCAGATGACAGGTTCAGGATGCAGCTACGCTGCGTAAACAGGACGAAGTCCGCGAGACGATCCGCATCGGCGTGGACCGATGCGCTCGAAGCGCTCGATGTGCTCAATTTCATGGCTGGTTGTAGTGTTCATTGCTTTGGGACAAGTAAGGGAGCACAGCCTTTGCGAAAGAGAAGCTAGCAGGGTTTCCGGAATGTAATCAACCCCTAATTACAAAAATTTAAGAAAAGTTGACTAAAATGAACCTAATTTTTTGAAATTAGGGCAGTTGTGGAAACGGCGAGCTGTTGCCAGTGCCTGAATTTAGGCTCGGCGTGAAGCCTTCTGGGGTGGGCGCGGCGGGACCTCCGGGCTTCGTGGGCTCCGCTGGGCTGTAAAAAACCGCGTCTCCGGTCAGCGGCAGACCTGCCTGAATGTCAGCTGCTGCGAATTGTCCGAGCTTTTCGCCGCTGCATCGAAGGTTCGAAACCCGTTGATCGGCCCCCAGGGTCGTGAGGACGCTGCCAGCCGGAACCTGCCAGGAACCGTAGCTCTGGATTGTGACGAATTTCTTGTCTGCGGAGATCGAGGCGATGCGACCCACAAGTTTCGATGCTGGGTTCTCGTCCTTCTTTACATCCTTCTTCTCCTTCATGCGGAAGAGCCCGCAACTGGAAAGCCCGAGGGCGATCAAGGCTGCAATTATACAAAACAAGGCACGATTCATGGCCGCAACATGCTCTGGATATCCGCCCGCTGCAAGCCATCGAAGGAAAATGCAGTCAGGTGGTTGACGACCCCGTTCGACTGTGATTGAACACTCCCGCGCAAGCAACGGATCGGTGGCTGAGCGGTCGAAAGTACCTCTTTGCTAAAGAGGCGTAGGGGTAACCTTACCGAGGGTTCGAATCCCTCCCGGTCCGCCAACAGCCCAGTCCTGCGTATTCCGCTGGATTGGGCTGTTGGCGTTACAGGGTGGGTCAAGAACTCCTGCGAAGCACGGGTTTGACT
>JANOKL010000575.1:0-3770 GCA_031419215.1 Luteolibacter sp. | reverse complement strand
TTTCATCGGCTTCCTTCTTGCGCTCCTTGGCGAATTCGGCGCTGACCTCGACCGTGACAAAGACGTTGTCGGTGGCGGGCGGCGGTCCATCGGGAGAGGCGGGCTTGGCATCGCCAGGCTTCGCAGGGGTGAGGGTGACGTTGTATTTGAAGCCTTCAACGGTCTCGATGGCCACCTTCTGCTTCTTGTCCGGCTGGTCACGCTTGGCGAGTTCAGCGGCGGTGACGACGTCCTCGAAGCGGCCATAGGACAGAACGCTTTTCAGGGCGGTGGTCGAGGTTTCGTCGAGCCCTTCGCCCGGAGCGCCGTCGAGGGCGAAGTTGTCGTTCTCATCGGCGCGGGTGAGCTTCCACGCCAGCTCGTCCTTGCCGGGTTGGGTGACGGAGATGGTCTTGGGCTTCTCGACGTTCACGAACTCCATGGTGAGCCATTCGGAGGGCTTTCCAATAAGGCTGCCGAAGAGTTCGCTGGTCTTGTAGATGCCGGTTTCATCGCCATGGCTTCGAACGAAACGACCGGTGGAACCACCTCCCGGACCGGCCATGGGATCAGATTCCTCTTCGGCTTTTCCGCCGAAGGACTTGCCGAGCGAGATCTTCGCAAGTTCCTTTCCGGAGGCATCGGCGAAGGCGAGCGTGTAGCCACGATCCTTGGCGACGGATGAAGCCTCGTTCATGCCGAAGCGGGGAGCGAAACTCGGGCCGGCCTCGATGCTTTCGACGACCTTGAGCTCGGCCACAGTGCGGATCAGCGCGTTGACGTTCGAGCTGTTGGCCGAATAGCCATCGCGTTCCTGCACGGACCATTCCTTCTTGTCGTTGCGGACGAGGGTGACGGTGCCGTCGGCGGAGCCGATGGTGACCTTGGCGACGTCGTTGGCCGGGAAGGATTCGAGCAGCGTCTGACCGCTGGAGCGGGCAGTGTTGACCTTGGTTTCGTCGGACTGGCTGACCTTCACGAAGGTGTAGAGCCCGACGAGGACGATGGCGGTGATCCAGAGGATGATGACCTGGCGTTTGGACATGGCGTTGGAAGTTGGAGTTGGGAAAAGCGTGGTTCAGCGGGCGCGGGTCTTGCCGCGACGGACGATGAAGAGGCCGATGGCGAACAGGGTGACGACGATGGGCATGCCGGCGACGTTGAGAAGCGTGATGCGACCGGTGAGGGTGTCCTTCTGCGACTTGAGTCCCTTTTCCTTCTCGCGGATCTCCTTGGAGGCCTTGAGCTGCTCGCTGGTGAGTTTCTTGATCTCGGCTTCCTGTTCAGAAGAGGCGATCGGGTCGTTGAGCTTGCTCTTCGCTGCCTGAAGGGCCTGGAGCTTGTCGATCGCGACCTTTTCCTTTTCGCGGATCTTGGCGATGTCGGCTCCGACTTCCTTGTCGAACTTGTCTTCCATTTCCTGGATGACCTTGAACGGACGACGGGTGGCCGAGCGGCTGCGGGCACCGATCAGATAGGGAGAACCGGCGGACTGATCGAGGATGTTCATCAGCAGCGAGGCGTTGCCATTGGTCGGGGAAACCATCTGCATGCCGCCGAAGTTCTGCACCGAGTAGGCGAAGCGGTCGTAGAAAGCATCGACGTCGGCGATGAGGAAGACATTGCCCGGAGTGGTGGCTTCCTTGAGGGAGTCGGCCTTCTTTTCCTCGGGCTTCGGTTCGCCTTCGGGCTTTGGTTCGGCCGGCTTGCCGTCCGGGAAGGCGGATTTGAAACTGCCGCTGAGCGAAAGGACGAGGTCGTAGGAGTGACCGGCGCGCTGCATGGTGGTGGACAGCGAGGGGTCGAGCTGCGAGGCCTTCATCGAGTCGACGAGGGCGGCATTGTCGGAGGACTTGATCAGGGTGTTGACCGAGACGCCGCCGCCGCCTGTCTTGGTGAAGGCCCCGGGCAGGAAGAGGGTGACGCTTTCAAGATTGCGGGTGATGACGTCCTCCTTCTGTGGCATCGCTTCTTTCGGCAGGGTCAGCACGGCGACGCCCTTGCGGTTGCCGTTGAGTGTGGTGGCGTAGGTGCCATCGCCGAGGACCTGGCTGGACTCGAAGGAAACGCCCCAGGTTTTCAGGAGAGTGGGAAGGGTGGAGGTCGGGGCCACGCCGCCGCCGCCCATCATCGGATTGCCACCGCCGACCATTTGGGCGGAGACGGAAAAGGCGTCGAGGCAGGCGATGACGGTGCCGCCTTGGAGGAGGTATTGATCGACCGCGAATTCAGCCGCGGGGGAGATGCCGGCGGGGTGGAAAAGGAGGACGGCGTTGATTTCTTTCGGATTGATCGACTCCGGTGTCATCGTCAGATTGCGGATCTCGAAGGTCTGCTTGAGCTGCTGATAGATGATCCAGCCGGGAGTCGGTGGCTGGCCTGGCATCATAGCGGGCGCGCCTTCGAGGTCGAAGGCGGACATCACACCGATGACCGGCTTGCGGGTGGCGCTGACCTCGGCGACGGACTTCGAGAGCTGATACTCGAGCATCGTTTCATCGCGGGGATCGAGGAAGGGAAGGGTGGTTGTTTTATCGAGGCAGGAAATGGCGAGGCCGAAATAGAGGTTCTCGTCATTGATGCGCTGGCCGCTGATGCCATCGAGATTCGCCGAGTCCTCGGCATCGGTGTCCGGCTGGGGATCGAGGTTCTGCACGCGGAGCTTCCCACCGGCGAGGGTGGAGTATTCCTTGAGCAGGTCATCGACGTGACGCATGTGGAGCTTCATTTCCTCCGGCATGTAGGCGGTGCTACGGGAGGCGTAGTAGCGGATGATGACCGGGGCCTGGAGTTCCTTGAGGATCGAGCGGGTACCGTCGGAGAGCGTGTGGACCTTGTTCTCGGTGAAATCGAGGCCGCGATGGCCGATGCCGAAGGACGAGACCAGCAGGTTGCCGAACACGACGATGAGGATCAGGGCGACGATGCCGAGAATCACGCGGGTCACCGGATGGGTGGTTTTGGCGGACATGGTTTTGGGAAAAAGTGAGGTTCTAAAATTGGGGATTCAGGAGCGCTTGGCGGAGAGAACGGCGCTGGTGCCGAAGAGGCAGGCGACGGTGATGGTCGTGAACCAGACGAAGTCCTGGGTGCGGAACAGGCCGCGGGCCAGCGAGAGGTAGTGGTCCCACACGCCGACGGCGGTGATGGCGGAAACCATCCAGTCGCTGAGGGCCTTCGAGTAGGACTGCACGAAGGGCTCGAAGGTGCCGAGCACCAGCACGATGCAGATGGCGGCGGAGATCACGAGGCAGATGACCTGGTCACGGGTGAAGGCGGAGACCAGCAACGTAATGGCGAGGAAGGTGCAGGAGACCAGGAAGGCCCCGATGTAGCCGGAGAGGATGGTCAGGTTGTCAGGATCGCCGAGCCAGTTGACCGTGATCCAGATCGGGAAAGTCAGCGCCAGAGCGATCAGCCAAACGGCGGCGGCGGCGAAGAATTTCCCGAAAATCACGCTGCGGGTGGAGATCGGAAAGGTGCCTAGGAGTTCGATCGTTCCGTTGCGCTGCTCGTCAGTCCAAAGCTTCATCCCGACGGCGGGGACGAGCACCATCAGCACCAGTGGCAGATAGAGGAAAAACGAGTAGCACAGTGAGGCATCACGCGCGTCCAGAAAGGAGCCGAGCGTGAAGGTGAGGATCAGCGAGAGGAACAGGAACACCACGATCACCGCGTAGGCGATGGGGTGGGTGAAGTAGCTCACGAACTCGCGCTTGAAGATGGTCCAGATGCTTTTCATGGAGATTTTGTTAAAAAGTTAGATGTCAGAGGTTTTTGGTCAGGTCTTA
>JANOKL010000574.1:0-13740 GCA_031419215.1 Luteolibacter sp. | reverse complement strand
ATACGGACAAGAACGCGGAGCTGAGTGATGCCGAGCTCATGAAAATTACTCCTCCAAAGCCCACGCCTCCAAAGCCGAAGGCAGCGAAGCCTGCGCCTGCAAAGCCGAAAAATCCCAAGAAGAAGTAACGGGGCACTCCCTTTGATCAGTCCTTCTTTTTGCCGCCAGCCTTGGTTCCAGGGCGTTCGGAGATGGCTTCGAAGCGCTTCTTGAGGCTTTCGAGTTCGTCCTTCAGTTCGCTGTTCGACTTCTGGAGTTCCTGGAGGTCGGTCTGGAGTCCGTTCAGGGCTTCGGGGGGCTTCACGCCGCGATTCAGGGTGGAAAGTGCATCGGCAGCCGCCTGACGGCGTCGTTCGTTCGGAGCCTTGACCGCGAGGGCGGAAAGCACCGGGCGGGCCTTGGGATCGGCCAGCTCGCCGAGTCCGGAGAGGGCACCATTGACCACGAAATCACGACTGCCTGTCACGCGTTTGAGCAGGAACTCAAGGATCTCGGATTTGTTGTCCTGGGTGCGGGCGAGAAAGCCGAGTGTCGAGAGGGCTTGGCCGAGGCTACGGCTTTCCAGCTCGTTTTCGCGTTTCTGGATGGTCTTGAAAAGAGGGTCGATCGACGCGGTGTCGTCCGATGCACGCAGGCCCGCTACGGCGGCGTCGAAGAGGTGGCCGCGCAATGATTCGGACTCCAACTGACGCTCGAGCTCGGCGCGTGTTTTCGCATCCGGATGGCGCGGCAGTGCTTGAAGGATTGCGCCGCGGATGTCGGGATTCTTTTCCATGGAAAGCAGTGGGAAAAGCGTCTCGCTGGCGATGGGCTGGACGAAGCTGCCGATGGCGTCGACCACCGCCTTGCGGACCCGTGCGTCCGACTGAGCCAGGCTGCCACGGAGTGTGGTTAGCGCCTCGTCGCTGCCGATGTCTGCGAGGGCATCCGCAGCTTCCTGACGAACGAACCACTGCGGGTCGGAGTTGAGGGCCTTCCCGATGAGTTCGACGGCTCCCGCCTTCGCATTGGCGGCGATGCGTTCGATCGCCAGCACGCGACCCATTGAATCGCCGCCGTCCTTGAGTTGGGCCTCCAGCATCGTGGCTGACGGCTTGAACTCAATGGCCGCCAGCAGCGCGACCTCGGGATCGAGCCGGACGATCTTCGGCGCGGATGGAAGCGCGACATGGAAGTCCTGAGCGTCGCTTTCCAAAAGGAACACGCGGTCCTCGGTGCCGAAGTCGCCCTTGAAGCGGACCTTCACCGGGACGTGGAACATCAGCACATCGTCACCGGTCTTCTGTGTCTGGCGCAGGCTGACGTGGGCGAGGCCGGTCTTTTCATCCCACTCATAATCAGCCGCCAGTTCGGGATAGCCACCGTGAAAAATCCATTGGTCAAAGAACCGGTCGTAGGATCGACCGGTGACCTCCTCCAGCACGGACACGAAGTTTTCCGTCACCACGTTCTGATACTGGTATCGCTTTAGGTAGGTCTGCACAACCTGGCGGAAAAGGTCAGGGCCAAGTTCGCTGCGGAGCATGTGCAGCACCCATGAGCCCTTGATGTAGCTCAGGTTTCCGAACTGGTCATAGCCATCGACATTGATTTTTCGGAAGACGATCGGTCTGGCGTTCTTCTCCTTGACCAGGTTCCGTGCCGCGCGCCAGCGGGCGTTGAGGAACTGCTCGCGGCCATAAAGACGCTCCTGATAAAGGGCGTCATAGTAGGTGGCGAAACCTTCGTTCAGCCACAGCGTCGACCAGTCCTTGCAGGTCACGACATCCCCGAACCACTGGTGCGCCAGCTCGTGGGCGACAAGGCTGATCGAACTACGAAGGTCCTCGTAGTCGGCGGTGTGGAGGGTGCGGTCGGAAAGCGTGCTGATCGAGGTGTTCTCCATGCCTCCCCATTGGAAATCACGAACGACGATCTGGTGGTACTTTTCCCATGGATAGGGAAAGCCGAGTTCGCGTTCGAAAAATTCCAGCATGTCCTTTGTTCCATCGAAGGACTTCTGCGCCAGCACCGCATCCGAGGGCGGCACGATGAAGGCCAGAGGCAGGTCCTTGTAGCGGTCCTGGATCACGGAGAACTGCCCCGCGACGAGCGAGACAAGGTAGGCGGAGTGGGGTTTTTCCTGTTTCCAGTTGAAGGCTGTCAGTCCGGTGGCGGGATCCTTTTTCTCCGAGAGAAGCTTGCCGTTCGACCAGGCCTTCATGCCGTCAGGCAGACGACAGATGACTTCGGTGGTGAGCTTCTCGTTTGGCGAATCGAGCACGGGAAACCAATTCCGCGCGAGAATGGTTTCGCCCTGTGTGTAGAGGTGCGAGTCGCCTTCCTTGTAGCCCAGCTCCGGCGTGCGGTAATACATCCCGTCCTTCGGGGTGACGGAGTAGTGGATCGTGACGGTCTGCTCCACGCCTACTGGCAGAGGCTTTTCAAAGGTCAGGATGATCTTGTCGATCGTCGCCTGATGGCCCTTCAGCTTGGCGGTGGATTCGACTGAGGAAACCGTGAAGTCGATCGCATCGAGACTCAGCTCCTGAAGTGCCTGACCGATTGGCTTGAAGGTGAGGGTCGCCTTTCCGGCAAGGCTCCGCTGCTTGAAGTCCGGTGTCACATCGAGCACCAGATGGAGGAGGTCGGCGTGGCGGTCGGGCGCGTAACGCCTGACATTGGAGCCGGGGAGAACCTGGGCCGGCTTTAGATGGGCATGGCCGCAGGAGATTTCCTCAGCGTGGAGGGACAGGGCCGCAAGCAGGCTGGCGGAGACGGAAAGCAAGGAACTGCGAATCATGATGGGACTGAAGTGGGGACGACGGAACTAAAGTCAGGCCCCTACGCGGAGGCAATGGCCAAGCTTGCCCGCAGATCAGAATTTCCGCAGGTGGGAACCTCGGCTCCGGTGCCAATTTGCAGCATTTGAAATTCCCCAAAATTCGCCTTCCACTTATCGAACTTTCAGATAATACTGAAAAAACAGAAAGGAAATCACCATGAAACTACCAATGCAAATTGAGGGAATCGAGGTCTTCTATGATGGTCGCTGCGGGATGTGCTGCAGTTTTCACGAGTGGATCAACCGTCAGCCACGGGCGTTCAAGATCGAGTTCATCCCGTATCAAGCGGCTCATGCGGAGCGGATCTTTCCGGGCTTGGGAACCTTGGACCCGGCTCGGGAAATGATTGTGAGAACGAGCGAAAGGCAGATCTTCCGTGGTGCTGAGGCGTGGGTCTGGTGCCTCTACAGCTGCGCGAATCACCAGGGCGCGGCCCGCAGGCTGGGTGGGCCGGGATTGTTGCCGATTGCGATTCATGCCTGCCGGGTGCTGGCGGCGAACCGGCATGCGCTGAGCAAGGTTTTCTTCAGGAGCAAAGACAAGCGGGTGCGGGAGGTGCTGCATCAAATGGAGCCGCCAGCATGTGAGGGTGGCTTTTGCCCCTTGCATTGAATATTCCCAACGACTGAGGAAATGAACGCACAGGTTTTGCAGATCGGACTGTTGATCGGAGGTTGGTCGCTCGTTGCCCTGAGCGTTGCGAGCTTCTGGATTCCCAAGGCGCTGGGATGGCGGAAGAAACTGGCTGTGCTCACGCCGCTGATGCGTGAAATGTGGTGGACCTATTCGATCTACGTCTGGAGCAGCCATGTGTTCTTTGCGGTGTTGGCTCTGGGGTTTGGTGACTGGCTGATGGGAGGCAGCGGCGCGGCGAAAGCGATGTGCACGTTCATGCTGCTGTGGTGGGGCGTGCGGCTGTGGCTGCAGTTCTTCGGGTTCGACCTGAGCGAGATCGAGGGTAGCGCGGTCAACCGGGTGGCGAAGCATCTGCTCACCCTGCTTTTCGTTGGCCTGGTGATCCTCTACGCGGGCCTGTTGTGCTGGAATATGGGATGGTTGCCGCCGGGAGGTTGGCGATGATGTGGGTCATTCCATTGCTGGTAATCGGCGGAGTCGTGGCCGGGCCTGCCTTGGCAAACGTGAGGGTGCGGTGGCGCAGACGGCTCGCCGGGTGGCTTTTGCTGATGGTGATCGTGGCTGGGGCGGATTTCGCTCTAACAGGTTATGGGGCCGTGGTTCGGATGGTGGGCATCTGCTGCGTGCTTCTGGGCGGAATGAAGGGCCTGGTCTACGCGGAATGGGCGGGGGAGCATCGGCTCACGATGACGCGATACGTGTTGTTCGCCTTCGCCTGGTTCGGCATGGACCCGGATAGTTTTCGGAACAGGCGGAAAGGGCTGAGCTGGAAGAACGATGTCCGAACAGGATTGCTGTTGATGCTGATCGGCACTCTTTGTGCCTGGGTCGTATGGGCGATGGGATGGCGGCAAATCCTGATCATGTTCCTGCCGATGAGCCTTGGCTTTCACTTCGGAGCCTTGCGGGTTTTGAAGGGGGTTTTGCGTGCCGCAGGCTATCCCGTTCGGACCCTGTTTCCGAATTTACTTGAGGCCCAGGGGCTTGGTGACTTCTGGAGCAGGCGCTGGAATGTCGGCTATTCGCAGATGATGCAGCGGCTTGTGGGGCGACCCGTGGCAGATCGGTTCGGAGCAAACCCCGGACTGATGGCGATCTTCATCGTTTCGGGACTCCTGCACGAACTGGCCATCACGCTTCCTGTCCGCTCCGGTTTCGGCCTTCCGACCTTGTATTTCTCAGCCCACGGAATGCTGACGCTCCTGGAGAAAAAGATCGGACGACCGTTTGGGAAACTCCCAGCACTGCTGGCGGTGGCGCTGCCTCTGGGATTGCTTTTCCCTCCGGCATTCCAGAACGAGGTGATCGCTCCGTTTCTCACCGTGTTTGACGGACTGAAGGTCGTCCTCGCGCTTTGAACGATGCTTGTTAGACGCTCTTACTTGCCGTTTGCCTTGGCCTTCTTGGAGCGATCGGCGGGATAGAGGATCGATGGATTCCCCACCTTGCCGGCTTCGCGTCGAGCGCTGGGGCTGTCACCGCCGATTTCCGCGCTCATCTTTTCCGCGAGGGCGGTGAGCTTTGCGACGACTTCGGGATGAGCTTCGGCGACGTTGGTCTTTTCTCCGATTTCTGAATCAAGGTTGTAGAGTCGCGGAGCCTTGGTCTGGGCATCCGGTTCGACTTCGCGTCCCATGGTTTCGTTCTGCGGCGCGAGGGCGAGTTTCCACGGGCCCTGACGCACGGCCTGAACTTGGTATTTCTGGAAGTAGTAATGGGCCTCACGGGGGGAGGTTTGGCTTTTTCCAAGCAGCAACGGTGAGATGTCGCGGCCGTCGATGACTGGATTTTTCGGAAGTGTGCCACCTGCCAGCGCGACAGTGGTCGGCAGGAGATCGATGGTTCCTGCAATGGCGTCGACCTTGCTGTTCGGCGCAATTTTTCCCGGCCACCACGCGATCGTCGGCACGCGCACGCCGCCTTCCCAGGTGCTGCCTTTTCCTCCGCGCAGGGGGCCGGCGCTGCCGCTGTCCGCGCCTTTGACGAGCCACGGGCCGTTGTCGGTGGTGAAGATGACGAGTGTGTTTTCCGAAAGTTTCAGGTCGCGCAGGGTGTCGAGAATGCGGCCAGTGGACCAATCGACCTCTTCGATCCAGTCGCCGACCCGGCCGTTGCTGGATTTTCCACGGAACGCCTCTCCGGGGTAGATCGGGGTGTGGATGGCGGTGTGCGGCAGGTAGAGGAGGAAGGGCTTGTCCTTGCTTTCGGTGATGAAGCGCACGGCCTCATCGGTGTAGCGCTTGACGATGTGGCTTTGTTGTTCGTCGGTGAGCAGTTCCGCCACCTTGTCATCGCGAAGCAGGGGCACGACGGGCTGGCCGGATTCGGACGATCTGACCTGCATGTCGTTCGAATAGGGAATGCCGAAATAGTGATCGAACCCCTGCTTGGTCGGAAGGAACTCCGGTTGGTCGCCGACGTGCCACTTGCCGATGCACATGGTGGCGTAGCCCTTCTCCTTGAGTCGCTCGGCGATGGTGCTCTCCTGCGGATTCAAACCATTCGCTCCACCCGGACCGTAGACCGCCGGGACGCTGATGCGCGCACCGTAGCAGCCGGTGAGAAGCTGGGCGCGGGAAACCGAGCAGACCGGCGCGGCGTAAAAGGAGGTCAGCTTCATCCCCTCGCTCGCCATGCGGTCAAGGTTGGGCGTCTTCTGTTTCGTCGCTCCGTAGGGTCCGATGTCACCGTAGCCCATGTCGTCGATGAAGATGATGACGAAGTTCGGACGGGACTGCTCGGCCATCACCGGACAGAGAGTGACGAATGCTAGGAGCAGGTTGAACAAGGTTTTCATCTGGAGTCGTGGAAAGACGGATCACTACGCACCTGGAAGGGCGTCTTTCTCAGTCGACGTTCTGATTGGCGTCAAAAACATCCGCGGAGTTGACCCGGAGGATCACCCGCCGAAGCTGCGGCATGCCGAACGCACTGATCCACGAGACCTCGCCCTACCTGCTCCAGCACGCGGAGAACCCGGTCGACTGGCTGCCTTGGGGCGAGGCGGCGTTTGAGAAGGCAAAAGCGGAGGGAAAGCTCGTCTTTCTCTCGGTCGGTTACTCGACCTGCCACTGGTGCCACGTGATGGAGCGTGAGAGTTTCGAAAACGCCACTGTCGCGGCGGAAATGAACCGCCATTTCGTGTGTGTGAAAGTGGACCGCGAGGAACGCCCGGACGTGGATGCCACCTACATGGCCTTCATCCAGGCGACGAGCGGGCAGGGGGGCTGGCCGATGAGCGTGTGGCTGACGCCGGAAGGAAAGCCGGTGGTCGGCGGCACCTACTTTCCACCGGAGGATCGATACGGTCGGGCAGGCTTCATGCGGCTCTGCGGGGAGCTCGGACGGCTGTGGAAGGAGGATCGCCCGAAGATGATCGCCAGCGCGGAGAAGGTGATGAAGCACCTGCGCGACGAAGCTGATACCGAGGCGGTGATGCAGGGGCTGCCGGATGCGAAGGTCTTTGGCGATTTCATCGATCGCTGTGAAAGCATGTTCGATCCCCACGAGGGCGGCTGGGGTGGTGCGCCGAAGTTTCCTCGTCCGGTGGTGCCGCGTTTGCTACTACGACTCTCGGAGAAGTTCGGGCCGGATTCCGAAGAAGGCGCGGCCTGTCTGCAAATGGTCGAACGCACCCTGCACGCCATGGCCGCGGGTGGCATCCGCGATCATCTTGCAGGCGGCTTTCATCGCTACTCGGTCGACCGCTACTGGCACGTGCCGCATTACGAAAAGATGCTCTACGATCAGGCGCAGCTCGCCGAAGTGTTCCTGGACGGCTGGCAGGCCACGGGTGAGCCACTGTTCAAGGAGGTTGCCGAGGAAATCTTCTGTTACGTGATCGATGAACTCGGTGACGCAGGCGGTGCCTTCCACGCGGCAGAGGACGCCGACAGCTACGAACGCGAAGGCGATCACGAGAAAAAGGAAGGCGCGTTCTGGACCTGGGAGGCGGACGAGATTTATCGCCTGCTGGATCCCACCGCCGCGGCGATTTTCTGTGCGGCGTATGGTGTGATGGCGGAGGGAAATGCGAGGCCGGAAAGTGATCCGCATGAGGAACTCGTCGGACGGAATACGCTCTATCGCGCTCTCGGCGATGAAACGCTCGCGGATCGTTTTGATTCAACAGCGGAGGAAATCGCAACGTCCCTGTCACGATCGCGGACCGTGTTGTTGGAGGCTCGTCTGAAGCGTCCGCTGCCGCATCGTGATGACAAGATCGTGACCGCGTGGAATGGTTTGATGATCGCCGCGATCGCGCGTGGTTCCCGTGTGCTTGATCGGAATGATCTGCTTGAAGCGGCAAGGCGGGCTCTTTCCTTCATCCGTGAAAACCTGTGGGACGGCACTCAATTGTTTCGCAGCCATCGAGGTCGCAACAGCAACATCGCGGCCTTTCCCGCTGACTACGCCTTTCTCATCTCCGCCCTGATCGAGCTGCACTCCGCGGATGGCGATGCCGCGCATCTTGCGTGGGCCTTGGAACTTCAACAGCGGATGGACGAGGCCTTCTGGGACGCCACTCGCGGCGGCTACGTGCTGAAAACCGAACTCGCCGGGGAAACCCTGTTGGTCATGCGCGAGGACTACGACGGAGCCGAGCCTTCGCCAGGTCACGTCGCGGCGGAGAATCTGCTGAAGCTCGCCATCCTGCTCGATCGGCCGGAGTTCGCCACCCGTGCCGAGGCCATCCTCCGCGCCGAGGCCCGTGTCGCGGCGACGCAACCTTTCTCAGTGCCGGTCCTGCTTTCCGCATTGGATCTGTTGGAGCGCGGAGTGATGAAAATCGAATCCCTCGGAGATCCCGCTCCTGATCTCGCCGAACTACTGCGAAGCAAGTATTTGCCGCGCGCGGTCTTTGTGCGTGGCGAGGGCGATGGGAGCGTCGTCGTCTGCGAAGGCATGATCTGCCACCGACCTGTCAGGTCTGTGCACGAGTGGCGGGACTCCGGTAGCTGGCAATCCAGTCATGGATGAAGCCGAGTTTCCGCGTCACGGAGTTGGACAGGATGAATGGATAGGGATCCGGCATGCCCATGCTGCGGTTCAGGCTGTTGATGACAAACCTCAGGGCGTGCCAGTTTTCCCGGATGGCGGAAAAGTCGAGGCCGAAGGGGCTCGCCAGCGCAACATGCCCACCATTCAAGTGGATCTCGACTCCACCGGTGGCAGCGGTTTCGAGAGTGTCCATGATGTGCAGGTAGTGGGCCCAGGTTTCCGCCCAGTCCTCCCATGGATGTGAGGAGGCGTAGGAGGTGACGTGGGTGTTTCCCCAATCGCGGCGGGGCCCGTTCTGGTAGTAAGCTTGAAGCGCGGTCTGGTAGTCCAGTCGCTCGTCGCCGAACAGCGCGCGGACCTCGTCGATGCGGGTGCTCGGGCGAACGAGAAGGTCCCAGAAATAGTGACCGCTTTCATGGCGGAAATGGCCGAGGAGGGTGCGCACCATTTCCTGCATGTCGAGCCGGGTGCGTTCTCGCAGGGCGTCATCGGCTTCGCTGAGATTGATCGTGATGATCCCATCCATGTGACCGGTCAGGATCCGTTCGCTCATCGACATGGGCGTGGAGGGGTCAGCAAGGAAATCGAAGGCAAGACCGCGCACGGGATCAGCCGATTTCGGGACGACTTTGAGCTGGAGCTTGAGGAAGGTGTAGATGAGGCGACGTTTTGCGGCCTCCAGTTTCAACCATAGGACGCGCCTGCCAGGATCCGAAAGTTTGGGAATCACGCGGTTGAGGCGGCAGGAAACGCAGTAGGCGGCCGGGTCTGTGGCCGGGATCATCCAGTTGCATGCGTTTTCCTGGGAGTAATTCAAGCACTTCCGGTAGGCGGAATTCCCGTCGATCCCCGCGATCTCCAGCGTGTCCGGCAGGAAGCCAAGACTGGCGTTGCAGGAAAGGCAGAACGTGTTTTCGAAGAACAGGCGTTCACCGCATTTCTGGCAGAAGAAGGAGTTCATGAGGCGGATCAGAACAACCACATGATAGCCTTCGCCACAGCGGCGATAATCCCAACAACTCCTGCAAAAATGCCGATGAGACTGGCCATTCCGCCGCGAACCGAGGGGGCAAGAGAGAGAACGACTCCGAGAATGCCGAGGAGGATCGCGACCACAGCCAAGATAAAGCCTAGAATCGCACCGGTCTTGAAGCTGATCACCACCGCGATGATCGAAAGGATGGAGGGCAGGCTGAAGGCAGCTTTTGAATTGGAGGCCATTCTGGAGCATCGTCCACCTAACGGCTTTTGTCTTCCAGTATCTGTTGATCGTGCAGGATGCGAACTTTTGCTTCCTTGCCGTGCCACGGTCGGGCATCAAGGTGACCGATGGTTGCGCGACATTTCCTGGGCTGGGATCGGCCACTTCTCGGACTGCTGGTGGACTGGCTGCTGGTCCGTCGCGACGAGCTGCCGGGGCTGATGGTGGTGGTGCCGACGGCGCAGTCGGGGCGACGTCTCCGCGAGGCGCTGGCCGAACGAGGCGGATGCCTGACGCCGAAGGTGGTGACGCCGGGATTTTTCCTGAGAACCGAGGGAGCCGCGCCGGAGGCGGTCGAGCTGCTGGCGTGGGTGGAGGTGCTGGAGTCGATCGCCGATTGGTCGGCCTTTGAGGCGGTGTTTCCGATGCCTCCCGGAGAGGGCGAAGGGCCTGGTTGGGCGCTTGGGCTGGCACGTTCACTCGCAGGCGTGCGGTCGGGATTGCAGGAAAATGGAATGACGTTGGCGATCGCGGCACGACGGCTCTCCAAGACTCCCGAAGCCGAGCGCTGGGCGGCCCTGCAAGTGCTGGAGACGAGGGTGGAGGCGCGACTTTCCGAGTGGGGACAGGTTTCCCGGAGTTCCCTGCTGGAAGGCTTGTCGCGTGAGCCGGTGGAGGGGCGGATCATTCTCGCGGGCGTGCCCGATTTTCCGGCGGCGGTGGCGAGCCGCTTGTTGGTCTCGGACGTGACTTGTCTGATCGGTGCGCATGAGGCAGGAGCGGAGAATTTCGATGAGCTGGGCCGACCGGTGGAAGACGTCTGGACGACCCGCGAAATCGCGTGGCCGGATGAGGGCAAAGGCTCTGTCACCTTGACCGCCGATCCACGTCAACAAGCCAGCGAGGCGCTGCGACGTGCGGCGCTGCGGCAGACGCCTTCGGATGGACTGACGCTCGGATCCGCCGATGATGAAACGGCGGGCGAACTGGTGCGTGCCTTTGGTCGTGCCGGATGGGTGCTGCATGATCCCGCGCAGCTCCCGGCGCAACCGGTGGTGGCCTGGCTGCGGGCGTGGCGGGCGTTTGTCACTCGACCGGACTCGGCAGCGGCAATTGACCTGCTGGGCTTTCCCAAAACGGCGGCGCTCGTCGGGGGGCGTCGTGCGCAACGGGTGGCGGCTCTTTCCAGAGCAAGTGATCAATGGTTGTCGAAGAACCGCGAGGACCTTGGGCGCGCGCTTTTGCTGACCAAGCGTGAGCCGGAAAGGGAAGCGATCCAATTGGCGATCGAGACACTGGAATCGCTCGAACGCCGACGGGGAGTTTTCCTGCGGGAAGGATTCCCATCCGGACTGGAGCACCTGCTGGACGCGATCGATCCGGAAGTGACGGAAACCGAATCGGTCCGCGAATGGCTGGAGGAAATGTCCCCGATCGCCTCACAGGTGAAACGCGAGCCGGGCTTCTGGATCGACCTGCTGCTGGCGACCCTGCCGGAGCCGGTTCCCACGCCTCCGGAAAACCGCGTGCTCGATGTGCAGGGCTGGCTGGAGCTTTTACACGAGCCCGCCGCGCATCTCATCCTGTGCGGCCTGAACGAAGGAAAAGTGCCGGGTCGGGCGAGCACGGATGCGTGGTTGCCGGAGGGGACGCGACGGCTGTTAGGCCTCTCGACCGATGCCTCGCGCGCCGCCCGGGATGCCTACCTGCTCACGGCCCTGATCGAGTCGCGTCGCGACGAAGGCTGCGTCGATCTGTTGCTGGCGAAGTCCGGTGCCGGCGGTGATTCCTTGCTGCCCTCGCGGCTTCTGCTCGCCACGTCCGAAGCGGAACTTCCTGCGCGGGTGAAGGTGCTTTTCCGCGAGCTGGAGCCACCGGACTCCTCGCTGGCGTGGACCTTGGAAGAGGCGTGGAAATGGAAGCCAAAGTCGGTCGAGGTGAAGCCGCGTTTGAGCGTGACCGCGTTCTCCGATTACCTCGCCTGTCCGTTCCGATTTTACCTCAAGCATGTCGTCGCCATGAGCGCGGCGGAGCCGGAGCGGGTCGAGTGGAATGCCCGTGACTATGGAAACATCGCGCATGCGGTGCTCGAACGCTGGGCGCTGGATGAAGAGGCGCGGGAGTTTTCGAAAACCGAGGCGATCGAGAGCTGGGTGCATGCCGAGTTGGATCGCGTGGTGGCAGAGCGGTTCGGTGAACAGATTCCGCTGGCGGTGCGGATCCAGACGGAATCGCTGCGGCAGAGGCTTTCGTGGTTCTCACGCGTTCAGGCTTGTGAGCGGGCAGCGGGTTGGCGGATCGACGAGGTGGAGAAGAAATTCGAGATCGAGGTCGATGACTTCATCATCGTCGGGCGGATCGACCGCATCGAGCGCCACAACGACGGGCGGCGGCGCGTGCTGGACTACAAGACGAGCGCGAAGGCGGCGCAGGTGGAAGCCGCGCATCGCGTCGAGATGAAGGCGAACACGCGGCTCCCGGCGCACTTGAAGGATGTCTCCGAAGTGCTCTGCACGACTTCGGAGGGAAAGGAGAAGCGTTGGAAGAATTTGCAGGTCGCCATGTATTCCGCCGCGCTCGGAGACATCGACGAGCTTGGCTATTTCGCACTCGGCGCGACCGAGGCGGATGTGAAGGTCTCGGTCTGGGATGGCTTCTCGAAAGGCGATGCGACCTCGGCGCTTGATTGCGCGCGGTGGGTCATCGATCAGGCGCAAGCCAAGGTCTTCTGGCCACCGGCGGAGCGTGTGGACTACGACGACTATGCGGTCCTCGCTCTCGGGCGATCGCTTGAGGAAACCGTCGGGATGGGAGGTGCGGCATGAAGCCCTCCATCCTTCACAAGAATCTGATGATCCTCGCCTCGGCCGGATCGGGAAAAACCTTCCAGCTCGGCAATCGCGTGATCGGCCTGATCGGTGCGGAGGGCGTCGACCCCGCGAAGATCGTGGCGCTGACTTTCACCCGCAAGGCGGCGGGCGAGTTCGCCGACTCGGTGCTGACGAAGCTCGCGGACTGCGCGGTCGATACTGAAAAGGCGTCCAAACTTTGTGCGGAGATCGGTCGGGAAATTTCCTTTCCGGAAACGCTGGCGAAGGTCGTGAGGACTCTGCCGCGCTTTCAACTTGGGACGATGGACGGCTTCTTCGCCCGCGTGGTAAGAGGTTTCCAGTATGAACTCGGTCTGACCGGCGGCACCTTCGAACTGATCGAGGGACCGAAACTCGAGGCTGCGCTTTCCGACATTCTCGCCGGCGTTCTCGGCGACGCGTTGGCGGATGACGGTGCCGAGGAATTTCTCCATGCGTTCCGTCGCGCGACTCTCGGCAAGGAAGGCCAGGGGGTGCTGGCGTCGGTGGAGAAGTTCCTGCAATCGTGGCACGGCTGGTGGAAGGATGGCTGGCCGTTGGAGGCCTGGGGCGGCGACGGCGTGTTCGGCGAGCTGCCTGCGGTGGAGGCCTGGGAAGAGCAGAAGGGCAAGTTGCTTTCCGCGCTGCGGGCCGATGAATCTGAGCTGAAGGTGATTGAGCTGATCGAGGCTTTCGAGCTGCACACCATCGGCAGCGGCAAGGTAAGGAGCTGGGAAAAACCTTGTTCGAGCGGATGGTCGAGGCGGTTCCCGGCAGCGGCGTGATCGAGGTGGTGCTCGGGAAAAAGCCGATCCGCTTTTCGCCAGGAGCCTCGGAGCGCTGGCGGGAGCTGTTTCATTTCCTCGCCGCCTGTGAACTCTCGGCCGCCGTTTCGCGGACGAAGGCGGTGGCGGCCTTGGTCTCCGGACTGGATGCAGAATGCGAGCGACGGCTGCGACGCAAGGGCCTTCTTGGCTTTGACGATGTGAAGGTCCTGATGGGACAGTGGGTGCGCAGCGAGGAGGCGCGGCTGCGTCGTGAGGCGGTCGATTTCCGGCTCGATGCGCGATACGATCACTGGCTGCTCGATGAGTTCCAGGACACGAGCCGCGCCGAGTGGACGGGCATCGTGCCCCTGATCGATGAAGCGGCGACGAGTGAAGACGGCAGCGTGTTCGTCGTCGGCGACCGCAAGCAGGCGATCTACGGTTGGCGCGGCGGGGATGTG
>JANOKL010000573.1:0-4646 GCA_031419215.1 Luteolibacter sp. | reverse complement strand
GGTGGCGCACAGCCCGGTCGCGCTGGTGAGCATGGCGGGATTTGCCGGCACGCTGGCCTTTGCCTACGTGTATGCCCTGAAAAAGGGTGCTCTCAACTGGAAGTCCTGATCCGTTCATGATCCATCACGTCGTCTTCTTTCAACTGAAGCCGGAGGTGGATGGGCCGAAGCTAGAGGAAATGGTGCGCACCACACGCAGCATCCTGCTCAAGATTCCAGAAGTGCTCGGTGTAAAATCGGGCCGTAATGTCGAGAGCCGCTCGGAGTGGCAGTTCTTCTTTGCCATCGAGGTGGAGTCGCTCGACAAGCTGAAGATGACGCTCGACGACGCCTTCCACCTGAAGTTCCTCGAAGCCGTGATCAAGCCAAACACGGTCGCCAACTTCTCCATGGACTTCGAATTGGATCCTTCGAAGGAGTTGAAATACTCGTAGACGAGGAATCCAGAGGCCAGAATCAAGAATCCAGAGTTTCAGAACTCGTCTTTCTGCCTGGCCCCTGAATCCCGACCCCTGGACCTTCAAAAGGCTCACAGTTCTTCCAGGCTCGCGATCACGCGATGCGGCGAATGCTGCCGCAGCTCCTCGAGGCTGAAACGTCCGGTGGCCACCGCGATGCAGGGAGAGCCGAGGGCTTTGGCGCAGGCGATGTCCTTCGGGGTGTCGCCGATGACGACAATCTCTTCCGGATGAAATGCCCGTCCAGTGTGGGAAGTGGCCCTCGCTGCCGCGACGGGGCCCAGCTTGTTCCGGTCGGCGAAGTCACAGCCGTAGCCGCCGAATGGGAAAAAATGATCGAGCCCGAAGTGGCGCATCTTGGCTGCGGCACCACCTGCGATGTTCCCGGTTAAAAGACCGAGATGGATGTCCGGTGTTTCCGCCAGTCTCTCCAACAAGTCCACGGCCCCTGGCAGGACTTTTCCGGGAAATCCTCCGTGGGCGAGATTCCACTCAAGTCGCCCAAGGTAGATGGAGAAAAACGAGTCGACGAAGGCCTGATCGTGTTCCCGCCCGAAATGATCGAGGAAATTCTGAATGATCCCGAGGTCGGTGCTGCCCGCAAGATCGAGCGCGGGACCAGCTTCGCCGAAACACTCGACCGCGGCCTCGGTCAATGCGGTTAGGCCTGCTCCGCCGGTGTCCACCAGCGTGCCATCGATGTCGAACAACCAGAGGTGATGCATGGGAAAATCAAAGACTAGTCAGAAATGAAGCCAAAATCCAGCTCGCCAAAGCACCAGCTAATCAGTTAACATCTTGGTGCCATTCGGAATGGCAAATGAAACAGACTCTGTAAATAAACAACAACTGCTTTTGCGACCAACAAAAGCTTCTGGGCCAGCTACGAAACCGCGAATTTTAAATGGCCCCCGAATTGACAAAGCTGTCGCGCCGAATCGGCGCGGCTTGGCGCGTCTTTTCGGGAGGCGCTTCGCGGTGCCTGTAGCTGGGGCGCGATCAAGTCCGCGCCCTTTGTTACCCAGCAGTTTGATTGAATCGCCCAAGCCTTCTTGAGCCATGAAGACCTCGATTCTCCTGCTGTTTTGTCTCTTTCTAACTGCTCGCAGCCGCAGTGAGGAACCTGCTTCAAACGCCACTGAGCCCCGCCTCACCGGAAAACTCGCAGACGGCACCCCACCGCCACCTCAGCCACCGAAACCCGGCTTTGTCGCACCTTCCGAGAAAATCCTCAGCACCGACACTTTCCAGGAAAGCGGACGCACCATCACTGTCCACGAAATCGCCCCCATCACGCTCCCTCCACCGCCAGAGGTCATCGTTCCCACTGAGCCCAGCCCCGAATTTCGCCAACGACTCTCCGAACTCCGCGCCAGCCAGCCGAAGGTCCATCACATCTCGATTGGTGCCACCGTCTATCGCGAAAAAGACAAACCCACCCGGACCCTCGTCCGCTACTGGTCCTACGAGCAAAACCAGCTCCACAACACCGTCGTTTTCTGGTCCTCCGCCGACTTCTCCCTCCTCTCCGGCCTTCCCGGATTCGTCACCTCGGACGGTCGGCAATGCAGCCTCATGATGGCCTGGGGCATCCGCGACGGCCAACACAACGCCGCCCATCTCGCCAAGCACGGACGCACCTACACCCCTCCCGTCATTCCCGAACTCCCCACCGGAAAAGCCACCTTCACCATCATCTCCGGCACCCCAGGCGGAAAGGCCCTCATCGACATCCAATCCCTCCACGATCTCTACAACAACGAATACGAAAAGCTGCTCACCGCCTACCAAGGCCGCGAACAAGCCCGACTAGCCCGCGCCGCCGAACTCAAAGCCCACCCACCCCAGCCCAAGGACATCATCCTCAACCACTGGCGCATCCAGCCCGCCGAGCAAACCCAAACCCAGGAGGAAGCCCGATGAACCTCCTTCGCATCCTTTCAATCTGCCTGCTGCTTGCATTCAGCCCGCAGCAAGCAGACGCCATCCTCGACACCAACGAGAACGGCCTCAGCGACGTTTGGGAAGAAACCTACAACGACGGTGAACTCTTCTCCCCCAGCATCACCGCCGCGATTGACTCTGACGGCGACGGCTGGACCAATGAACAAGAAGCCGCCGCAGGCACCCATCCCTTCAAGCAGAATCCACCCGACGGAATCATCCAGCCTGTCACCGAGCACATCCCCGCCACCTATCTCGGTGTCGATCAAAACGGCGATCCCGCCATTCTCACTCCCGCCGCCCAGACCATCACCTGGCCTACGCTCGTCGGAAAGCTCTACACCCTCCAGTTTTCCCCCAATCTCGCAGTAGGCACCTGGCAAAACGTCGGCACTCCCATTCTCGGAAACGGCGACCCCATCACCATCGCCAACACCCTCACCCAGCCAGACGGCAGCATCCCCGAAAAGCTCTTCTGGAAACTCGTCGCCAGCGACATCGATCCAGACAGCGACGGACTTTCCAACTGGGAAGAACTCCAACTCGGCACCAATCCCGGCCTCATAGACAGCGATGGTGACAGCCTCAGCGACAGAGCCGAAACCCTCGCTGGTACTAACCCTCTTTCCACAGACACCGACACGGATGGGTTTGCTGACAACCTTGATGCCACCCCACTTGTCAATAACGCCTATACCGATCCCGACGGTAGTAATCCGCAGACCGGCACCACCACAGACCTTCTGGGTTTCTGGGATTTCGAATCTCAAAGTAACGGCACCACCACCCCTGCCACTTTTCCTGATCGCTCTGGAGCCAACCGCAACGCCACGTCCTATTTCGGTGGCCCCCAAGCTCTGGGAATGCCCTCCAAAGCAGCAAAAATCAGTCCAGAACACTTGAGCATTCCTCCAGCCACCATGGAGGGACAAGACACATGGACGATCAGTGGATGGCTGAAGTTCACGAAAGACGCAATCGTCAATTCCGGAGCAGGATACAAGGTTGTGTATGCCATCTACGACATGCAAGGCAGCGGCCCCGCACCTCAGCATTCCCAAATCGCGCAAGGGACCATCTTGGCAGTCGAGAAAGTTGCAGCCACAGAAAACTGGTTTGTCGGCGGATACATGCAAAAAGCCTATTTCAACGAGCCACCGAACGCCAACGGCGATCCCCAAACAGTCTTGAATGGCCATAGCTTCGTCCTTCCCGCCGGATCAACAGACGACGGAGCATGGCATCACTTCGCCGTGACTCGCTCATCCACCACCAACGGCCAGAAAGTCTATTTCGATGGCGCACTCGCCTTCCAAGGTCCGCTGCTGGATTACTCCGTCGGCTTTGATGCAGACACCACCTTTACTTTCGGTAGACTCTTCCCCGCTGACACGTCCAGCGTTCTGCCGGACGCCTATCTCGACCGCCTGCGTGTTCATTCCAGGCTGCTGTCTCCTGAAGAAATCAGCGGTCTTCATCATCAGGACATTGACCGCGATGGACTATGGGACGTAACCGAAAGCTCCACTGCCCTCTGGCGCGATGCCAACTCCGACGGTATCGAACAGAGCAGCGAAGTCAGTTACCCCGTCAATCCATACGTCACCGGGGATGGCAACCGTGACCCTGATAAGGACGGTATTCTGTCCTTGGCCGAACAGACTCTCGGCACCGGCATCTATGATTCCGACTCTGATAATGACGGCATCCCGGATGGCTATGACCGAGACCACTGCTTCGGCCCACTTGTGCCCGACACCGATTTGAGCACGGACTCGGATGGAGACGGCCTGACTCTTGCCGAGGAGCTCACCTATAGCACCGATCCGCAAGTGGCGGACACCGATGGAGATGGCACCGACGATGGGCCGGAAGCCAATCAAGACGGCCTCCCCAATGACGCGTCCGATGGAGGAAATCCGCCTGAACCCGCCAACAAACTCACACTCCGGCTGGCCGTTGGTGACCATAGTGGCAGTGACTCGGAACACTATCACCTCGTTGCCTGCCGTTACGATCCGGTCACCCACGGAGAAACGGAAATCTACCGCCTGCGCTCAGGCGGCTTCGGGAAAGACAGCGGGGACAAGGATGTCTCCATTTTTCGCAGGGACCAGCAATACACGTTCCGCATACAGTGGCAGGGCAGTCAGTATGGGGGCCAGATTGCCAACTCCGCCAACTCCGCCAACTCCGCCAACTCCGCCAACTCCGCCAACTCCGCCAACTCCGCCAACTCCGCCA
>JANOKL010000572.1:0-6952 GCA_031419215.1 Luteolibacter sp. | reverse complement strand
CCATTTCTCAAGGGCGAAACCAAGACCGCCCCGCACCCGAGCCTCTTCTGGCGTGTCGGCGGCGGCAGCGCCCATGCCGTGCGCGAGGGAAACTGGAAGCTCGTCCGCGCCAAGGGCAAGCCGCCTGAACTCTACGACCTCGCCACCGACATTTCCGAGAAATCCGATCAGTCAGCCACCCAGCCCGAAGTCGTCACGAGGCTTACCGCCGAGCTCGATGCCTGGGACAAGCAACTGATTGCCCCCGCCTTCGCCGGCCTCCGTGCCCAGAAGAAAAAATAAGGAGCGTGGACGTCTCCGTCCACAGCAAGGCCCCTTCCCCTGCCGATTTTCCTCCCCACATCCGCGTTTTCACCGGAGACTTGGAGGCTAGGAAATCGCGTTTTCAAAACGTAGCCTCAGTAACTACCACGCTTTTTGTAAGGGATTTCCTAAGAAAGTTGGATCCCACGTGTCTTCACCTAGAAGTCGAATTTCCCTCTCACCCCACCTCGTCATGAAAACCCGCCCCTTGATTCGCCCACTCGCTGCCGCGGCATGGATTGCGTGCATCGCGATTCCCTCCACTCTGCATGCTGAAAATGAGGTCGGCTTCATCGAGAGATTCGCTCTCGCCGCCGACCGCGAGAAGGCGCTTGGCGAGTTGGTTCCCGGCAGTGAGGACTACTATTTTTTCCACTCCCTGCATTACCAGAGCGCCCGCAATGAGGCGAAGTTCAACGAGTTCATGGGCCAGTGGCGGAAGCGTTTCCCCGGTGAAAACTCCCGCCGCCGGATCATCGAGAACCGACAGGCCTTGCTCGCCTACGATGCGAATCCCCAGCTGACGCTCGACTACTTGAAACGCCAGCTCGGTGTGACCCATCATCACCAGCAGGAGGTGCGGGATCAGAAGCCGAACCTGCCGAGCGCGCTCGATCCGAAGTTGGTGAGTCGGGAGGTGTTCGAGCGGGACGCGCTGGCCAACAACCAGTCGCTGGACGGCCTCCCGCAGAGCACCCTGGAAACCCTGGTCCGCAACAAGGTCGCACTGAGTCCCCAGCAACGCCGGTCGCTGTTATCGCAACTCCAGCGGCCCGATGTCCCCAATCTTCCAGAGCTGATCATCGCCGATCTCAAAACGCCGGACTCGCAGAACTTCGGTGAGTTCACCATCCATCGAGCCCTGCTCCCCGACCAGCTCGACCAGCTCGTCAAGGCGATCCCCGCGCTCGCCACCAATGATGCCTTTGTCCAAACCCGTCTGCGGAAACTTGCGCCTTCTGAGGATGTCGACGTGGCCTTTGATCCGGTCGAACGCGAAGCATGGCTGGAAAGGCTGTGGGCCTATGTCAAACCGCTGCCATCTGCTTTCAACACCCTCAAGGCCCAGATCCTCTATCAACGACTCGATCATGATCGCTCAAAGGGAGTCTATGATCAGACGCGTTTTCTCGACTACCTGAAGCTGCCCCGCGGCTTCAGCTATGTGAACCCGAAGTGGTTGGAAAAGCGCGCCCTGGCCGCCGATCCGCAGAGCGACCTCAATGCCGACCTCAGCGTGGCGTTGTTGATTCATCGTCCAATCCCGAACGACGAGCCCTTGGTGCGCGAGTACTTCCTAGCTCTGTTCGATCAGGCGGCGAAAGCCAATCCCGCCGGACTGGGGATTGAAATGATGGCACCCTACGGCGACTACGTGCTCGACTCATGGCTGCGCCCGCTGCTTGCCGAGGCGCTCATCGTCGGCGGCCATGGCAATGCCGAACGCTGGGCTCCGCTGATCAGCCCGACTGCCTTTCAACAACTCAAGGAGCGGGTGGACATCGAGTTTCCCGCGACCAATCCGCAATTCTTCCAGCCTGGCGAGGCCGCGCAGTTCGATGTCGTGGTCAAGAACACGCCCAAGCTCATTGTTAGAATCTACGAGTTGAACGCGCTCAACTTCTTCCTCACGCAGAAACGCCAGCTCAACACCGACCTCAATCTCGATGGCCTGGTGGCGAACAGCGAGCAGACCCACAGCTTCGAGGAAGGCCCCTTCAAACGCACACGACAGACTTTCAAGTTCCCCGAACTCAAGGGCAAACGAGGCGCGTGGATCGTCGAGTTCATCGGCACCGGCCGCAGCAGCCGCGCGCTGGTCCGCGTCGGGCAATGGCAGGTGATCCAACAAACCGGCCCTGCCGGCGATCTGCTGTTGGTGGTCGATGAGAAGAGCGAACCGGTGAAGGACGCCGTGGTCTGGCTCGATGGACGGAAGTTCATCCGCGACGAGAAACTTGGACGCATCGTGGTGCCATTCACCAACGAACCTGGCACGCGTCCCTTGGTCGTCACTGACCCGGCGGGTGCCTTCGCCACGCTCACCACCTTCGAGCACCACGCCGAGAATTATCGGCTCGATGCGCAGTTCTATATCGAGCGCGAGCAACTGTTGGCCCGCCGAGATGCCACGCTGGCGGTGCGCACCAACTTGTTGCTCGGCGATTCGCAGCTCGACCCCGCACTCATCACCGAGCCAAAACTGACGATCACCTCCACCACCCTCGACGGAATCTCCACCACCCGAGAGGTGAAGGATCTCAAGCTCGGCGCGGCCAGTGTGCTCAAACACACCCTCAGCGTGCCGGAGCGACTGGCGCAGCTCACGGTTGTCCTCAGTGGAAAAGTGGAGGTTCTCAGCGCAGGCGGAGTGAAGCGCGATGTCAGCGCCACCCGGACCTGGACGCTCAACGGCATCGACAAGACGGACGCCACCAATGATGGCCATCTCTCGAAGTTCGCCGATGCCTATGTGTTCGAATTGTTGGGAAAAAATGGCGAGCCGGTCGCGGATCAACAGGTGGTGTTCACCCTTTCCCATCAGGGCTTTTCCCGTCCGGAAACCGTGGCCTTGAAGACTGACGAAAAGGGCCGCGTCGCTCTGGGCACCTTGCCGGGGATTTCAAGCATCCAGTCATCCCCCCCGAACGGCCGCGTCTCGAACTGGCAGCTCGATGATTCCCAACGAACCTGGTCGCCCGAATATCACGCCGCAGCGGGCGACGTCGTCCGCGTCCCCTTGCCATCGCGTCTCAACGAATACATGAAGCAATGGGGCTTCCTGCCGAAGGACTGGATCGAGCACGAAGCGTCACTGCTTGAGATCAAGGCGGGCACCTTTGTCGCCGGGCACCAGACGAAGATGGAAGTGGCGGGCGGCTTTCTGGTCATCACCGGCCTCGCCCCAGGCGACTACTCACTGCGCCTGCGGGGAGAGGCACAGGATTTTTCGATCAAGATCGCCGAGGGCAAACTGGCCGGAGGATGGCTGTTAGGAAAACATCGCAATCTGGAACTGAAGAATGCGGCGGCTTTGCAGATCACCGAAGTGACGACGGACAAGGACGTGCTCACCATCAAGCTGGCGAATGCCTCGTTGTTCGCCCGCGTCCACGTCGCCGCGTCGCGTTTCGAGCCCGGCAAGGGAATCTTCGCCGGACTCGGCAGCTTCACCCGCTTCGGCGTGGCCTCCGGCACACCCGCGAAGAATCCAAACCTCTTCTCCGCAGGTCGTCAGATCGGCGATGAATACCGCTACATCCTTGAGCGCCGTTACGGGAAACTCTATCCGGGCAACATGCTCACCCGCCCGGGGCTGTTGCTCAATCCGTGGGAAGTGCGCGACACCAACCTCGACAAGCTTAATCAAGCGACCGGGCAATCGGCCTCCGGAACCGGCGGAGGTAAGGGAGGGGAGCAGTTTTCTATTAAAGTTCCAAAATTCTCAAAAGGAGGTGAAGGCCCCGACGGCGCGGCGGCTGAAACCAATCTCGATTTTCTCGCCGAAAGTTCTCCAGCCCTCTACAACCTGCTGCCCGACAAGGACGGCATCGTCCGCATCGACCGCAAGGCGCTTGGCGACCGCCAGAACATCCAGGTCTATGCCGAGGACCTCGCCAACGCCGTCTGGCAGTCGTTCGCGCTGCCAGAAGTGCCGACGAAAATCGCCGACCTGCGACTTGCCCGCAACCTTGATCCGGCCAAGCCATTCACCCAGCGCAAGGAGGTCACAGTTCTTGAAAAGGGCAAGACCCTCACGCTTGCCGATATTCTAACAAGCGAATTGGAAAGCTACGACACGCTGGGAAGCATCCACGCCTTGTTCACCACCTTGAGCGGAGATCCGACACTCGCCAAGTTCGCATGGGTGCTGCAATGGCCGTCACTCAAGGACGAGGAGAAGCTCTCGAAATACTCCGAGTTCGCCTGTCACGAGTTGAACTTTTTCCTCGCGAAAAAGGACACCGCGTTCTTCGGCAAGGTCATCAAGCCCTCGTTGGCAAACAAGAAGGACAAGACCTTCATGGATGATTTCCTGTTGGAGAACGATCTCGCCGCCTACCTGAATCCGACCGCCTATGCGCGCTTGAATGTGGTGGAGCGTGCCCTGCTCGCCCAACGCATCAAGGGTGAGGCACCCAATGCCGCTCGCAGCCTGCGCGAGATGTGGGAACTACTGCCACCGAACCCCGACCTTCAGGACCGCCTTTTCGAAACCGCCCTGCGCGGTCGGGCCATGGAAACGTCGGAAGGCAAGCCGGGCTGGGAATCGGAACTGAAACTAGAGCGGCAGGAACAACTCAAGGGAGCGTCCAAAAAGCTCCAGGAGGAAAGCCCTCAGGCGGCACGACCTGCCGCGCCGGCTGGAGCCTCGCGACCAAGCGTTTCGAGTAAATCCGAAATAGCCAACAAGGCCAAAGAAGGAATGGCGCTGGATGCAGATGAGTCCGAAAAGCTCGGCGAAATGAGGGATTCGGAAATGAGCAGCTTGAGTGATGACGTTGCGGACAAAGGCCGTTTGAGAGCCTTGGGGAAAGACGCGCGCGCGCGTCGGGAAAATCTCGACCGAGCTGGCGGAATGGTCGGAGACAAGATGGACCAGCAAGGCGAGGCCGATGGTTTCTTCGCACTCGATGTTGCTGGGAAGGCCCGCCTTCAGTATCGCGCTTTCTATCGCCAACTCGGGCCCATCAAGGAGTGGGCGGAGAACAACTACTATCACCTTCGTATTACCCAACAGGACGGTGGACTCATTCCTGTGAGCGCGTTCTGGCGCGACTACGCGAACTGGACCGCCGATGGCTCGAAGGGCGCTTTCGTTTCGCCCAACATCGCCGAAGCCAGCCACAACTTCGCCGAAATGATGCTCGCGCTCGCCGTGCTCGATCTGCCCTTCGATGCCCCCAAGCACGACGGCAAGACCGAAGCCGGGCGCTTCGATCTCACCGCGGGTGGTCCGGTCATCGTGTATCACAAGGAGGTCAAGCCCGCTGCGGCCCCGGCCGCGAATGCCGAGCAGGGACAGCTGCTCGTTTCCCAGAGCTTCTTCCGCGCCGGTGATCGCTATCGGATGCAGGGCAACGAGAAATTCGAGAAATACGTCACCTTCGAATTCCTGACCGGAACGGTCTATGGCGCGAATATTGTCGTCACCAATCCGACCAGCACACCGGCCAAGGCGGATGTGCTGATGCAGATTCCACGTGGCGCGCTGCCTGTGACCGGCAGCAAGGCGACTGATTCTAGCTCGGTGCGTCTGGAGCCCTACACCACCAAGACCTTCGAGTATTACTTCTACTTCCCCGCCACTGCTAGAGATAAAAAATTCCCGCATTTCCCGGTCAACGTCGCCATCAACGGCTTTGTCGCTGGTGCGGCGAAACCCTTTGAGTTCAACGTGGTCGCCCGGCTCACTCAGGTGGACAAGGCCTCGTGGGACTACATCTCCCAGTACGGTTCGGAGGAAGATGTCTTCACCTTCCTTGAACAGAACAACCTCGCCGCACTGGCCTTCCCCCGCATCGCCTGGCGCTGCCACAATGCTGCGTTCTTCAAGAAGCTGACAGGCTTCCTCGGGGCGCATCACGTTTGGGATGCCACCATCTACAGCTACGCCCTGCTTCACAATGACCGCGATGCCTTGCGGGAATGGATTCTTCACCGGAATGATTTCGTGGCGCAATGCGGGCCGTATTTTTCG
This sequence comes from Luteolibacter sp., assembly GCA_031419215.1. Classification (GTDB taxonomy): domain Bacteria; phylum Verrucomicrobiota; class Verrucomicrobiia; order Verrucomicrobiales; family Akkermansiaceae; genus Luteolibacter. The sequence continues at coordinate 948 of JANOKL010000572.1, read as the reverse complement.
GGATCGCTTGTCGTGATCGATCCGATCGAGCGGCGCGCTTACGAGCACCTTGAATACAGTCCGCTGGTCAACCAACGTGCTCATCGCCTCGGCAGCGAAGTCCGGATCGCGAACCCCGCCGTGCTGGATCAGTATCAACGCTTGTTGACCATCCTCGCCCACAAGACCGCGCTCAACGATGCCGACAACATGAGCGTCAGCTATTATCTGTTCCTTCAGGACCGGGTCGAAGAGGCGCTCACCCGTTTCCACAGTGTCGATCCCAAGAACCTGCCGACCCGACTCCAGCACGACTACTTCAAGTGCTACGCCGGCTTCTATGAAAGCAATCTCGCCGAAGCTCGTGGTGTCGCTGCCAACTACAGCGATTATCCCGTCGCCCGCTGGCGTTTTTTGTTCGCCGAGGTGACCAGCCAGCTCGACGAGATCGAAGGCAAGCCCTCGAAGATTGAGAAGGGCGACAAACCGGACCGCGAAAAGCAACAGACCGAACTTGCTGCCAGCGAGCCGTCGTTTGACTTCAAGGTCGAGAACAAGAGCCTCGCACTGACCTATCGGAACCTGACCGAGGTGGCGGTGAACTACTATTTGATGGACCCCGAGTTCTCATTCAGCAGCAACCCGTTCGTCAGTGAGGACGCCAGCCGCTTCAGCATCATCAAGCCAAATAAGACCACCACCCAGGCACTGCCGAAGGGCAAGGATGCACTCGACGTGGCATTGCCCGCCGAGTTCGCCAAGGCCAACGTGCTGGTTGAGATCGTCGCCGCCGGCCAGCGCAAGGCCCAGGCCCATCATGCCAACACCTTCAAGCTCACCCTCACCGAAAACTACGGTCGCCTCGAAGCTCGTGACAGCACCAACAACCGCGCCGTGAGCAAGGCCTACGTCAAGGTCTATGCACGTCTCGGAAATGGCACCGTCCGCTTCTTCAAGGACGGCTACACC
>JANOKL010000571.1:0-15087 GCA_031419215.1 Luteolibacter sp. | reverse complement strand
CTTTGAACGAGCCCGTCGATCCGGTCGCTGCCGCCCGAACGCTTCATTACCTCGATTTGCCCGGGAACATCCGGTCTTGATCCACCGCGTGGGGTCGCTAGCGTCGGACACGAAAGCCGGAGTGGCGAAATTGGTAGACGCGCCTGACTTAGGATCAGGAGCCGAAAGGTGTGCAGGTTCGAGTCCTGTCTCCGGCACTTTCAAATCCTTCAAACACCATGAACGAACTCGAACAGAAACTCTCCAGCCTCGGCCTCAGCCAGGAACAGTCCCAGCAGGCCATCCAGGCCGTCGTGGAATTCATCAAGGGCAAGGTCCCAGCCGAATATCAGGGCATGGTCGATCAGGTGATGGCTGGCAACATGCCGGACCTGGGCTCACTCGGCGGCCTGATGGGCGGCCTCAAGGGCATGTTCGGCGGCGACAAGTCCTGAGCTCCAAAGATTTTCTCCATTCAAGCGGTCCCAGCCCCGTGGCTGCGGCCGCTTTTCTTATGAGCAACGAAGCTCACGATTACTCAGGCTCTGGACTTCCGCCCGTTCATCTGTGGTTGAATTCCTTCGATTTGAAGTGCTAAGCCGACAGCCTTGGATTGACTGCCCCGGGGGGCGAGTCCTCGCCTTTGGATGACGCTTCGAGGTTTATCCGGATCGGAACTTGCCACTTGGAACCTGGAACTTTCTCCTCCCCCATGGCCCGCACCGATGATCTCCGCATTTCCGCCACCAAGCCGCTGATTTCTCCGGCCGTGCTGGGCTATTTCCTGCCGATGACCGAGCAGGCGATGGACGTGGTGGGCACGGCGAGAAACGAAGCCTCGGCGATTCTCAAGGGCGACGACGACCGCTTGCTGGTGGTGATCGGACCTTGCTCGATCCATGATCCGGAAGCGGCGATTGAGTATGGAAAAAAGCTCAAGGAACACGCTGACCGATTGAAAGCGGATCTTCAGATCATCATGCGCGTCTATTTCGAGAAGCCGCGCACGACGGTCGGGTGGAAAGGCCTGATCAATGATCCGAACCTCGACGATTCCTACGACATCAACCACGGCCTGCGCCAGGCACGCGGACTTCTGCTGGAACTGGCGAACCTCGGCATTCCAGCGGGCACGGAGTTCCTCGACACCATTTCCCCGCAGTATGTGGCGGATCTGATCGCGTGGGGAGCCATCGGCGCGCGGACCACGGAATCGCAGGTCCATCGCGAACTCGCGTCAGGACTCTCGATGCCGGTCGGTTTCAAGAATGGCACCGGCGGTTCGATCCAGATCGCTCTCGATGCGATCCGTTCCGCGAGTTGTCCCCACCATTTTCTCGGCGTCACGAAACAGGGTGTTTCCGCGATCGTTGCGACCACTGGAAACAACGACTGCCACATCATCCTCCGCGGCGGAAAGGCCGGCACGAACTACGATGCAGCGTCGATCACGGAAGTCGTGGCCGGCCTGATCGAACAAGGAATGCCGGCGCATGTGATGATCGACTGTTCACACGGAAACTCCCTGAAGGACTTCCAAAATCAGCCGATCGTGGCGAAGGCTCTCTGCGAACAGATCGCCGCCGGATCGCGCGCGATCAGCTCGGTAATGATCGAGTCGAACCTGATCGAAGGGGCGCAAAAGATCAGCGGGAACATGACCCGTGGGCAATCCGTCACGGACGCATGCATCGGCTGGGATGACACTGTCGAGGTGCTCGAAGGCTTCGCTGAAGCCGTCCGGAAGCGGAGAGGCTGAAGACCAATCCCTAAACGAAAGAAGGTCTCACGCGGAGACACGGAGAACGCGGAGATCAAGCTTTCCGTTTAGGATTTAGTGCTTGGGATTTAAAGCTTTTCTCACCCCATGAACTTGATCTTCCCAATCGCGGGCAGTTTTCCGAGGGCCATGGCCTCGTGCTGCTCGTCGGTGCAGGAGGAGTTCGTCGGCGCGTCGGCCGGGGCATCGCTCTTGGAGAAGTAGCCCTTTTCGGTCATCCAGGCCTCGACCTCGTCGCCGCTGATGTCGGGCAGCATGTGGCCATCGATCTCGACGCAGGGCGAAAGCGATTGGCCGCTGCGCTGCTCCATCTCCCAACGGAAGGCGGGATTCTTGATGATGTCCTTTTCCTCGAAGGGCAGGTCGTATTTGCGGAAGATGGCGCGGACGCCCTCGCTCCATCCACAGAAGGTTTTAAGGTAGGCCGTGATCGTTGGTTGAGGAGTGCTCATGGCGGGACGATACGCGGATGGACCGCTTCGGCAAGCATGGGAAATGAAGAGGCTGAACCACGAATTGGGGCATTCGACTTCGGAGATTTTGATTCGTGTTCATTCGTGTCGATTCGTGGTTGGAAATCTTCCGGTTTTAGCGGGGAATGGGCGCGATGAGCCGCCCTTGGATCAGCACCAATCTCGCGATCTCCGCCGATGGGAAAATCTCGTCGGTCGACAAGCGCCCCTCCGGCTGGACCTCGGCAGCGGATCATGCACGGCTGAAAGAACTCCGCCTCGGAGCGCAGGCATTGATGGTCGGTCGCGGCACATGGATGGCGGACCGAATGACGATGACCTCGCCGGAAAGCCCGCTGCGCTGCGTGGTTTCTGAAAGTGGAAAATTTGATCCAAGCCACCCGATTTTCCAAACCCCAGGCGGTCCGATTCACTTGCTGGTCACAGGCAGTGGAGAAGTCGAGCCGATCCAGGGAGCGATAATTCACCACCTTTCATTAGAAGAATTCCTCAAAGTTCTCGTCCGCGATCACGGCGTGGAGCGACTGCATTGCGAAGGCGGCGGCAGCCTGATCCGCTCACTGGCGGAGCTGGATGCGATCGATGAATTCCACCTCACTTGGGCGGGCCACACCCTGTTCGGAGGGAAAGAAGCGCCGACCCCGACCGGGATTCCAGGCGCGTTTTTACCGGCCTCGTTGAAATTCGTACTAACAGCCTTCGAGCCCACATCCGAAGGCGAATGCTTTCTCAGTTATCGCCGCCTGCGCGGCTGATCAATGGGCGGCCTTCGGCGCATGCTCGTCCTTCGCACCTTCGGCGTGTTCACCGTGGCCACCTTCGGCGTGCGCGGCATGGGCACCGTGCGGCTCACTCAACACTCTCGTTTCTTCGAAGTCGTGACGTTCGCAGGAGACAAAGGTCGCAGCCGCAAGAACCAGGAACAGGTGGGAAACTTTCATCGCGCGCCTTGAATAGCGGCTCGACGCGGGAAGGCAACCCCGAAGGAATGCATTTCCTCAAGCATGGGCCCGCAACCAGGCATCGACCGCCCCGGCTGCGCGCTCGTGAGCCCCAGGACCACCGAGTTTCGCCGCCGTCTGGGACAGGCCCTCGCGGATCCGTTCGCAGTGATGGGGCTCGTCGAGAAAACGCTCGATCGCTCCGGCGACTGAAACCGGCTCGGCCTCGGCCTGGATGAATTCTTCCACGACTTCCTCACCCGCGAGGATGTTCACCAGTCCGATGTGCTCGAGCTTCACCAGCAGGCTGCCGGCGATGTAGGTCGGCCACGCGACCTTATACACGAGGCAATAGGGAAGCCCGAAACAAGCGGCTTCCAAGGTCGCCGTGCCACTCGCGATCACGCCGCAGGCAGCCCGTTGCATGAGTGAGTGGCTGCCGCCGTCGGTCACCTGGATCAGGCTGCCGATCTTGGCGATGGAGATCATCGAGCGCATCATCCCCGCGAGCTTCGGAGACGCGGCGGGGGCCTCGAAACGCAGTCCGGGGCGCTTTTCCCGAAGGCTTTTCGCCACCTCGATCATCAACGGAAACAGGCGCGCCACCTCGCGTTCACGGCTGCCGGGAAAGAGTCCGACGAGTGAGTCATCGACCTTCACTCCGGGAATGCGATGCTCCTCAAGCTCGTCGATCAGCGGATGGCCAACGAAGGTTGTCTTGAGTCCGGCGTCCTCGAAGAGAGGCTTTTCAAACGGAAACAGGCAAAGCATCTCGTCGAGCAGCTTCACCATTTTCGGGATTCGGCCCTTGTTCCACGCCCAGACCTGCGGGCTGATGTAGTAGACGATCCGGGTCTCGGGAAATTCCTTCTTCACTGCCTCGGCAAAGCGCAGGTTGAAGCCCGGATAATCGACCAGCAGCAGCACCTCCGGCCGCATCTCGCGAAATTCGGCCAGCATTTCATCGAAGCGGGACTTGAACCACTTGTAGCGTTTCAGCACCTCCCAAAGTCCGACGACTGCCGCATCCTCCACCCAATCGCGGACCCCAGATCCACCCACCGCCTGCATTTCAGGACCACCAGCTCCGGCGATTTCCAGACCGGAATGAAGATGACGCAAGGCCCTCAGAAGCCCCGCGCCATGCGCGTCGCCACTCAGTTCACCTGCCACTACATACACTCGGCCTGCCATTCGGAGATGATCATTATGGACGCAGTCGCCGCCTTGCCACGAAAATTCCTTCGGACCAGTTCTTCCAATTCCGCATTGATTTCATTCGTGCCACCCTCTTAATCCTCTTCGCCACGCAGGCTTAGATGATTCCGATGCCCGAAAACACCTCAGACACCCCGCAGCTCCTCGGCGAAATTTCCCACGGCCCGAGCGCTTTTGAGCAGTTCCTCGACCGTAACCAGAAGGGATTGGTTGTCGTTTCCATCGTCGCCGCGCTCGCCGGTTGTGGTGTCGTCGTCTACCGGGGCATCGAGACCAGCAAGGAACGTGATGCCGGGGCCCTGCTCCTGAAAGCCGAGGATCTCGCCACTCTCCAGTCGATCGGAAAGGACTACACAGGCACCGCCGCTGCTGGCACTGCTTCCATCCTCACAGCGGAAAAGCAATGGACCGAAGGCCAGCAGGATGCCGCCATCGAAACGCTCAAAACCTTTTCCTCGGCCAACACCGACCACCCCGCTTGGCCGACCGCACAGGCCTCGCTCGGCTCAAAGCTGATGTCCCAAGGCAAGATCGGCGATGCGGAAGCCGCCTTTCAGGCCATCATCAACAGCCCCTCCAGCAAGTTCCTCGCTCCCTACGCCCTCACCCAGCTTGGCGATATTGCCAAGCTTGCAGGCGACATCGAGAAAGCCCGTGGATTTTACGAAAAGGCGAAGGCCGACTACTCCACCAACAATTTCTCCAGCAACCTCGCCGGACAGCATCTGCTGAACCTCACTGCCAAGGCTCCCGTAGAAATCGATGCCCCGCCACCACCTCCACCAGTGGATGATGTGAAACCCGCCAATCTCGGCGATCTCCCGGGACTCGGACAGCCTTCGCCCGGCCTTCCGTTTGCGCCGGAACCGTCCGTTCCTGAAGCACCAGCTTCAGTCATACCACCCGCCCTTCCGGGCCAATAAGTCTAGGGAATCAAATTGACTTTTCCACTCTCCAACCTTCAATTCGCGCGTGTTCAAAAAAGTCATTGGCCAGGATAATTCGGACAACGCCCGTCAGGCTCCGTCCCTCCCGGATACGTTCCGCTCAGAGCCACCGGCCCCGGCTCCTTCCGCTTACCAAGCACCGTCGGCTCCCGCCGCCCCAGCGTCGCGCCCGAGCAGCGGTGCCACCCGCAACGTGCTTTCCTCCGATGTTGAGATCAAGGGGACCATCAAGTTCACCAACGACCTCGTCATCGACGGCAAGATCGAAGGCGAAATCACCTCGGACGGCAATTTGACCGTTGGGGAAAACGCCCGCATTCGTGCTGAGATCAAAACTGGCTCGGTTGTTGTTTACGGAAAAATCCACGGCAACATCACCGTCACTGACCGCGTCGAGCTGAAGGCAGGCGCGGAAATCGTTGGCGACATCAAGGCCAAGACCCTCGCCATCGACGCGGGTGCGGTCTTCGTCGGGAAATCCACGGTGGGCACGCCCGCCAGCTCCGGCGCCGCTCCGGTCAAGACCGCTGAAATCAAGAAGGAAGCCCCGAAAGAAGATACCGTTGCCGGTGTCGTTTCCTGAATGGCCTCCCTCAATCCGCTTGGAGGAGCGAGCTGATTCATCATGGCTTCCGGACAAGCGCGCCAGCGCATCGAGGTAAGCTGCCCCGAATGCGGTCATTCCCAGAATGAGCCCGGCATCGTGGTTTCGACTGCGTGCCGAGCCTGTGGTTTCCATTTCCAAGTCAAGGACGGCAAGGCGGTCCTGCGCACCGTGCCGACCACTCGCTTTGCCGCTGATCGTTCCTCCGAGGCCGATTCCGAACCGGAACCGGAGCCGTCGAAGCCGCTCTCCCCTTTCCGCCGCCCGGAACCACCGGTGCTGCGTCCGCAGACGTTCCTCCAGCGCCTACTCGGCCGAAACACAAAGCCGCGCACCATCCGCTGTTTCAACTGCGAGGTGGAACACAGCACGGTCGGAGACGCCCAGTCCAGCCAGTGCCCCTCCTGCGGTGCCTACATCAGCCTGCGGAACTACGAGATCGACGATCGCTGGAACCGCCGCATTCAGACCCGTGGAGATGTGACCATCCTGAAGACCGGAGCCGTTTCCGGTGCCCCCATCGTCTGCCACAATCTCACCGTCCTCGGCGAACTCGCGGCGGCGGTCGATTGCTCCGGAGATCTGGTCATCCGCAGCCATGGGAAAATTCCTGGCAATGTCCGCTGTGAAATCCTCCGCGTGGAGCGCGGAGCCAAGGTCGAGTTCCTCAGCATCATCACTGCCAGCCAGGTGATCATCGACGGCCTCGTCACCGGACAGATCCACTGCTCCGGCTCCGTGACCCTCGAAAAGCGGGCCAAGCTCAATGGACTCGTTCAGGCCACCCGCCTCATCGTCAAGCAAGGAGCCACGCACAACGGACCGATGGAAATTCTCCAAGCCGAGTCTGGTGAAACTCCGGAGTCGGACCATGATGAAGAATGATCCGTCTGATTTGCTCGGCCATTCTCCTGGCCAGCCTGCCCGCCCGGGCCGCTGAGATCCGCGCCGAGGTCGATGGAGTCGGCTGCCACACCCGCCAACTCGCGGTTAAGAAACTCTGGAGCATGCTGCCCGGCGTCACCTCCGTGACCATCCAGCCGCGGAGCACATCCGATCCCGCGAAACGGCGTATCTTTGTGATCACGGCCTCACCCGCACCGGATCAGCCAGCTTTGGAAACCGCCCTCGGCACCCGCACCCGTTTTTATAAGGTGCTCAAAGTTTCCCCCGTCGATTTGCCCACTCCGGCGTTGTCCAATCCTGCCCAGCCCGCCAAAGTCCGCCCATGACCACTGCCGCTCCCGCGCTCGACCTGAAAGAGGAAATCCTCGCCCTTAAAAAGGCCCGCAATGCCGTGATCCTCGCCCACAACTACCAGACGGGCGACATCCAGGACGTGGCGGACTACGTGGGCGACTCCCTCGGCCTCGCCTATCACGCCAAGGAAACCGCCGCCGACGTCATCGCCTTCTGCGGCGTGCATTTCATGGCGGAAACGGCGAAGATCGTGAATCCCTCGAAAATCGTCGTGCTCCCGGATGCCGATGCCGGTTGCTCATTGGAACAATCCTGCCCCGCTCCTGATTTGGAGGCGTTCCTGAAAGCCAACGCAGAGAAAAATTACTACGTCATCGCCTACATCAACTGCTCGGCCGGCGTGAAGGCACTCTGCGATGTGATCGTCACCTCCGGAAACGCCTGCAAGATCGTCAACAAGGCCCCGGCCGACCGACCGATCCTTTTCGTGCCCGATGAGAATCTCGGTGCCTGGGTCATGGAGCAGACCGGGCGGAAAATGGACCTTTGGAAGGGAAATTGCTACGTCCACGTCGAGTTCACCCGCGAGTCGATCCAGCGCATCAAGTCGGAATATCCGGACGCCCTCGTCGTCGCCCACCCGGAGTGTACGCAGGCCGTGCGACTGCTGGCGGATGAGGTCTGCTCGACCGAGAAAATGATCACCTTCAGCCGAAATGCGCCGGTGAAGGACATCATCGTCGTCACCGAAAGCGGCATGCTCCACCGCCTGCGGAAGGAATGCCCGGACAAGAACCTCATCGCCGGCCCCACTGACCGCTGCGCCTGCGCGGACTGCCGCTACATGAAGATGAACACGCTTCAGAAGCTCCGCGATTGCCTGGCGAATCTCGCCCCGCGTGTCGAGATGGACGAGTCCGTCCGCGCCCGTGCCGAAGCTCCGCTGTTGAGGATGCTGGAGCAGTCAAAGTAAGCCACAGGCAAAGGCTGGAATGATTGCCGTGGGCTCGATTTCACGGTCCCCTGCCCCTAAAGATCGAATTCCGGGAAACGCCGCGGCTCGAAGCAGTTTTCACACAAGGTTGAATTGGGGTTGATGCCCGGCATCCGGCCACCTTTACTCCCCGGACCCGCGCAACGGCGGGAGCTTTTCGCATGATTGAAAATATCCGCAACTACACCGGTTTGACCTTCATCGTCCTCGTGGGCCTGTTCCTCGGGTTCATCTTCCTCGATGTCGGTAACCTCAAGGGACTCGGCAGCGGCAAGGCCGTAATCGAGATCGATGGCCGCTCCTATGACGCGCAGGAGTACCAACATCTCGGCAAGGCCTCGCTCGACCTCGCCTCCGGCCTCCAGATGTATGAATTCGTGATGTCGATGGGCGGCTTCGGCGGAAATGAGGAGGAAACCGCGGAATCGTTTTTCATCAAGCGCATGATCCTCCGCGACGCTTCGGAAAAATTCGGCCTTCATCCCTCGGAAGAGGAGATCAGCGATGCCATCCGCAAGAACCGAGCCTTTGCCGACAAGGACGGAAACTTCGATCAGACCCGCTACAGTGAAATCGTTCAGAACGGCATCGGTCGTCTCGGCATGACCGAGCGCGACATCCGCGACATCGCTTCCGACGCACTGATCTCAGCCAAGCTCGGCGAGATCCTCGGCTCAGGACTGGCCGTGAATGAGAAAATCGTTTCGGAAGGCTCCGCTCTCAAGCGCCAGCAGGTCACCGCCCAGATCGCCCGCATCGAGCTGGCTTCGTTCAAGGAGGCCATCAAGCCCAACGACGACGAGCTGAAGGCCTATTGGGAAACGATCCAGGACGCCTTCCGCACCGAGCCGAAGCGCAAGTTCACCTACTTCGTCGCCGCCGCCCAGCTTCCGGAGACCAAGCCGGTCGAACCGAAGCCAGAAGACGCCGCCAATCCCGAAAAGCCGGACCCCACCAAGGAAGATCCGAAGATCCTCGAGGAACGCCAGCGCAAGCAGCAGGAGTTCGTCGAGAAGTTCGACGACATGCTCAACGAACTGCAACTCAAGAAAGGCGAGAACTTCGAAGAGCTCGCAAAGAAGAACAATTTCGAGATCAAGAGCACCGAGCTCTTCACTGCCAGCGCGGCGCCAGCCGAACTCGCCGCCCCCATCTACAAAAGCAGCCGTGGCGGCAGGACCGTCGACCTGCTCTTCAACATGAAGGAAACGAGCGATCCCTTCTCGAAGATTTCCGACGCCCTCCAGACCGGCGAAAACCAGTGGCTCGTCGCCCGCCTCGACGGTGAGGAGCCTTCGCGGGTGAAGACCTTCGAAGAAGCTCGCGAGGAAGCTCGTGCCCAATACATCGACGAAAAGGGCCGTGAGGCGATGCGCAAGAACGCCGACGAGCAGCTTAAGAAGATCCGTGAGGCCGTCACCGCAGGCAAGTCCTTCGCCGATGCAGCCAAGGACGCGGGACTGGAAACCAAGACCGTCGGCCCCGTCACCGCCACCACCCGCCCATCCACCGCTTCCGAACCTGCCGAGCTTTTCAGTTCCGTTTCGCTCGTCGATCCAGGCACGGTCGCCGACCTTCTCATCGAGCCGAACCAAATCTTCATCGCCTTCGTTGAGAAGCGCGAGGTGATCAAGCAGGCCGATCCTGCCGCCGCTCTGAAGACCGACGTAAGCGGTGTTGCCAGAATGAATCAGAACATCGCCCTGGACGCTTGGCTCACCGAACGTGTCGAGGCAGCAAAGGTCAAACGTCTCTACAAAACCGGCAACGAATGACCGGACTCGACGACCTCTTTGACGAAGCCAACGGACATCTGGCCTTGGGCGAACTCGATGAGGCGATCGTCCTTTATCGACGCTGCGTTTCACTGGACCCTACCTTCTTCGATGGCTGGCACGCCCTCGGTCTCGCCCTCCTGAAATCCGGCGAGACCAAGGAAGCCATCGGCTGCGGCCTGCAAGCGGTCACCCTCCAGCCGAACGACCTGCTCGCTTGGACCGCGCTTTCCCAGATGTATGTCCGCGACGGCAACATCCCCGAAGCCGAAGCGGCAAAGGGAAACGCGCGGATTCTTTCGCTGGGTGGCAGGGTCGTGCGCGATTGAGACGCAAGACTTGAAGACGCAAGACTCAAGATCCAGAGTGCTTCCGCAGCCGCATCCAGCCTGCCTTTCTTTCTTGCCTCTTGAATCTTCCCGTCTTCCGTCTTTCTCCCATGTTCTTCCTCACCACCGCCATCGACTACACGAACGGATCGCCGCACATCGGGCATGCCTATGAGAAGGTGCTGGCGGATGTGATCGCCCGCTATCGGCGCTTGCGCGGGGACGAGGTCTATTTCCTGACCGGAGTCGACCAGCATGGCCAGAAGGTCCAGCAGACGGCGGAAAAGGAAGGCGTCCATCCGGCGACCTTCGTGAAGCGGACGACGAAGAAGTTTTCCAACCTCTGGGACAAGCTCGACGTCCGCTACGACGGCTGGGCGGAGACCATTGATGACCGCCACAAGGCATGCGTCCGCACCATCCTTGCGGAACTCAAGGATCAGGGACAGCTCTACAAGAAGGCCCACTCCGGCTTCTACTCGGTGCGGCAGGAGCAGTTCCTCCAGGAGCGCGACCGCGATGAAGCCGGCAATTTCGGCGCGGAATGGGGCGAGGTCGTCGAGATCGAGGAGGAGAACTGGTATTTCAAGCTCAGCGAACACACCGACTGGCTGAGGAATTTCCTGGAAACCACGCCGGAAGTCATTATCCCCGCCTTCCGTCGATCCGAGCTGCTCAACGCTCTGGAGCGGAACTCCGGAATCGATCTCTGCATTTCCCGCCCGAAGGAACGCCTGCGCTGGGGCATCGAGTTTCCCTTCGACGAAAACTACGTCACCTACGTCTGGTTCGACGCCCTCATCAACTACGTCTCCTTCGCCGGCTACAAGGCCGCCGAAGGCAGCGGTCTCCCCGATTTCTCGAAGGTCTGGCCTGAAGGCAACCGCCCGGTGCATGTGATCGGAAAGGACATCCTGATCCCGGCCCACGGCATCTACTGGTTCTGCATGTTGCACGCGATGGGCTTCAGCGATGAAAGCATGCCGCAGCTTCTCGTCCATGGATTCTGGAACGGCCTCCGTGGCGAAAAGATGTCGAAGTCCCTCGGCAACGTGGTCGATCCAAGTGAGCTCGCCGACAAGTTCGGAGTCGATTCGCTGCGCTATTACCTCGCCCGCGACATTGTCACCGGCAAGGACTCCGATTTCGACGTCGACCGCCTCGTCATGCTCTTCAACACCGAGCTCGCCAACGAACTCGGCAACCTCTGCAACCGTGCGCTTAACATGAGCCAGAACTTCACCGGCGGCACGCTCCACACCGGTGGCGAGCTGACCGAAGAAGAAACCGCGCTCCAGGCCTCGTTGGCACAATCGATCGCCGACTACCGCAAGGCCATGGACGACTATGACGTCGCGAAGGGACTGGAGGCGATGAGCCGCCACGTGGTCCACTGCAACGGCTACACCGAACGCATGAAGCCTTGGGAGCTGAAGAAAGATCCTGCCAACGCTCCACGCGTGCAGACCGTGCTTTACCACCTCGCGGAAAGCCTCGCCCACTGCGCCATCCTGCTTTCCCCCATCCTGCCCCAGGCGGCGGTGAAAATCACCGCGCAATTGCGTCGCGATGACCTGCTTTCCCTGAAGCTCGACGACCTGAAGTGGGGTCTGCTGGCGGACGGACACGAGATCGGAAAGCCAAAGCCGGTGTTTCCAAGGATCGTCCTGGAAGAAGCCTGATTCGCGGAACTGTTGTGAATGAAGCTTGGCATCCCGTCGCTGCAGGGTAAGAACCGGCCTTGGACTGCTTCAACCGACCCCGGCATACAATCCGGATGGCTTTGACCAGTGAACACCTTGTTAGGCACCCGAAATCCAATTGGACGACGGCCGCACCTTGGTTCTCAAAGATTCCTGATTCCGCCCGCCGAACTACCAACATGCCGCTGCCAGATACGGTCTTGGCAAGGAGGACCGGGGAGCTACGCTCGGATTAATAGGATTCCTCTCAGAACACTCCCAATCCCTCCAAGTCCCGGCGTCTGCAGAGCCCTGTTCATTTCAAAACTTCAGCTTTCAGCGATTCAGCTTTACCCAAGTCATTCATCTAATTTCACCACTTAGCCCGAGAATTGCATGTCCGTATCCAGGCACTTATTTGTAATATCAGCCCTCTTCGCAGCCTTGCTGAATGGAGCGGAGGAAAAGATTTCCTACAACCGCCAGATCCGTCCGCTGCTGTCTGATCAATGTTTCTCCTGTCACGGCCCGGACGCCAACAAGCGGAAGGCTGAATTGCGCCTCGATATCCGCGAGGAGGCGTTGAAACCCGCGAAATCGGATGCCCTCGCCATTGTGCCCGGCAAGCCGGAGGAAAGCGAACTGATCGCCAGGATTTTTGAAACGGATGAAGAGGAAATCATGCCGCCGCCGAAAACCCACAAGGCCCTGTCCAAAGATCAAAAGCAATTGATTCGCCAGTGGATCCTGGAAGGTGCGGAATACCAGGAGCATTGGGCCTATCTCCCGGTGGTCAAGCCCCCGGTGGATGTCTCGGCAGGCAACCCCATCGATACGCTGGTCGCTGCCAGGCAAAAGTCTTTGGGCCTCGCCCCAGCAGGAGAAGCCGACAAGCGCACCCTGATTCGTCGCTTGTACTCAGACCTGCAGGGTCTCCCTGCTCCACCCGATGAAGTGGAGACTTTCGTCAAGAATACCGCTCCCGATGCTTATGAAAAATTGGTGGACCGACTGATGGCGGCTCCCGCCTACGGTGAGCGGATGGCGGTGTGGTGGCTGGATCTGGTGCGTTATGCCGACAGTGCCGGTTATCATTCCGACAAACCTCGCAGTGTCTCTCCATTCCGGGACTATGTCATCGCTTCATTCAATACGAACAAGCCATTCGACCAAATGACCATCGAGCATCTGGCAGGGGACCTCTTGCCGAACTCCAGCTTGGAACAGAAAATCGGCTCCTGTTTCAACAAACTCCTGCTCACCACCGATGAAGGCGGCGCGCAAGCCAAGGATTATGAAGCACGTTACATGCAGGACCGGGTGCGGGCCGTGGGGACCGTCTGGCTGGCGCAAACCTGGATGTGCTCGCAATGCCACGACCACAAGTTCGACCCGATGCTGGCCAAGGATTTCTATTCGATGGGTGCGTTTTTCGCAGACATCGAGGAAGGGATCATCGCGTCACCGGAGAAGGGCATTCCCCTCGCTGGCATCGAACAGCAGAAAAAACTCTCCGAATTGGAGGGGCAGCAAAAGAAGCTCCAAGCGTCCTATGACGACCAACCCAAGGAATTGCTGGAGCGCGTCGAAGCATGGGGGCAGGAGAAATTGAAAGCGGGTGAGAAGGAAGAGTGGGTGAAGACCTTCGCCAAGCCGGCAGGCAAGCGCTCGGATAAGGAGCTCAAAAAGATACTGGAGGTCTATAAATCAAAAACTCCGGAATTCATGGCCATCCAAAAACAGCTCCAGGAAGCCAAGGCCAAATTCAAGGCTGCCGACGATGCCATCTCCCGCTGCATTGTGACAAAGGCCACCGCGAACAAGCGAACAGTTAGGATCCTCCCGCGCGGTGATTTCCTCAATGAAACCGGTGAAGTGGTGAAAGCGGCCCTGCCATCCTATTTGCCGAAGCCCGCAATCGAAGGTCGGGAACCGAATCGACTGGATCTCGCCCAATGGATTGTCTCCCGCGACAACCCGCTCACCTCCCGGGTGTTGGTGAATCGCCTGTGGAAGCTCTATTTCGGCGTGGGTCTCAGCAAGTCGCTCGAGGACTTCGGCCTGCAAGGCGAGATGCCGCCCAACTCGCCGCTGCTCGATTGGTTGGCTGCGGAAATGATGGAGCGCCAATGGAACGTGAAGGAGATGGTCCGCTTGATGGTGACCAGCAGGACTTATCGGCTGACATCGGTTGCCACGCCTGAAATGTTGGCTCGTGACCCCGAGAACCGGGAACTCACAAGGCAAAGCCGCTATCGACTGGATAGCGAGTTCATCAGGGACTTTTCACTCGCCACATCGCAGCTGCTCATCCGGAAAGTCGGTGGCCCGAGTGTGAAACCCTATCAGCCGGATGGTTACTGGGAGAATCTCAATTTCCCGCCCCGAAACTGGGATGCCTCTGCAGGCGAGGCGCAATACCGTCGCGGGCTATACACCTGGTGGCAGCGGATGTTCCTCCATCCATCGATGCTGGCATTCGATGCCACCACCCGCGAGGAATGCACAGCCGAACGGACACGCTCCAATATTCCCCAACAAGCACTCACGCTGCTGAATGACCCGAGCTTCGTCGAGTCCGCCAAGGCCATGGCGATGCGTGTGATGAAGGAGTCTTCCGGCGACGATGCTGCCCGTCTGAATTGGCTCTGGCGTGAGGTTTTGCAACGAGCACCGACGGATAGCGAACGGGCAACATTGCTCGCACTACTGGTGAAGCATCGAGCGGAGTTTCATGCGGACGCTCCGGCCACCACCGCCTTTGGCAAAGTCGGATTGCTGCCAGTCAATGGCGTGGATGCCGCGGAACTCGCCGCCTGGAGCAGCGTGACCCGCGTGGTCATGAATCTCCACGAATTCATCACCCGGTCCTAACCTGAATTTCAATCTCATGAATCCGATCACCCACATGCATCGCCGCACGTTTCTCAGCCGCGCCACCTATGGCTTCGGCGCCGCGGCTCTCTACAATCTCCTGGGCATTGAATCCAGAGCCTCGGGAATGCCTGGAATTCTATCAGCCCCTCATTTCGCACCGAAAGCCAAGCGCGTGATTTTCCTGAGCATGGCGGGCGGGCCTTCGCACCTGGAGACTTTCGACTACAAACCGGTGCTCGCCAAAATGGACGGGAAACCGATGCCGGAAAGCATGACCAAGGGCCAGCA
>JANOKL010000570.1:0-3445 GCA_031419215.1 Luteolibacter sp. | reverse complement strand
TGAGGCGTTATCTTGCGGGCGGCGCGTTTGAAGAAGCCTGAGGCTTTTGCGATGCGTTGGATAGCGACTGAATCGTTGAGGAAATCCACGGTGTCGCGACACGGCAAAGAAGAGTCTTTGAACATGTCGAATCGCGGCGACTCCTAGACGAAGTCAAGGGTAAACTCGGAAAATTACATCACAACTAATTTAAAGTGAGTGAGATGCGACTTAAGGTGACGCGTATGGGGCATCGCCCTGGGTTTCATGGTAATGATGAATTGAGGGCTGAAGACCCGGTCCATCTGTTAGGGTAGGTGGCACGTCGAGGAGCCCCAAAATTGAACAGGCCTTCAGCCCTCGGGGATCCATTCTCTCCGGGACATGGGGCGATGCCCCATGCTGGTATGGAACAGGCCCTTGGCCCTGAAATTCCAAGATGGGATAACGGCGTGGCGTTTTGCCTCCCGCCGTATCAAGGTCCCACACTAAGCTCCCATCAAGCTCCGCAGCTCCGCTTGGACCTCGTCCGGACTCCGGTTCGTATCGATGACATGAACGAAGGACTCGCCCTTCAGCGTCATGAAAATCTTGCGGCAGCGGAGCAGGTTTTCGCGCTTCTCGAACTCATTCGCGATGTCGCCACGCGCTCCGATCCGGGCCAGCGCGGCGTCCACATCCAGATCGAGAATGAACAGGAAATCCGGCAGCGGCGCAAAGGCTTCGTTGCGCCTGCGGATGTCCGCCGGATCGAATCCACGGCAGCCCTGATAGGCCATCGTGGAGAAATAGTAGCGGTCGAGAATCACCACTTTCCCGGCATCGAGCGAAGGCTGGATGAGCTGCTCCACATGCTCGGCGCGGTCTTTGAGAAACAGCTCAAGCTCCTCCTCGGCGGACAGACGCACGTTGCCGGAATTTCGGGCCATTTTTCCCCAGTGGCCGTCGGTGGGCTCCCGGCTGGTAATGACTTCCCGACCCTGACTGCGGAACCACTCGGCCAGCAGGCGCACCTGCGTGGACTTGCCGGTGCCGTCGATGCCTTCGATGACGATGAACAGTGAACTCATGGAATCATTCGATGAAATTCACGCGCAGTAACGGCCGAAAAGGTGCGACAAATGCGCTTCCGTGGACGGTGGCGCTCCGGTTGCCTTTTCGATCAGCACCGCCGGATCGTAGGTTGCGCCGTGGCGATGGATGTTTTCCCGCAGCCATGAAAGCAGCGGCGCGTAGTCGGCCTTTGCCAGCCCCACATGGATCACCGGATCCGCGGAAGCGGTGGCGAAGAGCTGGGCAGCATTGAGATTTCCCAGCGTGTAGGTGGAGAAATAGCCGAGCCCGCCCATCGACCAGTGGATGTCCTGAAGGCAGCCGTGACGATCATCCGGTGGCTTCATGCCGAAGAGCTCCTGGAAGTGATCACCCCAGGCGCCCGGGACGTCTTTCACCTTCAGATCGCCGGAAACCATCCGCCGTTCGAGGTCGAAGCGCAGCAGGATGTGGAGATCGTAGGTCGCCTCGTCGGCTTCCACGCGGATGAAGGATTTCTCGGCGCGATGCAGGAATCGCAGGAAGTCTTCCAGTGAGAGTTGCTTGAGCTGCGGAAAGTGGTCGCACGCGATCGGAAACCACGTGGCCCAGAACGGAGCTGAGCGTCCGACGTGGTTTTCCCAGAGACGCGATTGCGATTCATGAATGCCGAGCGAGACCGCCTGACCGGATGGCAGGCCGAAGTCCCTTCCCGGCAGGCCTTGCTCGTAAAGCCCATGACCGGCCTCATGCATCACGCCGAAGAGCGAGGAGGTGAAATCTTCCTCATCATAGCGCGTCGTCAGCCGCACGTCACGCGGGCCCAGCGTGGTGCAGAACGGGTGCGTGGTGGTGTCGATCCGTCCGGCTTCGAAATCAAAGCCGAGCGACTCCGCGATGGCGGCGTTGAGTTTGATCTGTTGCTCGACCGGATACGGCCCGGCGGGAAGAGTGACCGGGCGTGACTTTGTCCGTGCGACCGCTTGTTCAGCGATGCCGACCAGCACTGGCTTGAGATCGCCGAAAAGTTTTGAAATGCGGGCCGAACTACTACCTCTCTCGTAGGTATCCAGAAGCACATCATAGGGCTCCGACTCGTAACCCCAGCGGTCGGCCTTTTCGCGGGCGATCGAGAGCAGTGTTTCCAGATGCGGGGCAAAGGCCGCGAAGTCGGAGTCCTTCCGTGCGGCGGCCCAGGCGTGCTTGCCGAGCGAGGTGGCCTCCGACTCGCGGGCCACGAGTTCGACTGGCAGCTTCGTCGCTCGATCAAACTGACGGCGCATCTCGCGGAGGTTTCCGGAAAGCGTGACATCACTGCCATCGTTCGCGGCCTCGGCTTCTGCCAGCGCACGCTTCCAGTCATCGGAGGTCGCCAGCGTGTGGGCCTTCGCCGACAGCCAGGAAAGCTGCGCCGCACGATGGTCGTTGCCAGCCGACGGCATGAAGGTTTCCTGATCCCAGCCCAGCGTGGAGGCGGCGGAATCGATCAAAGCGTGTTCACGGGCGAGTTCGAAAATCTTCACGCCGCAGTTTTCACGGAAACGGCCGGAAGCGGGAAGGAAGAAGTTGCCAAAGACAGTCTCTCCAGAGCCCGTTCGTTGATCAAGGCGTCCTGTTGGACTGCTGCATCCTTCGTCATTATCCCCTCACCCAATCAGATCTCCAATCGAGCCGAAGTCCGGCACGAAGAGGCGCTTGTAGGTGCGTGCGGCGTAGCCATCGGTCATGCCGGCGAGGAAGTCGCAGACGATCCTGGCACGACCGAGCTCATCCGGCGCGGCTTCAATTTCCGCTGCGGTGTCAGCGGCGAGGAGCTGGAAGTCCTGGCCGTCGATGCTCTCGCCCCGGACGTAGCGCTTTTCCAACACGTCCCAGAGCTGGCGGAGCATGCGGCTGCCTTTGTGCTCGAGCTGCTTGAGCTGAGGGGAGAGGAAGACGACCTCGAATGCGAGCTTCTTGAAGAGCTTGGACTCGGCCTTGACCGCCGGGTCGATGACGAGCCGATAGCGGTAGCGGTGGGTCATGGCGCTGAGGAAATTGACGTCGGACTCGAGTCGCGTGGCCTGGATGTAGGAGCCGATGCGTTTCCCGACAAAGGGATCGACGCGCTTGCGCCGGATGGCCTTCAGCAGGTCGCCGAGCGGTGTGCCCTCGCCGGTGGGGGCTCCGGATTTCTCAGCCCAGGCCTCGATTTTCTCAATGGTGAGGAAGCCCGCGCGGACGCTGTCGGACAGGTCGTTGAGCGAGTAGGCGGTGTCGTCCGCCCAATCCATGATCTGGCACTCGATGGACTTGAAGGAATCGCGCGTCTTGCCGGGGGTGAGTTCCACCGGGAAGTCCTGGCCGCCGAGCGCCCAATCGAGGAATCCGGCCTGCGAGTCGTAGATGAAATGGTTTTTCGGAGGCGCGCCACCGGCCTTCAGCTCACTCCATA
>JANOKL010000569.1:0-1727 GCA_031419215.1 Luteolibacter sp. | reverse complement strand
ACTGGCTGGTGATCGGCGTGCATGGGCTGGGTGGAAAAGGCAAGGGCGCGATGGGGCTTTCGCCGTGGGCGGTGGACGACGTGATCGTGCTGGGGCCCTCGTTCGTGAACGGTTATCAATCGGGCGATGGAGCCAATGCGGAAAAGCTCAAGGCCCTGATCGCGAAGATCGGAGGGAAATGGAAGCTGCACCCGAAGATCCTGCTTCACGGGTTTTCGGCCGGTGCACAGTTCACCCACCGTTTCGCGATTCGCCATCCAGAATTGGTCGGCGTGGCCTCGGCGCATTCGGCCGGTTCCTGGAGCCCGCCCAATGAGAAGGCGCGTCCGGTGTTTTTCGCGGTGTCCTGTGGCGAGGCCGACATCCAGAAGGCCGACCCGAGGATGGAGTTGAACCGACTCGACGGGCTCCGTGCTTTCGCGAAATCCCTGGAGGAACAAAAGGTGCCGCATGAGGTCAAGACCTGGCCAGGTGTCGGCCACAGCCAGTGCCCGCAAGTGATCGAGATGGCAAAGCGCGCGTTCGATACGATGCGTGACTCCGGGAAGAAGACCACGACGGCCCGCTGAATCCCGGATTTGTCTTGCCGCTATGGCGCGGATGCTGGTTCGTTCACATGCGATGGAACCAGATACCACTTCAGCCGCCTATCAAGCCGGCCATCAGTTCGGCCAAACGGTACTGCCGATCCTGATGAGCGTGATGTTCCTGCTTGTCGGCGCGTTCTTTCTCCTTTCCCTCATCAAGTCCTTCACCCGGAAAACCCGAGGCTGGATCATCAGTGCGGTCGTGGCCGGGCTGATCACCTTGGTCGGGCTCTTTGGTGGAATCGTCGTCGTGGTGCAGAAGGTGGTGGCCAAAGCCAAGACGACACGTGACGCGGCGGACAAGAAAAAGCTCATGGCCTCCAACGATGGCAGCTTCTCGATCGAGGTTCCGGGAAATTGGAAGTCGATGCCGGAGCTCAACGATGACGCCCAGATCGCCGCAGGAAATTCGATCCGCGATGTGTATGCGATGATCATCCCGAACCCCCGCAGCGACTATGAAGGCAGCTTCAAGGAGTTCGATGAACTGGTCCTTGAGGTTCTGCTTTCAAGCTTGGAAAAGACGCATGTCTCCCCGGTGGAGAACCTCACGATCCAAGGCCATCCCGCCCGCCGCAGACGGGTGGAGGGCACGATCGAGAAGACCCGCGTGGTGTACTATCTCGTCACGCTCGAAACCAAGGACACCTACTATCAAGTCATGGCGTGGACGATGCCTTCCAGGGAGATGACGATGAAGCCCATGCTCGACGAGGTGATCAACAGTTTCACGGTTTCCGGGAACGTTCAGCCGCCAAAGATACAGACCGCGAAGAAATTGAGCGGGAGCACCGAGGACAAGATCCGGAAACTCACCGCAGACCTCCTCGATCTCGATCCCAACGCGATCAAGCTGGAGTCCGACTTCACGAAAGATCTGGGAGCGGACAGCCTGGACACGGTCGAGCTGGTGATGGCCATCGAGGAGGAATTCGGTCTGGAGGTTCCTGATGCCGAGGCGATGAAAATGAAGACTGTCGGGGACTTGGTCCGTTGGATCGATCAGCAACCAACCAAATGACAACGAAACCAGACGAAGAGCTGAGTGCCTCCTCCGCGCAGAAGCTCCTGCGTATTCTCCGGCTGAGCTCCATTGCCGAAGGGGTTTCCTACCTCCTCTTGCTGGGGGTGGCGATGCCG
>JANOKL010000568.1:0-15507 GCA_031419215.1 Luteolibacter sp. | reverse complement strand
GTCCTGCGCGCTGACCTACATGCTGGCCGCGCCGATCCTGAATCCGATCACGGCGCTGAGCACGTGGAAGGCCTTTGAAGGACAGGATGCCGGACTCATGACGGCCTCGCGCCTGTTGCTGGGCTTTTTCGTGGCGGTGGGGGTCGGGCTGATCGTGTCGCGAATTCCACTGGCTGCCGTGTTGAAACGAAAGCTGATCGACGACCTCGACCATTCCCACGAACCCACTTGCTGCGGCTCGTCCTGCGGTAGCGATTGTGGCGATCATTCAAGCGACACGAAACTGCTCTCTGCCTTCCGCTCCGCGTTGCGTGATTTCGTGGACGTCGGGGCCTACTTCGCGATCGGTGTCACTCTAACAGCTTTGTTCAACACCGGCATCGCGCCCGGTGCGGCCTGGCTGGATGGCGTGGCGCAGCACCCTGTCGGTGCGCCGATGGCCCTCATGGCACTCGCTTACATCCTGAGCCTTTGCAGCACCTCGGACGCCTTCATCGCGGCCACGCTCCACAGCTTCTCAAACGGCGCGAAGCTGGCCTTCCTCGTTTTCGGGCCGATGCTCGATGTGAAGCTGACCTTCCTGTATCAAACGGTGCTGCGCAGGCGCTTCATCGTCTGTCTCGCGCTAGGCCTTTTCGTCTCGATCGGCGGGCTCTCCATCCTCTGGCAACTCTGGTTCTCCACGCATCCATGAACCCGAAACTTTCCCGCATCCTGCTCTCGCTGGCGGTCCTTTCGTGGAGCGCCACACTGTTGTATTTCCACACCAGCGGCCGCATCACCCGCTACCTCGCGCCGGATTTCCGCCTGATCTGCCTGGTCGGCGGACTCGGCCTGGCGGTGCTCGGGATCTTCAACCTCGTGATGGCGGGTGATGACGATGGCCATGCCTGTGAAGATGGTCACGATCATGCCTCGTCCGATCTGCCGACGACGGTGGTGCTGCTGTTGATGCTGGTTCCATTGGGCCTCTCGATCGCGTGGTCGAAGGACGCCTACTCGTCAGGAGCGCTGGCGCGAAAGGGTCTTTACGAGACACCTTCCCGCTCACAAATCTCCGCCACCGCTGCTTTGCCGATCACGCGTGAGGAGTTGGAAAAATCCCATCGCAAAACGGCGGACGGCTACCTGGAGTTCGACCTGATCGAACTCTTCCTCGCCACTGGAGATCGCGATCAGCAGCGGTTGTTGGAGGGGATGAAAGTCGCCACGCTCGGAAGGATCGTTGATGAACGGGACCACAATTCCGCCGGCACCCGCAAGCGTCTCTACCGGCTGTTCATGACCTGCTGCGCGGCTGACAGCCGGGCGATTCCGATCATCCTCGAGTTCGGAAAAGCTCCGCCGCCGCTTCCCGACAACGGCTGGGTGCGGGTGAGTGGCACGCTCGGGTTTCCCGTCGTCGGTGGCGTTATGCAGCCCGTATTGACGGTCGATGAGGCAAGCTCCGTCGCGTCTCCGGCGGAGGAAAGTTTCCAGCGCCGCTGAGCCGCGTGATCACGGGGTGGGAGTGGCCGGAGCGGTCGGAGCCACCGCTGCCCTGGGCTCGAGCAGGGCCCGGAACTGGTTCGTCCACTCGATGGCTCTTGGGTGGGTGGCGTATTTTTCGATGTGCTGGAACATCCTCAGCGCTGCCCCGCGTTGGTCGCCGGCCTTGAAGACGTCCTCCTCCTCCTGCCAGAGAAACTCGGGATAGGTCTCGGTTACGAATTTTTCCTGCTCGGGTGGACGACCGCCGTCACGCGAAGGCTTGTCATCAGCCCCGCGGCTCCAGTGCTCGACGATAAGCGTTTCCTGCTGGATGCGCCGAGTCCAGGCGGCCCGCAGGCTTTCAACCCGGTCGGGTCGGCGCAGCGGTGGGAGAATGATCTTTCCGTAAATGTTTCCCAGTTCGATGGGTGACAAGGGCCACTCGTTAACCTTCACGCCGCCGACTTCATAGACCTGGGCGAACACGGTCGAAAGCACTCCCTGCTTCAGCACATCACGCTGGCCGTCGAGACTCACGACGTCGGCGAAGACGTCATCGACCGCCTTCGCGGCATCCGGTGAAAACTTGACGACGGATTCCTTCGAACTGGCGACCTGGAGCGTCAGCACAAGCCAGCGGAGCTGATGGCGCAGCGCCCGCCTGAATCCGGGATTCTTCAGCTGATCTTCCTGCTTCTTCTTCCATTCACGGAAATCAGACTCCTTCTTGTTCTTGTCATCGAACTGCAGCTTCTCGACGCACTTCAGGTAAAATTCGATCGCCGCCTCATCGCTGGCCATCGCTCCACGGTAGGCCACGATCGCGGCGTTGAAGCGCTCGTTGATCAGCTTCTCGGAGCCTTCCTGGATCTTCGTCAAGCGCTCGATCAGTGCCTCACGATCCGCCTCGGTCAGTGGATCAGCGTGCAGCAGTGGAGTGAGGGTGAGTGCGAGGGCTAGGGTTTTCAGGGCACGCATGCATGCGTTTCTGGCACAGCCCGCCCACCTCGCCAAGCAATCCATTCATTTCCTAAAAGCGACCTCCTCCTGCGATCCTCCGGCTCAGGTCTTCCAGCGTTTCCTTCGCGACGAAACCACCCGCCGTGAGTGCCAATTTCCGGCAACCATCCAGCTCCCGCAGATCGTCGAGAAGGGCTGCTGGTTTTCCGAATCGCTTCGCCGTTTCCAGTAAGGCCTCCACGCTGGCCTCGCCGCGATCGCCTGCGACCACCACGCCATCGCACCAGCCGCAGAGCGATTCGAGAGCCCGTTCCCGCAACGCCATTGCGGGAGAAACGGTGTCGAGAAACGAAAGCTTCGCGTCGCGATACCGCAGCCGCAATTGTTGGGAAAGCCACACCACGCGTCGCGGCGAAAGTGTCGTCTGGCACACCGCGCCGAAGGCCGGGGCGTAGCGCATCCGGGCGATGTCGGTGGTGTCTTCCAGCACGATCGTCCCCGGATAGTCCGAGGCCAGCGCCCGCGTTTCCGGGTCGTCATGGCGACCGATGATCAGCGTCTGCGCGCCCTCCATCCGCAGCAGGCCCAGCGCCACCTGCGCCCGCCGGACCTGCTGCGAACGCGCATCCACCACCTTCCACCCGCGCTCCTGCCAGCGGCGCTTATCCCGCATCGACACCCCGCCGAAGGGCAGCACCACCGACTTCACACGGGAAAAATCTTCCTCCTCCGCCTCCTCGATCACCCCCAGCCGACGCAGTCTTGCCCGCACTCCGGCATCCGGCATGAAAATGCCCGTTACCGCGACAAGCCCCGCCGTCGCCTCGCGCTCGATCAGCTCCAGCGCCTGCCGCGTTTCTGAATCCATCCCCAGCACCGACGCGATTTTCCACTCCACCGACGGACGGGCTCCCACGATTTCCTTCGACATTACCGCTTTCATGGCTTTGTTTTGCAAAGTGAACGTTTCGAAAAAATCCGACGCGCTCGCCGGATGCATTAGCTTTGTATCACAAAGTTAAATGAGGGCAATAGAAATTTCGACTGCCGTTCCCTTCGTCATTCGAAAACTCCTCATTCGTCAATTTTCCAGCCCCAAAGTGGGCACCATAGAATAGCCCGTGGGTGCAACCCCGGGAATGTAGCGACCCAGTGGTTTGCACCCTGAATGGGTGCGATGGAGCAGGTGGGCCGATAGACTCCATAATCAAAGGCAAACCATCCACCGATCCGCCACATTGCGCCCAATTCAGGGCGCGGATTCATTTCGAACTCTTGGCCCGGGCTTGCACCCACGGGCTATTTCATCAGGCCCCATTGGGGCGGAGAATGGAGGGACGAAGATTTTACCTCGTCCCAATCTCAAACGTCATCCGGACATGATCGGATCGCAGTGTAGGCGCCCTCTTTGTGGAAAGATTCCGGAGATCCTGGCTGAGCCAAAGTTGATCGAGCGTGAGCACCGGCAATCCGTAAAGCCAGGTCTCTTGGAATCCCTTCCGCCCGGAATCGTTGGCGAGGGTGAAGCGGTCCTTCCAAGCATCGAAGCCCCGTGCATTCGGCGGGGTGTTGAAATCGCCGAGGATCAGGCAGCGTTCGCTTTCCGCGACGCTGCGGATGCGGTCCAAGTACGGCTGGCGTAGTAGCCACGGCTGCGAGGGGATGTCGATGGCGAGAACTGACCAGCGGGCTCCGTCGATCTCCACCCGCAGTCGGTGACAGCGGAACCTCCCGGCATCCCCGAACGCGGTGGTGTCGAGCAGCTTGCCGCGCACGCCGACCACAATGCCGCCTTCGAGTTTTTCCCAAGTGAGGCCCGGATGAGTGGCGGTAAGTCTCGACCAGCTGTCGTCGGGAAATGGCCCTGCCTCGATCAGCACCACGAGCTTTGTTTCCGGCTCCACGAGCGCAGGCCACTCGCGCGGCATTTTCCAGAGATTCCGCCCGGTGTTCCAGAGCGTGATCTTGAAGCTACCAGTTCTGTCTGTGGGCTCATCGGCGCAGCGAAACGAGCGCACCCCTTGCACGACGGAAAGGGTAAGAACGATCATGGCCATCAAAGGCAGCCCTTTTCCTGAGATCGGACGCAGCAGCAGCCATGCGATTCCCAACAGCCCGATCCGCACCAGCCACGGCACTCCGAAAAAAATGATCGCGCTGGGAATGATCGCATCACGGATCGTCATCGCGCAGACCGCGGAGGCCATCGTCAGGGCCAGCGCCGACCAACCAACGATCCGCTTCGTCATTCGGAAATTCGTCATTCGTCATTTGCCGAGGTCGAGAATCTGCGCCAGGATCGCCAAATACTGCTCAAAGGCCTTCTTTCCCTCGCGGTTCAACGTGTAGAGCGTCTGCGGCCGACCGTCGCCGGTGAACTTCTCGCCGCCGATGAAGCCGGCTTTTTCAAGCGTCCGCAGGTGGGTGATCAGGTTGCCGTCGCTCATGTCGAGCTGGGCCTTGAGGTCCTGGAATGGCCACGGCTCCACGCGGGAAGCGAGCAGCGTCATGATGGAGAGCCGCCCTTTCTCGTGAATGGTTTTATCGATCTGGGAAAAGTCGATCATGCGGCGGTGTCTTCGCGGCGGCCGGTGGTGACGATGATCGCCCCGTAGAGAAGATGGAAGCCTCCGAATGCGATCGCCATCAGCCGCGAGCCATTGCGGACCTTGGCAAGCAGCGGCGCGGCCTCCGGATCGATCAATCCGGTGAGCGAGGCGAGGGCCGCGACGCCGAAGAGCACGAAGGCCCAGCCGAGCCAGACCATTGACTTCGGAGCAAATTCCCGGATCGCCAGCAGGGCGAGGCCGTAGTGCAGGATCCAGAAGCAGGCGGCGAGGGTGGTGGAGGTTGGCTGATTACTGCGGACGGCCAGCAGGCCGAGGAAGCCGCCGGCGATGAGCGAGGGCAGCGCGCCGCGCAGGGCGAGTTTCAGTCCGGAAGTCCAGACCCGGCCCTTCCTAGCGGCGGCCATGCGCACGAGCTGATAGAGGTTGAAAAGCAGCACCGCCGCGAGCCCGCCGAGCCAGATGGCCGCCCAGGTCCAGCCAGTCTTGGATTCGGAAACCCAGGCCGCGCCGAGTGCCGCCGCGCCTCCGATCAGGGCCGTTTCGCCCGAGAGGGCGCGGAACACGGTGGCCCGCTCCATCATCGAACGGATCACCCGCAACTGCTCTGCCGCTTCCTCACGCGTCGTCATACGACGTGCTTTGCCAGACAAAGCCGGGTAGTTCAAGCCTCATCCTGATCCCACGGATCCGGCCTCCGCTCCGGTACGGACTCATCGCCCATGTCCTTCAGGAAAATCGCCAGCGCACCGCCGGAAAGCAGGATTTCCGCCAGGGCCATCAACAGGGAAACCGCCATCAGGCCCAGTGCCAGGCCGAACAGGACCTTCGCCAGATGCTCGCTGTCGAAGTAGAATCCCGCCATCGAGGCCAGGCAGAAGATCAGGCTGACCACGCCGAAGGCCTGCATCCCGCGGATCAGGCTCAGCCGCCAGCGCAGGTTCTTGAGTTGTCCTTCCAACACCGGACTGTGGCTGGTGCGGAAGTCCGCATGCAGCGTCCGGATCAGCGCGGAAAGGTGCAGGAAGCGGTTGGTGTAGGCCAGAAACAGCAGCGAACTCGCGGGGAACAGCAGTGTCGGAGTTGAGATCGTCAGTTCCACAAACTCAGATTCAAGGTTCAAGGATTCAGTTTCAAGCGACAATCGCTTTCAACCTTGAAACTGAACACTTGAGCCTTGAAACTTGAACGAACGTGACCGCCCCAGATTGCCCCGACTGCCCGCAGCCGACAGAAGCGCACAAGATCACCGAGAAGGACATCCTCGAGCAGGAAATGTTCGAGCTGGTCTCGCCGGACCACACCTTTCTTTCCGGACCGCGCAGCCGCATCCGCGACCTCAGCACCCTTTTCACGGTTGCCCTCGATTTCATCCGTGCCTTCCGTGTGCTCCATTTCGTCGGCCCTTGCGTGACCATTTTCGGCTCCGCCCGCACCAAGCCCGGCACGACCTACTATGAGCTTGCGAGAAAAATGGGAGCCGAGTGTGCCAAGCTCGGCTTCACCGTCATGACCGGCGGCGGCCCCGGCATCATGGAGGCCGGAAACCGCGGTGCATTTGAGGAAGGCGGACGCTCGATCGGTGTGAACATCGAGCTGCCCTTCGAGCAGCACGTGAACCCCTACGTCCAGAAGTCCGTCACCATGCGCTACTTCTTCACGCGGAAGACTGTGCTCATCAAGTACTCCTACGCCTTCATCGTCCTTCCCGGCGGCGCGGGAACGCTCGACGAGATGTTTGAAACGATGACCCTCATCCAGACCGGCAAGCTCCGCGACTTTCCGATCATCCTCATGGGCAAGGACTATTGGAAACCGCTCATGGACTTCGTTTACAAGATGGCCGACGAAGGCACCATCGACCCCGAGGATCCCGAACTCATCTTCTTCACCGACGATCCGAAGGACGCCGTCGCCCACCTCGAACGCCACGCCGTCCGCCAGTTCAACCTCCGCCGCCAGCCCCTGCCGAAACGTAGTGCCATCCTTGGGGAAAAGGGTTTGGGGAAAGTTTAGAACTCAAACTTAGCCACACTAAATGGCTGCCTGGGTAGTTCGAAAGAGCAATTCAAAACAGAGGAAATTGCCGAACCGTAACACCCAACTCCGTTTATTTTTGCGTCTTGATACTGCCATACATCCAGCTTGAACTACTTGAATTTTTCGTTTAAATCCCTGTTGGCTCTGGTGGCTTTTTCGTCCTGTTGAGTCAGGATTTTTCGGGCTATTGGGATGCAGCTTAGAAGCTTCCTGATCGAGGCTACTCCTTCTACGTCATAAACTGCATAATCACTCAGAGAATAGGCAGCGATGCCTTTCTCTTTGTCCCAAATAAATTTTGGGTTGTAGTTGGTTATGCCAGATTTTGGAAATTCTTTAATGAATGAATCCGTTGGAGTCTTGCTGGCGGTATTCTTCCATTCGTCGTATTTCGCGAGCGTTGAGGAGAGCAAGGTAATTTCCGCATCGCTGAAATAACGGACGGGATCAAAACCATTCACTTTAGTAATGCCTGGAATCATCACTCCTGTCTGCGTAACTATCATATCGTTGGCATATATTAGACCCAACGCCCTTCCGGTCGTTTCCCCTTTGGGGTTCGTCCATACGATACTCGAAGGTTTGCCGTCAGCAGCCACTTGATACAATATCTGTGCGCTTTTCGCGAGGAGATCGTTGTCTAAATTCTCTTTTTCTGCTTTAGAAGTCTGTTGATCGGATGAGGCCGGCTTCTCGGCAACAGCATTCGCCCCAATTTTTGAAATTTCTTCTTTCTCACTCTTAAACTGTGGGTCGTAGACGCATGTCCCGTCGGCGACGTTCCACACACATCGAAAATCGGATATTTCATACCCCCCAACGCCTTTAGCGACTAGGTAAGCCGTCACCAAGAGCTTGGAATCTGCTATCCACCGAACGGGGTCGACCCAACATCCGTCGATATTGGTAGAACTGGGAATTTTGCCAGAATTCAGCAATTGGACAGTGATTTTATCGCCGAGCTCTTCACCTCCTGCGTATTGCAAATTTCCGTTTTGGAGGCTGACTGCCGCAATCACTCGGCTCGAAGTGTTTTCTTTGAAGCTTCCGAAATGCGCCGCGCTTCCATCAGGAGATATTGAAGGGGCGCTTGTGTCGAACTGATAGTAACATTCGTGCAACACTTTCCCTCCCGCCATCCAGCGAGTCGTGCCTTTATCGCTTTCGACGAGAGAAAAAGAGGCCATCGCCTTCCTGATAGTTGCTTGCGCGTCCCCAGCGGAAGAAAGAGAAGGAGAGATTGACGGCAATTCAGGCTCCTTGGCTCCCTCAGGCTCCTTGGCTCCCGCACAAGGATATGAAACGAGAGAAATCCCCACAACAATTCCAATCAGTGAGCCATTTTTCATAAATGTTTCGTAGGTAGAGATCTCTTCACTGTCAACCTCAATTCCAGCCAGGTGCCGGTGGCTCCGGTGCGGCGCATCCATTGGGCGGCGGACCGTTTTTCCAGAAGCTCATCTGGCTAGGATCACCACCGAAATTCAAGTTCCCGTCATGGATTGCCCACAAAATCGGAGTCCAGCAATCGACCCAATTCGTCGACATCCCGCAGGATGGCCTCGGTGAGGCGGCTGCCGGTGAGGTTCCGGTGGGCGGTCATGTTGGAGCTCAGGCCGGATTCGCGCAGGGCGGGTGCGATTTCATCCAGGAACCCTCGCTGCTGGATCGCGTGGAGAGTCTCCGACGCGCCGGGAGTCTCCGCCTTGCCGAGCAGATCCAGGGTTCGAAAGGCGAAGTAGAAGAGCGGAGGCCAGTTGATCCAGCGAGGGAAACTTCGCGAATCTGGGGAGGCGATCAGAAAGCTCCAGTGTGGGCGGTGAAGCCGGAATTTTTTCTCCCTGCCGTCCCTTTCGGAGCGGACATGACCCGACTGCTCCATCTCATTGAGGGTCACCTGGATGGATTTCGAAAAATAGCCGGTAGCCATGGCAATCGCCGCCGGATGGCCGGATTCGTGGGTGAGAAGCCAAGCCATGATCTCGGCCCGTGCGTTCACTCCGAACAAGGCGCGCAGGGTCCAGAGCAGATTGCAGGGGAGGTCGGAACGAGGCGACAGGCAGGCATTCCGGGGCTCCCAGCGGGCTCTCAATAGACCATATCTCTCAAAGCGTGCGTCTGGCTCCCCGAAAACTGGAGGGGAAGCTCCCGCGTTGGCGATAAACAAAGACTCGGCAGGATCCGGGAAGCGGAAACCTTCGCGCGGCAACTGCCATTTCCGCATGACGGACTGCTCGGCAAGAATGTCGGAGATCCCGCTGAGGACGCGTTCGTCTGAAGTCGGCCACTGGCCTTGGAGACGACGCAGGCGCTGAAGATTGATGCTCCGGCCATAGGAATGGAGCCAGTCGATCGCCAGATCGAGCAGACGGGCATCATGGCGTCCGATCCGTGTGGTGGTCAGCAGCAGCGCCTCCGGGTCAATCATCCAGTCGCCCTCCGAGGCGCGGTTTCCCGGCACGCCGAGCGAGGTCCACTGACGCCACAGGAAATCGACAAGCTGTCCCAGCAACTTATCTCTGGAATCCTGGAATGAGGTCGGCATGTCCGAGGTAGGTGAGCAGATCGGGAAGGCGATCGCGGTGGATGAGGACGGGAAAGGAGGAAATGATCCAACTCAGACAGGCCTCAGTCTCGTGTGCGTCAGGAGCGAGGGCACGGAGGTCTTCTAAGTCACGAGCTTCCGCCCGGTTGAGTGCGGCGTAGATCTTGAGTTGAATCTGGCCCGGACGGGTGACGAAACTGATCCTCAGGTGGCGGCCGTAGTCCCGGGTTTCCAGCTCCTGCCAGAATGAGGCGGGCAGCAGATGCAGATCGGGGAAATGCATCGACGCCGCGCTGTTGAGCCAGTTTCCGCGAAGCCGGAGTTCGTCCGCTACCTGCCGGGCGGCCTCCTTGAGGGCATCCGGCATCGGGAATGCCCCATCCACTCCTCCTTCCCAGTCCCGCATGGCGAGGATATCGACGTCGTGGGTGGATCGGGAAATGATCTTCTGAGCCAGCAACGCCGAGCCACCACAGACGACCAACCAGAATCCGTCAGCCTTCCGCAGGGAGAGCACTTGTCCCAGGAGGCGCAGAGCTTCGTCCAAAGTTTGTTGGTCCAGATTCATGATCTCGGACTGCGTAAATAGCCAGTATGGATGTTTTTGCAAGACTTTGTTGGATTCGGTAAGAGGCAAACATGAGCGCCAGCAGGCTCAGTCCTCCAGCAACTTCGGCGAAAGTTCCGCCAGCCAGCCGGCGAGTTCGGCGGCGGCGCGGGTTTCGGGGAGCTTTTCTAAGTTGGCGAGATCCCAGCGATAGACGTTCTTGTAGCCGTCCCACGTGCCGATCGCGCCGGTGCGGCGCATCCACTGCGCGGCGGCCTTGTTTTCCAGCAAGCCGTGCCCGACCAGGGTGGTGATCCCGGCATGGAAAGCGGTGACCCACATCAGCGCCAACATCAACGTGCCGATGCCACGACCATGATCGCGGTCCAGCACGGTTGCTGAAACCTCCGCTTCCTCCGGGTTTTCCCCATCCCTCCACCAGCTCGCCGCGCCCATCGGCATGAACTCGGTGCGGGAGGGATCATATACGGTCCAGATCTCGTGGTTTCCTGGGTCGACCTTCAACAAGCGATCCAGCATCCGCTCACCGATGAGTTCACCGGTCTGTGTCCAGAAGCGATGGTAACGCGCTTCCGGCGACAGGCGTCGATACGCTTCGGCGACCAAGTCCCGATCCTCAGGAAGCAAGCGTCTCGCCCGCACCAGCGTGCCGTCACGCAGGGTGAGGTCGAGTGGTTTGCTTGAGAGAGACATGAATGAGTCTCGCATCTTAGTGATGCAATGGCGAGACGATCTACGGAACCGGCTGGATCCGCAGTCGGAAGAACAGCTTCGGTTTCGCAAGAAGCAGGGGGTCGATGAGATGGACGCCGACGCGCTCAAAGCCCCCCGACAGGGGCTCGCGACGATTGCTCCATTGCACGAAGGCACTGCCTGACTGCCAGGTGCCGAGCCCGTCTGAAACCTCCACGATGTATCTCAAGCCCACTGCCGCGTAGTCGACCCCGATGCTGCCGCTGCCTCCCGAGAATTGCTGGAAGACAAATTCCGCATTCGATGAGGCAGGCTGGAGAACCGAGACAAGCGGCAGGACACCACCGGAAGAGACGTCACTGCCGGTGGCGTATTCGAGAAGATCGGACGCGCCGTCGTGATCGGCGTCCTGCGAGCCATCGGAAATGCTGGTGGCACCCAGTTCCGCGACTTCCCAGCCATCTGTCAGATGATCGCCATCGAGATCAGGCGCGGTGGCGGGTGAGGCTGTTAGAAACGTGCTGGCGGGTTTCTGGTTGTCGTAGCTGGCCTTGACCCAGTTCGCGGAGCGGGCTGTCTGCGAGAGGCGGACTTCATCAAGCGTGCCGGGGAAAAAATTTGGGGAGGCTGTTTCCATGCGACCGATGAAGGCGGCATTGGTCTGACCGGTCCGCAGGCTGCCGGAAAAGGCGGCAGAACCGGATGGCACTCCATCGACATAAACCTGGACGGTCGATCCATCCCAGGTGCCGCAGACGTGATGGAACTGGCCATCGTTCACGACCGCCGTGCTGACCAAGTTGGCATTGGTGGTGGCGTTGAAGGGAATGAACTCGACCTTCCCGGCATTCACGCGGAACTGCCAGACGCGGCCCGCAGTCGTTGTGGTCCTGTCCTTGCTGAGAATCGAGCAAAGGCCGGTGGAGGTCGTCTTGATCCAGGCCTCGACGCTGATGAACGTGGGATTCAGGGCGGAGGCGTTTGGAATCGTCACGATGGACGTCGTGCCGTTGAGGGTGGCGGCTTTTGGAATGACGGAAGTGCTGGCATCTGCCATCGCGGTGCTGGTGCCCGGCAATGCGTTGGGCGAGGAGTCGGTCTGGAATCCGAGGCTCTGATTGAGATGCCAGACGCCGCCGAAGCTGTTGCTCCAGGTCGCCGCGCGGGCTGTCGTGGAGGATGCGGACTCGCCGGATTTTCCCCACCACAGCCGGAGCTTGGATTGGGCTGTTAGAGAAGGAACCCTGACCCAGATGAACGAGGTGCCGGATGGGTCCCAGCTCTCGATTTCATGGTCATAGAGCTGCGCGCCATCCTCCGAGGTGAACGCCAGATCCGCGCCGCCGGTAGAGAGCATCTGCGTGTAGGAAAACCCGGGCACTTTCGTTGAATCGAGCCGGACCAGCAGTGGGAAACCGGTCAATGTTTCACCCACCGTGTAGCCGCTTGCGGTGATCAGGGCGGTGTGATTCCAAGTGGCCAGCGCACGGTCCGGAAGGAGAGTCCCGACCGTCGACCAGGTCGAGCCGTGTTCGTTCGTGGCACGGAAGCGGAAATAGCACGTCCCTGTTGGAACTGACTTGGAAGTCACAAAACTGCCAAGCGGATGGGCTCCGAGTTCGATCGACTGCTGCCAGGCGGAGTCTGTCGTGCCTCCGTCGATCATGCCGATGAACAGGGTGACGCTGGCGCTTTCTCCAACCACCGGATCCAGCGTGGACTGGAAGATGGCGAGCCCGCCGTAGGCCCGCACCGCAGAGCCGCTGGCGATGGCCGGGCGGAGGGATTGCGTCGTGAACGACCAGACACGACCGCTGGAAACCCCGCCGCTGGAATCGACGGAATCAATCCGCCAGTAATAGCTCGTCTCGCTCGCGAGCGGGCCGGGATCGAAAGCCGCCGGACTCACTCGACCCCGATACTCGACGGAGGCCAGCGTCGCCGTTTCCACCGCCGTTCTGCTGGTTCCGAAGTAGACATCGCTCTGCACGCCCTCAACGCCCGCAGTCCACGAGAGCGAAATTGGCAGACCCATGTTGACAGCGAGATTGGCGGGTGATGGTAGCACCGCCGAGCGCGAGACATGGTAGTCCAGCACATGCAGCGGCGTGGGGCCCGTGCCGCTTACGTTGGTTTCCTGGGCGTAAAGCGAGAGAATGCGATCCTGGTCCCAGCGGCTGGTGTCGGTGACGAGATTCACGCTCAGCGCCTTTCCCTCGGGAAGCGCTCCACCGACCAGGTTTAGCGTGGACCATGAGTTCCAGCTCGAGGCAGGCGAGGCCTCGGGAATCGCCGCGGGACTGGCGGTGGCGATTCTCAAATTACTAGCATCTCCGTACATCAGGAACAGCCGCCCGTCGTCATCCGCTGCCAGCTTGGCGCGTGAGCCGGTCAGGGTGGTCGGGTTACGCCGCCAGACGCCGTCGGTGCCGCGCCAGTAGTGATGAAAGCGGGACTTCGAGGTGACGGCCTGGTTGAAGGTTTGATTGGGCTCGGCGTCCGGCAGGTGCCAGGCGACGACGTGGACGCGACCCTGCCGGTCGGTGGTCATCGCCGAGTTGTTGATGTAGTTCCGGCTTTGCGGGATGGACCAGCCGATGATGCCGGGTGAGTTCACCCCGATGAAGCTGCTGCCCGCGACGGCGATCTGCGCACCGAGCTGGTTTTTCCAGGTGCGCCCGACGTCGTCGCTGTAGGCATACATCAGATCGTGGTTGCTCGACGCATCGGGCGTTTCCCGCCAGCACCAGGTCGCGTGGAGCCGTCCGCTGGAGTCGAAGACGGTCATGTCGAAGTAGGCGTTTCGATCCGTTCCAGAAGCGAAGGTCCCGGTGTAGGAGCCGCTGCGCGTCGTATATTGGCCGACTTTTGTCCAAGTGCCGCTGACGCCGCCATACTCATACAGGATCTCATCACCCCCGCCGGAACCGCCGAAGCGGTAGGTGAAAAGCAATTTCCCGGAGGGCGTGGGAATGAAACGCGGATAGGTGACCTGGGTCTGCGCGGTGCTGCCATTCAAGCGGTCCTTCGTGAGGCCGAACATCGAGGCGTTCCAAGCGGTTGTCGTCGGATGATTTGCCAGCCCGGCGACGGACGCGCGATATTTCAACGTGGCACCGTGGTGATCGAAGGAAAGATGGATCGTGCCGTCCTCCGCGCAGATGCCGATCACCACGTCATTGTGCGAGTCGACAATGGTAAAATCGTAGTCGGTGAAGGTGAAGGTCTGCCAAGTGCCGCCGGGCAGCGGCCGCCTTCCGACCGATACCCGACCGATGTTGCGGGTGCCGTTGAAAAAGCTCTGGTAGTAGGCGGCGTACTGCCAGCCCTTGTAGGTGACCACTCCGTCCTGCTGGAAGGTCACGCCATGGACGGTGGGGACACTGAAGGTGATGTTGGGAAAGTTGTAAGCCTGGGAATCGACGATGGAGTCATTCACCAACACGCCGTCCGCCGCCTGTCCGATCTGGAAAAGCGAAATCAGCCCGAGGGCGGTGGAGACAATGATTCTGCGAAAGCGCATGGGAGTCTGATCCGTGAGCAGCACGGAACATCAGGTGGGTTTGTCGGCGGCTGGCGAATCGAATACACAGCGTGCCCAGCACAGCTAAGCCGGAAACAGGATCGGGTCAATCACGCGAAGGGGTGAGACCAGGCCTCTCGCCATCGCATTGACGGTCGATGAATCGAGCCCCAACGTCGCGTCCCGATGAGGAAGCACCTCCTTTTCCTGTGTTCCCGGAACAAGCTGCGCAGTCCCACCGCCGAAGCGATCTTCGCCGATCATCCGGCGGTGGAGGTCGACTCCGCCGGGCTCAGCAGCGATGCCGAAGTGCCGGTTTCCTTCGAACAGATCGAATGGGCGGACCTGATCCTCGTCATGGAACCGGTGCATCGCCGGAGACTGAACCAGAAGTTCGGTCGGGCCCTGGCCGGCAAGCAGGTCGTGGTGCTCGACATTCCAGACCGTTTCGAATTCATGGAGCCAGCGTTGGTTGAGTTGTTGAATCAGCGTTGTGGAAAGTATTTCCCTAACATCTGAGAATTGCCGTCGATAGTTCTGATAAATTCGTCAAATATCAAAAATGAAACGTTGGCTCTTCTGCATTCTGGTAATTTTCGGATCAGCTGGTTCCTGCTCGAAGTCTGATCCAAAGAAAGCCGAACCTATGCAGTCGGTTTTGGGAGATAACTTCAAAGCAGTTGGAAATTTCAAGTGGAAGGAAGAGCGGAAAACCGTATCGATTTTTTCAATCGGTTCAGAGGCTACATCAGACTGGGTTGGTCATATTTCGATCCACGAAAATTGCATTCTACTGAGCGGACCCGTTTCGAGAATCGAGAAGGGCTACCGGATCAAGATCGAGAATGCGGTGCCCAGGCCAGACCAAATTGGATTGCTTCCCTTGGAGCACATCGATCTTCGGAGGTCGAGAGATGGGTTGGAAATCGTGCTTTCCAACGGAAGTGATCATCCGATTGTGATTCCAGGGAAATGATTGGCTTGGCGGTTGGAAACCGCCGCCACGATCAACGTTTCGCCGGGGCCTCGATGATGCCTTCTTCGGTCTCCTGCTTGAGGCGAAGCTGGCCGCAGGCGGCGTCGATGTCGTGGCCTTTTTCGAGACGCAGCATGGCGGTGACACCGGCGTTTTTCAGGATGT
>JANOKL010000567.1:0-2428 GCA_031419215.1 Luteolibacter sp. | reverse complement strand
GATCGGCCCGCCGCTCATCTGGATTCCAGCAACGATCTGGCTTTTCACCCAGGGCTCTCCCGGCTGGGGCGTGTTCATGGCCATCTGGGGCGTCCTCGGAATCAGCGGCGTCGACAACATCGTGAAGCCCTACCTGATCAGCCACGAAAGCAAGACGCCCTTCGTGCTGATCTTCTGCGGAGTCATTGGCGGGGCCTTCGCCTTCGGTCTGGTCGGGGTCTTCCTCGGCCCGACGCTTCTCGCGGTCACCTTTAGGATGATCGAGGAATGGTCGTCCACCCGCCCGATCAGCGATCTGGAAGCGGTGATCGAGGAAATGCCCGGCGGGTGATCGTCAGACCTTGAGGGTCTTCCGGATTTCTCCAGCGATCTGGTGGAAAGCATCCGCCACTGGATTGATGCCGGGCTCCAGCAAGGCAACCGGCGCACCGGAGTCGCCGCGCCTTCCGGTTTCCGAATCAATCGGGATCTGGCCCAACAGCGGCACGTTCAGCACCTGCGCCTCACGCACTCCACCGCCTTCGCCGAAAAGGAAATAGCGCTGGCCGTGATCGCAGTCGAACCAAGCCATGTTCTCGATCAGCCCCAGGATCGGGACATTGACCTTCGCGAACATCGCCACCGCCTTCCGCGCGTCTGTTAGAGCGACCTCCTGCGGCGTGGTCACGATGATCGTGCCATCGACCGAGACCGTCTGGACGATCGTCAACTGGATGTCGCCGGTGCCGGGCGGCAGGTCGAGGATCAGGTAGTCGAGGTTTTCCCACGCCACCTGTCTCAGGAACTGCTGGGTGTAACGCGTCGCCATCGGACCGCGCACGATCACCGGCGAGCGATCCTCTAACAGAAAGCCCATCGACATGAGTTGCAGGCCGTGCGCCTCGATCGGGATGATCTCGTCCTGGTCGTTCGACATCGGCCGCTCACTCGTTCCGAACATCATCGCCACCGATGGTCCATAGAGGTCGCAGTCGCAAAGTCCGACGCGCGCTCCGGTTTGTGAAAGCGCCACCGCGAGGTTCGCTGCGACGGTTGACTTGCCCACGCCACCTTTTCCGGAGGCCACGGCAATGATCCGCTTCACACCGGGGATGGAGGACTTGCCGGTGCCGGACACATTCGTGCTCCCCGGCGGGTCCTTGATCTCGATCTCCACCCTCACCGTGCCGATGTCGGGCAGCTCATCGAGGATCGCATGGCAGTCCTTGAAAAGCTTTTCCGGGATATCCGGATCGCGGGTTTGAATCTCGATCTTCACCTCCACACCGGTCGCGCCGACCTCCACGCCCTTCACCAGGCCGAAGGAAACGATGTCTCGGGAAAAGCCGGGGTATTTCACCTGGCGGAGGGCTTCGCGGATGAATTCAGGAGTCATGCGGGGAGAATGGCGGGGAATCGCAGATTGTCTAAGCCGGAAATGAAAAGCCCGCCGCTTCTTGCATTCCGATGCGGTGATTCCCCCAGGCCCGCGCAAAGACCTCTTGCCAAAGCTTTGCCACGAGCCAGATTCCTATCGAATTTTTCATCCTCAAATCGGATTCGTTTCCAACCAACCAAAGCCATGAATCTCTCATCTCTCACCCTCAGCTTGATGCGGCAATCCGCCGGAGCGGCGATCGTCGTCGCCGCCATTTCCGGAGAAGCCAGCGCGGAGCTTTCTGTCTCAGACACCGCTGGTGCTCATGCGTCCTCGATTCCGGCAAAATTCGAAACCGGCTCGCGCGCCAGCAACAAGGACGAGCCGAAGAAGTCCGGGGAAGAGGAGCCAAAGAAGGAAGAAAAGCGTGATCCCTGCCCAGCCTGCGGAAGGGGCTGATCGACATGATCCGTTCTGGATTGTCGCTGATGCTTGAGGACGAGTTTCTCCAAGCTGCGTTGCCCTTGTTCGAAAGTGGTTCGGTCGAGGCCTTGGAGTGGTCATTCGATGTCGGGTGGAGCCTGCCCTCGCTACCGAGTTGGGTCGCCGCGCTTCTTCGGGAGTATGGCGAAAAAGGCGCTCTGGTTGGTCATGGCGTGACCTTTTCCGCCCTGTCCGGCGAGTGGGGGGATCGGTCTCGGAATTGGATCAATCACCTTCGTGAGGAGCTGAAACTGCGGAGATACCTGCACCTTTCCGAGCACTTCGGATTCATGGCCGGTGGGGACTTTCATCAGGGAACCCCGCTGCCGGTTCCGCTCACGGAGAAAACCCTGCTCCTCGGGCGATCCCGCCTCAAGCTGCTAGGCGAAGTCGCCGGAGCGCCCGTGGGACTGGAGAATCTGGCCCTCGCCCTCAGCCCCCGCGATGTCGCAGATCAAGGCCGTTTCCTTGCCGAACTCCTCGCGCCCAGCGATGGATTCCTCGTTCTCGATCTGCACAACATCTACTGCCAGATGATGAACTTCGACTGCACTGCCGATGAAATCCTGGCCTCCTATCCGCTGGAGC
>JANOKL010000566.1:0-9418 GCA_031419215.1 Luteolibacter sp. | reverse complement strand
ACGTCCGCTCGATCGGTGGTCGCATCGACATCCGCCCGATCGCCGGCACCCGCTGGAGGGGAAAGACCACCGAGGAGGACGATGCGCTCGCCGCCGATTTGCTAGCGGATCCGAAGGAATGCGCCGAGCACTTGATGCTGGTCGATCTCGCCCGCAACGATGTCGGCCGCATTGCCAAGCACGGCAGCGTGAAGGTCGATGATTTCATGATCGTCGAGCGCTACAGCCACGTCATGCACATCGTCTCGAACGTCTCCGGCGAGCTCGATCCCGCGCACAGTGCCTATGACGTCCTGCGCGCCACTTTCCCGGCCGGCACCGTTAGCGGCGCACCAAAGATCCGGGCGATGCAGGTCATCAACGAACTCGAAAAAAGCAAGCGCTGCGCCTACGCCGGTGCGGTCGGCTACTTCGGCTTCGATGGCGGACACGATTCCTGCATCACCCTCCGCACCTGCCTCCTCAAGGATGGCAACGCCTACGTCCAGGCCGGAGCCGGGGTCGTCGCCGACTCCAACCCGACCTACGAATACGAGGAAACCGTCAACAAGGCCAAAGGCATGCTCCGCGCCATCGCGCTCGCGAGGTCTTTGGAGTGAATCGTAAATGGTAAATGGTGAATCGTGAATAGGGTTCTCTTCCACCACTTACCACTCACCACTCACCAATCACCAATCACCACTTACCTTCTTCCCCACATGTTGCTCATCATCGATAACTACGACTCCTTCACCTACAACCTCGTCCAGTACTTCGGCGAGCTTGGGGCGGAGATGAAGATCGTCCGCAACGACGCGCTGACGGTGGAAGACGTGAAGGCACTCAAGCCCGAGCGCATCTGCATTTCACCCGGCCCCTGCACGCCGAACGAGGCCGGGATTTCCTGTGACCTGATCGCAGCGATGGGCAGCACGACCCCAATCCTCGGCGTCTGCCTCGGCCATCAGGCCATCGGCCAGGTTTACGGTGGCGACGTCATCCGCGCGCCACGGCTGATGCACGGCAAGACCTCGCCGATCTTCCACAACAGCGAGAGTGTTTTCGCCGGACTCGCGAACCCTTTCGAGGCCACGCGCTACCATTCGCTCATCGTGAAACGCGAAACCCTGCCCGACTGCCTGGCCATCACCGCCTGGACCGAGGAAGGCGAAATCATGGGCCTGCGCCACAAAGAATTCCCCGTCCACGGAGTCCAGTTCCACCCCGAGTCGATCCTCACGCAGGATGGGAAGAGGATCCTGGAAACGTTCCTGAAATTCTAGTCAACACGAGGAGCGTCATCCCGGTTCTCGAGATGGCTGAGTGCAGTGGTTTCATGCTTGTTGATGAGCTTACCAAGCACCAGCGAAGCAATGAAACAGACGCCCATGGCAAGTCCACCAAGGATTGATCCGACTAGCAGCGTGCCGATCGCGAGACCAATGCCGAGTGCGAGTATCGAGATCGATGCAAATGCCAACTGAAGCGAACGCTTCGGTACAGCAACGAATTCGGCACGCGCTGATTCCGGCAACAGGTCCTGGAAATCTTCTCGAAGCTTCATGGCGGTT
Source organism: Luteolibacter sp. (assembly GCA_031419215.1). Lineage (GTDB taxonomy): Bacteria > Verrucomicrobiota > Verrucomicrobiia > Verrucomicrobiales > Akkermansiaceae > Luteolibacter. The sequence continues at coordinate 7,868 of JANOKL010000566.1, read as the reverse complement.
GTAATCTTTGCAGAGCCTCTCCCTTCGTCATTCGGATTTCGTCATTCGACATTTCTACCTCACGTCCACCGAAAGATCCGTCCCCAGCTTCTCAATCGCCGCCACCAAGGCCGCCTCATCCGCACCCTCAGGCAGTGAGATTTCCCCGTGTGCGCGGAACAGCGGCTGACCACTCATCGCGGCGCTTTCCAGGCCGGTGACGAGTTCCTCGACGTTGCCACCCGCGCCCGCGATGGCGGCGGCGAGTTGCTTCACGATGCCAGGACGGTCGTTGCCGACGACGTCGATGGTGAGCGTGCGCAGGGCAGGGGAATCTGTCGCCTTTTCGCGCACGGCGATGACCGACAGCCCTTCCGCATCGAAGCCCTTGAGCTCGGCAATAATTTTGTCCGCATCGGCTTCGGCGCATTCCACCCGCAGGATGCCCGCGAACTGGCCGGCCAGTCGCGCCATCCGGCTTTCCAGCCAGTTGCCGCCGAGGTCGGCGATCTTCGAGGCAAGGGCGCGGACAAGCCCCGGACGGTCGGGCCCGAGGACGGTCATGACGAGATAGGTTTTCATGTGGACACCATCAAGGCACGGAATGAGGACGAACGGCACGCCTTTTCCGAATCCAGGCTAATTACTTTGGAAACATTGATCATTGACATTACCCGATAGTTCAGCCAAACACTGCGCAATTCTCACCTTCCAAACGCCATGGTACCACTAGGATTGTCGCCGCTCCCTGTTTCAGGCCCCGAAGGAGAAACCCAGAAACCGGCCAGTGCCGAATGGCAGGATTTCGTGACGCAGGAAGCGGTTGACGAAGTGGTGGCGGGTGGTTCCACGTCCCGCCTGCCAGTTCTTTTTTCTGATCTGGCGCTTTCCTCCAGCGAGGATGATTTCGCGGCAGCCTCGACTCTGAATCTTTCTGAAGCGGCTCCGGCACGCTTCGTTCCGGCCATCGAATGGCCCGAGGTAAAGGCTTCCAGGCCTGTGGCTCCTCCAACGCCTGTCAGAGCGATCGCCCGCGCGAAGCCGCCTGAACTCCACGAATGGGAGTCGTCAGTCATGCGCAGAAGCGGCATCGGCCATCGTTGGTGGATCCCGGCCTTGGCCGGAGTGGCGGCGACGATGATGTTCGCCACCGTGCTCTTCACCATGTCCAGCGGCCCCGCTCCGGCGACCGGCCTGCTGGAAATCCCGAAGCCCGCGCCACTCAAGCCGCTGCGTGTGGCCGATCCGAACCCGATCGCGCCCGAGGACCAGCCCGCCGTGGCGTCCGCATCCCTGTTGGCTCCCTGAGTGCTTTGACCGGTTGACGGGAGCAAGCGCACCCGTTCATGCTTCGCGGGCCATGCCCCGAGCCGGATTGATCCTGAAACTGAGCTGCCCCGACCAACCGGGCATCGTCGCGAAAGTCGCCACCTACGTGGCCGGTCATCGCGGCAACCTCGTCGAGTTCGCCCAGTTCTCCGACAAGCTTGGCAGCAAGTTTTTCGCGCGATTGGAAATCGAGACCTCCGAACTCGATGTCGACACCGAGGATTTCATCGATGGTTTCGGCACCCTCGGCCGCTCATTGAAAGCGGATTGGCATTTCCGCCGCATGCCATTCCGCATGCGCACCGCCGTGCTGGTCACCAAGACCGACCACTGCCTCCAGGAAGTCCTATGGCGTGCCGAACTCAACGAGCTGCCCGTCGAGATCACCTCGGTCATCGGCAATCGCGACGCCTGCCGCGCCGTGGCCGAGCGGGCCGGATTCAATTTCAGCCTCATCGACATGGACGGCGAGCGCCGCGAGCAGGGCTTCCGTGAACTGCGCGACCAGCTCGTCGCGCAACAAGTCGAGCTCATCGTCCTTGCCCGCTTCATGCAGATCCTGCCCGACTGGTTCTGCGAGGAGTTCTTCGGGAAAATCATCAACATCCACCACAGTTTCCTGCCCGCCTTCATCGGCGCGAATCCCTACAAGCAGGCCCACGAGCGCGGCGTGAAACTGATCGGCGCCACCTGCCACTACGTCACCAGCGAACTCGATGCCGGCCCGATCATTGAGCAGGAGGTCGAGCGCGTGCAGCATTTCCACAGCCCGGCCGATCTCGTCAGGCTCGGCCGCGACTGCGAGCGCAGTGCGCTGGCAAAAGGCATCCGCTATCACGTCCACGACCGCACGATCCTCGACGGCCATCGTGCGATTGTTTTTCCGGATTGAGGGCTTTACACCCCGGTTCCGGTTGGTAAAGTGTCGCCCCCAAACGGAGAGGTGGCAGAGCGGTTGAACGCACTCGACTCGAAATCGAACGTGGGGTTAAACTCACCGAGGGTTCGAATCCCTCCCTCTCCGCCAACAGCCCAGTCCTGCGTATTCCGCTGGATTGGGCTGTTGGCGTTATGGGGTGGGCCGAGAACTCCTGCGAAGCACGGGTTTGACTGCCGAGCCCGCTCCTAGCGGGCAATTTCAATCAACGCGCAGCGCACTCCGCAGGGACCGAAGTACAACGCAGGTCAATCCCTCCCTCTCCGCCATTCTTCGCTTTCTGAACGAAAGCTACGAATGGCAGGCCGTCTCTGGGAACTTGCGCTTCGCGGAGCCGGCGGACGACGCCCTCAGGAAAGCGAAGAATGCCCTTCGTAGCCCTGTATTCAGGGCGAAGTAGGGCTGCCCGAACGCCCCCTGAAGCAGTATCCTTCACATCATCGCACCTGATGTTCTACGCCTACATCCTACGTTTAGAGAAGAACCCTGCGGTGCTCTACCACGGATTCACCGCCGACTTGAAAGCCCGGCTTTCCGTTCATAACAGTGGAGGCAATCCATCGACGAAAGCCCTGAGGCCATGGACGCTGGCTTGGTATGCCGCTTTCGAAACAGAAGAAGCCGCACTCGCGTTCGAACGGTATCTCAAGACCGCTTCCGGCAAGGCGTTTTCAAGAAAGCGTCTTTTGTCCAAGGTGTAATCAAATCTACTTGGCGTTGAAGGGGTCAGAGATCCTTCGCGAGCTTGCATCACAAACGAGAGCCGGCTACGGCAGGGGGATGAATGGACTCCAAGTGGCAGGTCGAGTGATGTTGGCGGTGACTCTGATCACTTGCCTGAGGGCGGAGGATGAGGAGGCGGACAGCGCGGCTGCGGCGCTGGCGGAATTCGGTCAATGGAAGTCCACGGGCAAGGAACCTGATGGTTTTCTTGAGCATGCGATCCTGGGTGAACGCACGGATCTGGTGGAGCGGATTCTCGGCGGCGACAAGCTTGCGGAAACGGAGATCAAAGCCTCAGGCACCACCACGAAAGTCGAGGTCTCGATTCAGGCCCGTGAGCCTGTTTCGCAGAAGATGAAAGAAGATGACAACGGGTATCCGACCGTATGGCGGCGCATCACGCGGAACCGTTTCGAGATCTGGACGCCCAAGGTTGGAAAGTTGTTCAACGAACATGGCAAACTGCTCGCCGAGGCGACGGTCCGCCGGGGCGATGGCCATGGCCGCGAATGGTACGGAGCTTTCCTGCCGGATGGTCGCTGGATCACGACCGACATTGAGGAGTATGACCGGGAACTGACGATGTTCTCGGCCAAGGGCAAGCGCCAGTGGACGATCAAAGGTAGGGAGCTCATTCCCGCTGAGGAAGGTTCTGCCGCAACGCCGCTGATCGCTTGGGCGAGATCGAATCAAACTGGCGACGCGTGGATCGTCTCGGTCGGATCGGAGCAAGGAAGAGGGCAGGTCAAGGTCACGCCGGACGGGAAATGGACCAAGATCGAGTCGCCGTGGAAGGAATGCCTGCCGCAGCAATTGGGACCGCGCGGGATGTACACCGGAAAGACCACGCTGAGCGATGACGGAGCCCTCGCCATCGTGCGTCACGAGGCCGGGCACGGCATGTATGTCGGCTGGCCCAACTATGAGTTTCCCGGCGAGGTGTCGGTGCTGGTGCCGGATGGCGGCAAGTTCGGCATCCTGCCAGGCGCTTGGGCGGTGTTCGTTCAGAAGTGCAACGAGTATTCCCTGGAGGCATTGGAGGAACTGCGTGCCACGGAACGGGTCTGGATTTTCGATTCGAAGGGTGTCTATCAGCACTGGATCAACGGTCGCACGCTTGGCACCAGCGAGGTCACCGGTGGACTCTGGATCCGACTGGCCAACGAGGATTGTGTGCGCGTGGACAAGGGCTTCAAGTCGGAGTCACGCCAGCGCTTCATCACCAAGAAGAAGGAGGCACTCATTCCGATCGAGCTTCACGACGACATCGGGCTCGGGCTTTTCCTGTTCGGTGAAAAGCTGGTGCTCGGCACGTGGAATGCGAAGTGAGCGAGGATCCAAAAAAAGCCCGGACGCGGACGTCCTGGCCTTTTTTAAAGCGGCGATCATTCCCCAGCCGGAGCCTGCTGCTTGCGCTGTTGTTCGATGATGAACCCTCAAGGACCCGTCACCTTGACATCGATAAACAGACGATCGGGGAGTGTCCCGGTGGCCGTGGCCGTAACACGGGTGAAGCCGGGGGAGGGCGAGTTCGCCTGGGTGGTGAAGGTCAGGGGGGTCCGCCGCTTGTCTGGCCGCCGAGGTTGAAGGCGGCGAGATCGATGGACCAGCGGTAGCTCGCGCTGAGGTCGGCGGCGGGACTTGCATTCTGCGGGTGGGTGAAGGTGAAGGTATTGCCGCTCTTGCTTCCTGCGATCAGCCCCTGCGTGAAGGTGCCGGGGTGGGTGCCGAAGAAGTTTTCCACGCCGTTGTCGATTCCGTCACTGTCGGGATCGTCGGCGAGGTCCCTGTCGGCAACGGCGAGCCCGAAACTGGGGTTGGAGATCCAACTGGAGAAGGTGGGAGCGGTGGTGAAGTTCCAGGCGGTGGTGCTGAAAATACCTGCGAAGGCATGGCCGCCGGAGCTGTCGACGATCGCGGTGGAATCGATTAGGGCATAATAACTCACTCCCGCACTGAGATCGTTAGTCGGATTGATGGTTAGGGTTTGTCCGCTGATGGTGAGCGCGGGCGAGGTGGCGATGTTGAAACTCTCGACCGTGCTGTTGTCGGAGGCTCTCTTGAGCGTGATCGTGCCGGTTCCCTTTACGACCGGCTCGCTGAAGGTTGCGACGAGGTTGGCATCGACGAGCACACCAGTCGCATTGCCCGCCGGGTTGGTGGTGATGATCACTGGTGCGGCGCTCGCCGGCACGAAGGCAGCGAGAGCGTTGTTGTCGGCGACAGGGGCACTGACCGTCCAAGTGTAATTGGCGGAGCCCGCCGTTGGCACCATCTGGTAGCCCGCGTTGCCGGCGGACGAACCCGAATCGCCGTTGTAGAGGGTGCTGGCGAAAGGACCGGTGATCGTGGGTAAGCCCGTGGCTGTGTTGTTAGATGTGTAAACGCCGGTCACGAGGCTCCCATTTACCGGGACGGTTAAGCTGCCGGAAACGCCGGAGGCGGTCGAGGTTCTCGCGACTCCACGCGCGGCGCCCACCAAGCTCAGCACGCCGACGCGTGACTGGGTGGTCGCAGAGAAGGTCACGACGATGTTGCCGGTGCCCGGGGTCGGGTCGTCGAGGGTGAGGATGGCCGCGTTTCTGCCGACCGCGGATTTCACCGCCGTCGTGAAATTCTGGCTTCCGTTCCAAGTCGCGCTGATGCCCGCCGGACTCCCTTGTTCCCAACTGGCGGTCAGCACCAGCTTGCGGTAGCTGCCGCTGGGGACGGTGAAGTTGGAAATGGTGTTGGTCAGCGATGAGGTGTCTTGGTATCGCTCGGTGCTGGCATTGACTTCGATGAAGGCCGGCACGCTTCTGTCGAATTCCAGGGCCGGAGCGGCAAACGTGGTGTCTTCCTTGGAGGCGACGATGGAGTTGCCGGCTGCGGTGCTGGCGCGGGTCAGAATGAATGTCACTCGGTCGTCGGTATCCGCCAAAAGAAAGGCATCCAGGGCTGCGGAGCGCAGCTCCAGCACCTGTCCCAGTGGTTGAGCTCCGGTGACCGCAAGCGTGCCGAGCAGCGTCACCCGACTGCTGACGAGTCCATCTCCCGACCCTGTGGTGTTGGCCGGTGCATTGTTCCACGTGATGGTGCTCTCGCCCCAGGCTTCCCCTGCGTCCGCGTTTTTTAATCCATAGACCTGCAACGGCGTCGCATCAACCCAAGCACTAGAGACGGCGAACTGCAGGGAAGCGTTCGGCGTGGCGTGGATGTCCTGACCGGTAAGATCGAAGCGAATGTATGACTTCCGTTGAGTGGCGGCGGCGGTGGAATTTTTGACGACGAGTGTTGGCGCAGTGCCGAAGTTGGTCGTGGCGAAGTTGGTTGTGGTGTCGCTGCCTGCGCGCACAAAGGCATCCGCGCTGGCTTCCAGCGTGGTCATGCCGGACAACGCACGCGGCGTGGCGCTCGCCGTCTCGCTGGCCGGGCTCGTGCCCAGGGCAGTGGTCATCGTGACCCTGTAGAAATACGCAGTGCCTTGCACCAAGTGCGAGTCCATCCAGGTTGTGCTGGTGACTCCCGTCACGACATTGGTGAACGGACCCGCTAAGGAGGTCGACCGGGAGACGGTATAAGTTGCAGACGTGGCCTCCCCCGTCCATCCCTCCCAGGCCAGCGCGATTTTCGTGGCGGAAACAGCGTTCGCCGTCAGGCTTTCGGGTGCGAGAGGCGTGGAAAGTTGTCTGCCATAGATTTCCACGTAATCGACCTTGGCCGGAGTGCCGGAGGCTGGCGTGACATCGAGTTGGATCACAGCTCCGGCTGGCAGCGTGACCGCACGCTTGATCCGGTGGCGGATTTGAAGTCCTGTGCCAGCCGGGGTCAGCTCTGCGGACCACGAATCAACACTCGTTCCGTTCACGCGCAGCACGTAGCTCGCCGCGGCGCTGGACCCGGTGACATAAGCTGCGTGGAGGTTGTAGGTTCCGGCCGCACCGGCAAAGGTGGTGCTGAGATTTCCAGCAGCGCTGAAAGTGATGCCCGCATCGTTGGAGTAGGCTGATGCTCCTGACTCGGAGGTTCCTCCGGTGATCGTCATGCTTTCGGCCTCGATCTTGGTCGGCCAGACATAGTTCACCTTGCGGCCCGCATAATCGGTGATGGTCGCGTCTGCCGTGGTGACGTTGGAAATAAAGCGAATGTTCTGCACGCCGCCGCCGGTATTCTGGTTGACGTCGTCGGAGCAATTCACGGTTGCGTTGCGCTCGAAGGTGATGAATTCCGAGTAGTTGTCGGCATAGATTCCGGCCACCGGGTAAGCACCTGTGAGCTGGGCCCACTGGATCGTGTTCGCCCAGTTGTCCACGACATATGTCCCTTGCTGGCGGGCCAGCGTGTAAAACGCCGCGCCGTCATCGTGGAATTGCATCACGTGGTGCACGTAATTGTTTCTCGGATATTCTCCTTCATGCCCGCCTCCTCGTTGCCACCGGACTGCCCTCCCGTCTGGGTGCCCATGTAGGGGCCGCAACAGATTTCATTGTCCGCGATGAGCATGCGTTTCACGAAATAACTGACGATGCCGATGCCGTTGTTGTATTGCTGGCCAAACCGGGTGATGCCGTTGTTCACGATCCGGATGTTCTGGCAGAAATCACCCTCGGCCGGGTCCTTGGTGCCATCGTCATGAATCACGATGCCGTTCCCGGAGAGCCAACGAAACTCGCAGTTGCGGATGGCACCGCCCGTGACTCCCTTCACATAGGAAATGGCAGTGAAGCCCAGAAACCGGAATTTGCAGAAAGCGAACTCCAGATTGTCGGCATACTGCGCCGTGATCGCTCCATGCTTCGCAAAGGGTTGGACAAGTTCCCTGGAACCCTGGGTCATGGCGGAACCTTTGGTGCTGGGGCCATTCCAGCCAGTCTGGGTGAAGGTCAGCCCTTCAAAGCGGACATTGCGCACCTTGTTGCTG
>JANOKL010000565.1:0-14436 GCA_031419215.1 Luteolibacter sp. | reverse complement strand
CGGCACGCGAGTCGAGGGTGGTCCTCAGAGCGGTGAGCGGCCCGGAATGCTCGATGCGGATGATCGGGTAGTCCTTGATGAATTTCCCACCGCTCCAGAGGGAGAGGAATTTCTTCTGCGGTTCGATGAGGATCCGGTAGTCGAGCGGCAGGATAATGAGATCATCGCCGGGCTGGAGGCGCGCCAGATCGGTGAGGCCGTTGAGGTGCATCAGGCAGTCGAGATTGGTGCGGCTCTTGTTGGCGATGGAGTTGTAGGCGTCGCCAGGCTTCACGATGTAGGTGCTCTTCCCCTCCATGTGATCGGCGGAAAGGATCTCATCGAGATTCATTTCCCCGACGATGCGTCGGGCCTCGGAGGCGGTGGACGAGGTGGGGTAAACGTTGACGATGGTTTCGAGTTTCTCACGGGCCTCGGTGGCGCTGCCGGTGGCGATGAGTTCGATGGCCTTCTGGTAGGCCTTCTCGCCTGGTTCGATGTCCGGCATTTCGCTGGCATCGAGCATCTTGTCGACGTCCTCGGCATGCTGGGTCGAGACGACGTCGGCGGGATCCGGAATGATCTTCGCAAACACGCCACCGAGCGGCTTGACGGTGATGTGGTAGGCCAGCATCCCGGTGAAGGCCATCACGCCGAGGACGACGAGGGCGGCGATGATCTTGATGAGGGTCCAGATCCGCATGGGTCGAAGGTCAGAGCAGGCCGCGACGCTTGAAATCGAAGGCGTTGATTTCCTGGGAGCGCAGGATCATTTCGAAGGAGAATTTGAAAAGGCAGATCTCCCAGGCGTCGTCGACGCCCTCGATGATGGCGCGGGCGGGATTTCCGGTGCGATCCTGCTCGGACATCAGCCGGTCGCGCACCGAGTCCATGCTGTCGTGGACGATTTCCTCGGTGACCGTGCTGCGGCGGAACTGGAAGCCATACTGTAGGAAAGCGAGATCCTTGCCCTCGGAGCGGAGTCGCTCGACGAGTGAGTCGAGTCGCTTGCGGGCGGTTTCATCGAAGCCCTCTAGCTCGATCTCGCGGTAGGCCTCAGGACGAATGATGCGCGGCCGCATCGCCTCGACCTCGCCGGAGCGAATGCGGACTTCTCCAGTGCGATCCATCAGCTCGCTCATGAGCTGGAACTCGAAACGGGTTTCTCCAAACGTGTCGATGCGCCGATCCGGTTCGCGGAGGACCCGGGTGGTTTCGAGCGCGTACTGGATGTCGTCTGGCGAGTGCATGATCGGATCGAAGATCCTGCCAACCGTCGTTTTTGCAAAGAAAAGGGCGGACACCGCCTGGGAGTCCGCCCTTCTTGAAGTGTTTCAGGCGGAGCCGATCAACCCTGCTGGGCGGTCACGTAAGTGACGACGTCACCGACGGACTGAAGCTTTTCGGCCTCTTCATCAGGCACTTCGATGTCGAATTCTTCTTCGAAGGCCATCACGAGTTCGACGGTGTCGAGCGAATCAGCACCGAGGTCTTCGATGAACTTCGCTGCGAGGGTCACCTGCTCGGCGCTCACGCCGAGTTGATCGACGATGATGTCCTTCACTCGGTCTTCAATGCTTTTGTCAGACATTATTGCTTCTTGGTTGGGGTTGCGTTGGGGGTGCTTAACCGTGGGGGCGGGGCTTGGCAACCTCGAAAAAGGATCCCCGTTCAAAGGAGATTCAGGACGCGGGAGCGGCGGGGTCCTGTTCGGCCTCGGAGACCGGGGCATACTCGATCAATTCGCCGGAAAACTTGGAACGCAGGCGCTTCATCAAAGCCTCGGCGGGTTCGCCCTGTTCCTTCTTGAAGCCGCCGTAGGTGAGGCCATCGAGACGGACGCGACCACTGCCGGAAGCGCCCTTGTATTCGATGAATGCGAGACCCTTGGTGTCCCATTTCCGCAGGTCCAGGCGGGTGATTTCGTTGAAGGGAATGCGTTTCCCGCCGAAATGGTACAGGGCATCGCCGTCGACCGCGATGCTGCGCGTCAGGGTGCGGATCAGGAAAAACGCGGCGGTCAGGCTCAGTGCGAGGCAGATGCCGCAGACGATCCACTGCTCGCGGATCTTCCCGGCGTCGTAGGGCTCGTGCGGAGGCTCGGCGTCCATGCTCCAGGCGGGCCAGGCGGCGGAGTACTCGCGCCAGAGGTGCTGCCACTGCTTGTCGCGCAGAGAGGTGAGATCGTGGAGCGGCTCCGGCCATTTCATCCCCGGCTGGACTTCCGGTGGGAGGATCGAGGCGTCCTCGGGCAGTTTCACGGTCTGCTGTTCTGCGAAGGCCCGCCACTCGGCTGGGGAAATGCTGCCGCCTTGCGACTTCACCTGGAGCTGGTTTGCCGCCGCCTCGAAGGAAGCCCGCAGGTAATAAGAGGCGTTCTTGTGACGGTAGCCAATCAGGCCGTCGCGGTAGAAAAGGAAGGCGAAAACGCCGAACATCAGCAGCATGATCGCCGCCCGAAAGAGGAACCACGGGGTCGGCTTGCAGACGATTTTCTCGGTTTCGCTCATGGGCTCCGGACAGAAAAGCCCGCAACGAGAAAATTGGCAAGCCTGCGCGGTTTCCGGCATCGGTCTTTGACGCCGCGCCCAGGTCGGACCATCGTTCGCCCGCCATGGGCTTTTCCGAAAGATTTCCCGAACTCCTCGAACGTCCGACCCCGCTGATGCGACGGTTCCGCGAGATGATCGAACCGGTCGGAAATGCCGAACTGGAAGCCCGTGCACAGAAGGCCCAGGTGCTGACGCGCCGACATTTCGGACGGACAATGCGACTCTTCGCGCCGCTCTATCTTTCCAACGAGTGCGTCAACAACTGTTCCTACTGCGGATTCTCGCGCGACAACCCGATTTTCCGCACCACCCTCAGCGTCGAGCAAACAGTGCGCGAGGCCCGCCATCTCCACGATCTCGGATTCCGGAACATCCTGCTCGTCGCCGGGGAACACCCGAAGTTCGTGTCCGATGGCTATCTTCAGGACTGCCTCGATGCGCTGAAGCCCTTCATTCCGACACTCGGCATCGAGGTCGGCCCGATGGAGGACCATCAGTACGCCGAAGTCGTCCAGCACGGCGCGGAGGGCCTCGTCGTCTATCAGGAAACCTATCACCGCGAGACCTATCAGAAGCTGCACACCGCCGGGCCGAAGAAGAACTTCGACTGGCGGCTCGATTGTCCGGAGCGGGCGTATGCCGGTGGTTTCCGAAGGATCGGAATCGGCGCGTTGTTCGGCCTGGCGGATTGGAAATTAGAAGCCGTGGCCTTGGCCGCGCACCTCGAATACCTTCAGAAGCATTGCTGGAAGGCTCAGTTCACCGTGTCGTTTCCGCGCATGCGGCCCTACGCCGGAAATTATGAGTATGAGACTGATGCCAATCTCCTGCTGGGGGACCGCGAGTTCGTTCAGGTTCTAACAGCTTTCCGCATCCTCTTTCCCCAAGTCGGTATCGTCGTCTCCACCCGCGAGTCCCCCACCCTGCGGGACTCGCTGGTCCATCTTGGCACCACCACGATGTCCGCAGGAGCGAAAACCGAGCCCGGTGGCTACACCGGCGCGGGGCATGATGATGTGCATCTCACGGTCCGTGGCCGACGCGTGGAGTTGGAAACGAAGAGCGGTTGTGAAAAGGCGACCGAGCAATTCCAGATCCACGATGATCGCAGCCCGGCTCAGATCGCAGCGATGTTGAAACGTCAGGGCATTGATCCGGTGTGGAAGGATTGGGATGAGTCGATCCTGGCGATGGCATGATCCGCCGATAAAATAACAACCCAGTCTTCAGTTTAGGATTTCAGATTTCGCATTTCGGATTTTCTCTTCTGTATGACTTCGACCGAAGCCCTCGTCGCCCTCAATCTCCTGCCAAAGATCGGTCCGGTCCGGGTGCGGCGATTGTTGGAGTTCTTTGGTGAACCGCAGGCAATCCTCGGAGCCTCCAAGGACAAGCTCATGCGAGTCGACAGCATCGGCGAGGAAACCGCTTCCATCCTCCATCGCTGGCAGGACCACGCCGATCCGGTCAAGGAGCTGGCCGATGCCGCCGCGCGTGGCATTTCCGTGGTCACCCAGGACGACGCCGATTATCCGGCTCCCCTGCGCGAGGCCTACGATCCGCCGCTGCTTCTCTATGTCTGGGGAAAATTGGAGGAGCGCGACAAGCACGCCATCGGAGTCGTCGGCTCGCGACGCGCCACAGTCTACGGTCGGAACGCGACGAAGAAGTTCTCATTCCAGCTCGCCAGCGCCGGCTTCACGATCATTTCCGGGCTCGCGCGAGGAATCGACACCTCCGCCCACGAGGCTGCTGTGGCGGCCGGCGGACGGACGATCGCGGTGATCGGTTCGGGGCTGGCCCAGCTTTATCCACCGGAGAATCTCGGCCTCGCGGAAAGAATCGCCGATGGCCACGGCGCGGTCGTTTCCGAGTTTCCGCTCCACACGGCTCCCGACAAACAGACCTTCCCGATGCGGAACCGGATCGTCGCCGCGTGGTCGCGGGCGGTGCTGGTCGTCGAGTGCCCGGCCTGGTCCGGCTCGTTGATCACCGCGAATCTGGCCTCCGACTATGGAAAGCCGGTCTTCGCCGTGCCGGGACCGATCGACACTCCGAGCTCGATGGGCTGCCACCAACTGATCCGCGATGGCGCGACGCTGGTCTTCGACGGTTCCCAGCTCCTTGATGAGCTGAGCGACCTGCCATTCGCCAACAAGAGCCTCAGCGAAAAGTCCGCCGGAGACGCCGAGCTACCGGAAGAAGAGGCGAAGGTGCTCGCGGTCGTCGGACGCGACGAAATGACCGTCGACCGCATCATCGACGCCTGCGGCCTCCCCGCTCCCGTGGTCACCGCGACCCTGATGAAACTGGAGATGCGGCGGCTGGTGAGGTGTTTGCCGGGATTCCGATACAGCCTGAGGTAGGAATTCCGCCATGCGTGATGATCTTTCTCCGGCTGCCAGATGGTTCATGCACGCCAGCGGCTCGATTTTGTCGGGCTTGGGCGCGGCCATGTGGGTGCTCGGTTGGTGCTCAACTTTCGCGCTCGGCATGCGTTTCTGCGAACTCAAGATGTCCCCGCCGACATGGAGCATGCTTATCAATATGGGCTTCTTGCTCGCATCCGTCATTGTTCAGCTGGTTGGTTCCGCCATGTATTTCCTTACCAAGAGCTGGATTGCGGATCATCCGGACCAGATTCCGACGGAGATTCTCCCAAAATGGTGGCTGGCCAAATTTTCGGCCCCTCTCTGCGCCGAACTTTTCGCGACCTTTCTGATCGCCTTCATCTATGGTGCAATTCAACTGAGCCCACTCGCTATCCTCTACGGATTGATTTCCGGGGCTGCATTCAAAGGAGCCTTTTATTCCAGAAGGCAAATTGAAAGACTCAGCCCTCCCTACCCACCTCGTTCCGCCCCCCCAAAGTGGGAGACTCGTGGATGAAATCTGGTCCATTCCGGGAGCTTGAAACGAACAAACATTCCCGTTCGGCACGCTCTTCCCTTCAAACTCAAAACTCAAAACTCAGAACTCTTCCCAAGGAAATCCCCTTGCCAAGCGGCTCTTCGCCCGTCTAGTCCCTCAATCCGCCGACACCCGGCATCCTTTCCGTTATGGGCAAAATCCTCATCATCGCCGAGAAACCCAGCGTCATGACCGACCTGAGCCGTTCGCTTTCCAAGGCGCTCGGCAAGTTCGAGAAGGAGGGCTCCGGACGCGATGTCTTCTTCGAAAATGACAAGGCCGTGATCACTTCCGCCGTCGGCCATCTGGTCGAGCTGCGGATGCCGATGGGCCCGAATGGGAAGAAGCTTCCGTGGAAATTCGATGTGCTACCCGCGATTCCCGAGCATTTCGAACTCGACCCGATCGCCGATTCCGAGGCCCGCCTCAAGCAGGTGCTGAAGCTCGCCAAGCGCAAGGATATCGACTCGATCGTCAATGCCTGCGACGCCGGCCGTGAAGGCGAGCTCATTTTCCGCTACATCATGGACATCGGCGGCATCACCAAGCCGGTGAAGCGCCTGTGGATGCAGTCGATGACGAATGACTCGATCATCGAGGCCTGGAACCACCTTCGTTCTGAAGAGCAGATGAAGCCGCTTGCGGATGCCGCGAAGTGCCGTTCCGAGTCGGACTGGCTGGTCGGCCTGAATGCCACCCGCGCCCTGACCTGTTTCAACTCCCGCCACGGCGGCTTCAACATCACCGCCGCCGGCCGGGTGCAGACGCCGACCCTCGCCATCCTTGCCCAGCGCGAGGCCGAGATCCGCGCGTTTGTGCCGAGCAAGTATTTCGAAGTCCACGCGAACTTCGGCGTGAAGAACGGCGAGTATCTTGGCAAGTGGGTCGATCTTTCCTGGAAGAAGGACGAAACTCAGCCGCACTCGAAGGCCGAGCGCATTTGGGACCAAGCCGTCGCCGACGCCATCAAGGCCCGTTGCGAAGGAAAGACCGGCACGGTCAGCGAAGAGAAAAAGGCGCAAAGCCAGATCGCCCCGCAGCTCTATGACCTCACCACCCTCCAGCGCGAGGCTCCGTTTTCCGCGAAAGGCACGCTTCAGATCGCCCAGGCGCTTTATGAGAAGCACAAGATGATCACCTATCCGCGAACCGATTCACGCTACCTCCCCGAGGACTACGTGCCGAACGTCCGCGAAACCCTCGGTGACATCGCCGCCAGCGACATCGACGTCGCGCAGTACGCCGATGCCGTGATCAAGGGCGACAAGGACAATGGCCCAAAGCTCACCAAGTCCCGCCGCGTGTTCGACAGCAAGAAGGTCTCCGACCACTTTGCCATCATCCCGACCGGCAAGTTCGCAAAGCTCAGCGACACCGAGCAGAAGGTTTACGACATGATCGTGAAGCGCTTCATCGCGGTCTTCTATCCCTCTGCTGAATTCGAACAGACGACACGTCTCACGAAGATCGCCGAGGACACGTTCAAGACCGACGGCAAGGTGCTCATCAAGCCCGGCTGGATGGAGGTTTATGGACGTCGTCCGGGAGTCGCTTCCGGAAAGGATGAACTCGTCGGAGTCACTTCCGGTGAAAACGCCAAGGTCGAGGACATCCAGGTCCTCCACGAGGAAACCAAGCCCCCGGCACGCATGACCGAGTCCACCCTGCTCTCCGCCATGGAAGGCGCGGGCAAGCTGATCGACGACGAAGCCCTGCGCGAAGCCATGTCCGAGCGCGGCCTCGGCACTCCCGCCACCCGTGCGGCGACGATCGAAGGGCTCATTGCCCAAAAGTATCTTGTTCGAGATGGTCGCGACCTCCACGTCACCGGCAGCGGCATGCGCTTGATTGCCTTGGTGCGCGAAATGGACATCGAGGGCCTCTATTCTCCGAAGCTCACTGGCGATTGGGAATACAAACTCCGCCAGATGGAGCATGGCGAACGGAAGCGCGATGACTTCATGAAGGAGATCATCGCCTACACCAACGAGATCGTTGCGAAGGCCCACAAGCTCGCAGAGGAAACGAAAAACCAGGCGTTTCCCGATCTAAAGGTCACCTGCCCGATGTGCGGCGCGAAGGATCTCCGCCAGACCGACGCCACCTATGAGTGCCGCGAGACGGAGTGCAAATTCAAGGCGAAGAAGCACATCGCCGGCCGCCTGCTCAGCGAGGACGAGGCGATCCAGCTTTTCTCCACCAAATTCGTCGGCCCGCTCACCGGCTTCAAATCAAAGTTCAACAAGCCCTTCGACGCGGCGTTGAAGATGGACGACAAGTTCAAGATCAACTTCGACTTCGGCGACGACGAGAAGAACGGCGAAGTCGAGCTGACCGAAGAGCAACTCATCGGTGAAGCGGTCACCGCGGAAGGCAAGCGCCTCAAGGTCTATCAAACCGACAAGGCCTACCACGTGCCGGAGATCAAGACGAAGAAAGACCCGAACGGCATCCGCATCGGTCGCTCGATCCTCCAGCGTGAGATCGATCCCGAACAGGCGCTGAAACTTCTCAGCGAAGGGAAGACCGACCTGCTGCGCGGCTTCGTTTCCAACAGGACGAAGCGCAAGTTTGACGCCCATCTCACCTTCGACTTGAAGGACGGAAAGATTGGATTTGATTTCCCACCCCGCCCCGCAGCGAAGAAGGCTGCTAAGAAATCGGCGGAGTAACGTTTCTGACTTTTCCCTAAATGATCCGCTTCACGATCTTCGGCGTTCCGGTTGAGATCCAGCCAATGTTCTGGCTGACAGGTGCCTTCATCGGCGGAGCTATCAACGCCAGAACCAAGGAGCAGATCCTCGGTGTCCTGGTCTTCATGATCATCATGGCGATTTCCATCCTCGTGCATGAGCTAGGCCACGCCCTAGTCGGACGGCGCCTTGGTGGAGGAAGTTCCAGCATCACCCTCTGGGGCCTCGGCGGGCTGGCCTACAGTCACGGAGGGAGGTTCACCCGCTCTGGAAATTTCTGGCGTGTCGCCGCCGGTCCAGGCGCGGGGTTCGCTCTCTTCCTTCTGGTCGTGCTGCTGCTGTGCATCGGCCTCGGTCCGATGAATGGGCTGAATCTAACCGCCCTGACGCTGTTCGGCACGGTGCTCACTCCGGTGTCCGATGAACTCCGAACCTTCGTCCTGGAGGGTGGCCCTAAGATTAAGATCATCAATGCCTTCCTGTGGATCAATTTCTGGTGGGGCATTCTCAATCTTCTCCCCGTGCTGCCGCTGGACGGCGGACGGATTGCGGAACTGTTCGTCAAGCCTCAGAAGCTCGTCTATCAGATCGGCCTCGTCACCGGCGTGGCGATGGCGGTGCTCGCGCTGACCTTTCTCGGCTCCACTTTCACCGCCATCATGTTCGGCTATCTCGCCTATCAGAACTATCAGATGATGCAGGAAAACCGTTGGGGCTGAGTTTCAAAAAAACATCAGCCGGATGCCCGCGATCATCGAGAAGCCGATGACCATCCATTCGAAGACTTTCTGCGGCACGTGCTTCACCAGGTGACGTCCGCCGAAAACGCCGATCGCCACCGCTGGGACGAGCTTCGCGTTTTCCAAAAGCGTCAGCGGAGTGATCAGGGCGAGTTTGGAATTGAGCGGAACCTTGATCAGATTGATCAGCAGGAAAAATCGCGCGCCGGTGCCGATGAGTTCCATCTTCGGAATCTTTCGCGCCAGCAGGTAGAGCTGGATCACCGGCCCGGCGGAGTTCGCAAGCATCGTTGAAAATCCGCCGGTCACGCCCGCCAACGTTCCGAAGCCACGCGATTGCGCGAGCTTGTCGAAGGTCTCCGGATGTAGACTTCTCGAACCTTGGATGACGACCATCAGCAGGATCGACGCGCCGATCACTTTTCGCGCCGTTTTTTCATCGAGAATTCCGAGCACCCCATAGCCGATTCCCAGACCGACGAGCGCGGGCCAAAGCATCGGCCAAACCGCTTTCCACGAGCCGTGCTTCCGAAACGCCGGCCACGCCATCAGGTCGGCCACGATGAGAAGGGGCAGCACGAAGCCAACCGAAGTTTTCGCGCCGTAGAGATCGGCGAAGACCACCACCGAGACCAGTGAAACACCGCTGAATCCGGATTTCGACAAGCCAATGCACAGCGCCGCCAGCAAGGCGATGGCAGTCTGGGCAGGCGTCAACGGCATGCGCAGTTCCTATCTCCGTGACGGCGCTTTCCAAGCGCCAAGCCGGATTCCTGGAGGAAATCCGCCACTACGCTTGCACGGTCCCGCCCGTCGTGTTTCGCTCCCGCCGCCATGAAAATCGTCGTCGCATACTCCGGAGGTCTCGACACCTCAGTCCTGCTCAAGTGGCTCAAGGCCAAGTACAATGCCGAGATCATCGCCTACTGCGCCGATGTCGGCCAGGGCGACGAGCTCGATGGGCTTGAGGAAAAGGCCCTCACCACCGGTGCCTCGAAGTACTACCTCGGCGACCTGAAGGAAGACTTCGCCGCCAACTACATTTTCCCGATGATCCAGGCGGGTGCGATTTATGAAGGCCGCTACCTGCTCGGCACCTCGATCGCCCGTCCCTGCATCGCCAAGGGCATGCTCGACGTCGCGCTCGCTGAAGGCGCTGACGCCATCGCCCACGGTGCTACCGGAAAAGGCAACGACCAGGTCCGCTTCGAACTCTCCGCCGCCTCACTGGCCCCGAACGTCAAGTGCATCGCCCCTTGGCGCGATGCTTCGTTCCGCGCCGAGTTCCCTGGTCGCGCCGAAATGATCGCTTACGCCGAGGCCCACAACATCCCGATCAAGGCCTCGATGAAGAAGCCCTATTCGATGGACCGCAATCTCCTGCACATCTCCTTCGAGGCCGGCATGCTCGAGGATCCGTGGTATGACGCCACCACTCCCGACGACCGCGAAATGTATGTGCTCTCCGTTTCCCCGGAGGACGCGCCGGATGCTCCCGAGTATGTGGAAATCCTCTTCGACAAGGGCGACGCGATCGGCCTCAAGCACGACAACCTCGACGCTCTCGTCGCGGAACTCGGCGACGCCAAGATCACCGGCCAGCAGGACGGCTACGCGCTGTTCACGCCCTACGGCATCATGCGCGTGCTCAACCTCCTTGGTGGACGCAACGGGGTCGGTCGCGTTGACATCGTCGAGAACCGTTTCGTCGGCATGAAGTCCCGCGGCGTCTATGAAACCCCCGGCGGCACGATCCTCCTAGCCGCCCACCGCGACCTTGAGGCGCTCACGGTCGACCGCGAGGCGATGTTCATCCGCGACGGACTGATCCCGAAGTATGCGCAGCTCGTTTACAACGGCTTCTGGTTCGCACCGGAGCGCGAGGCGATCCAGGCCCTTGTCACCAACACCCAGCAGACGGTTTCCGGCGAAGTGCGCGTGAAGCTCTACAAGGGCAACGTCATGAACGCCGGCCGCAAGAGTCCGCACAGCCTCTACTCCGAAGCAGTCGCCACCATGGAAGGCGGCCAGGAAGCGGCCTACAACCAGGACGACGCCACCGGCTTCATCGCCCTCAACGCCCTGCGCCTCAAGGCCAGTGCAAGGCAGGTGAAGTAAGACGAGCGAGCGAACGATTCATCAAAGAGCGCGGGGTTGCCTCGCGCTCTTTTTGTTTTCAAAGTGGGAGACATTTAGGAAATTCCTTACGACCAGCAGCGTCTCTACACCCTGCGGTTCCTGACTCACGCCGACTACAGCAAGAACGATTGGAAAAAGGAGCTATGAAAACCAAAACGATCCCAACATTTGCAAAAATGCCCCGCGATTACGCCGGGCTGTGCAAGGTGATGCTTCCTCGCCCGATCCACGACGACGTGGCCTACTCAAACACCGTGGAAATCGCCGATGTCTTTGCCGGATTCGAGGATCAGATGACCGAAGATCAGAACGATTACTTCGATCTGCTTTGTGAACTCATCGAAAAATATGACGCGCTTTCCGTAAAGCAGACGACTTTGAGTGGAGTGGCTCTACTGAAGCACCTGGCGACGGAGCAAGGCCTGACTGGCGCTGGACTGTCCCGAATTCTTGGGAAATCCCCCTCGCTCGGGCCAATGATTCTTCGTGGCGAGCGGAAGCTCACCGCCGAGTACGCCATCTGCCTCGGCAAGCACTTCCATCTCCGTCCCGACGCTTTTTTAGATTGATAGCCAGTTATCTCACTCGCTGATATTCTTCTCCAGATCTTGACCGTAGGCACGATTTGTTCACTTAGGCTTATTGAGAGCTTCAATCTCCTTTTCAGTCAGCTTGGAGCGTTCAGCTAGTTTTGCATGAAATTCACGGTTTGCAGGGTCTTTCACTGGAAACTCCTTTGCATAAGTAGTCAGCAAAGACGTAAGGCCAGAATCCGCAGAAGAGAGAAATCCCTGGAGTTCGTTCATTTTCATGTCCTCCTCGTTTTTCTTCACCTCTGCTGCGACAGCATCTTTCAGGGCTTGAGTGGGCAAATCAGCGACCTCATGCACTCCGGCTTTATTCAATATTTCCCTTCCTGGCATATTGGTGCCTTGATTTTGGTAGTCAGGTATACGCAGGGATCGGACTTCGCCTAAAAAGGTCGCGATCATCAGCAGGTGCCCTTTATCTGATCGGATTTCATCAAAGGCAAAGTAATTGGTAATCGTGGTATATTTGATCCGAACGTAGGAGGCTGCAGCGCCAGTGTCTGCCGGGCAGGTTTTGCTAATCAGGTTCGGAAATGCAGATAATACCGCATTTTTTGCGTCTGGATTTCCCGATTTAATCAATGCTTGCACATCTATTTTTACAGCTTCCAGGTAGGCTACGGGGTCATCTTGCCATAGAAGCTCCAAATTCGGCAAGGCATCAATTAATCCGCGGACATCTCCAGCGGAAGCTTTGAGAGTCACCGACTCAACAGCGCGTTTGCTGGTCTCGTTTTGCGCGAATACTTGGCTCATCGCGATGATTGAAATCAAAGACAGGTATATTGTTTTCATAATGTATGACTTTCGCTACTCACTGTGATGTTATTGAATCCGCTGTTGTCCGGGTTACGTGGTGATTGAATTTGTTAATCGTGATGGTTCCTGCTGCATCAATCGAAAACACCTGATCCCAGCCTGCGATCGTATGTTCGGGACTTGTTGCTAAAGGACTTACTACTTTCCATTTTGCTGGAATAAGCCAGGTGAATCCGCCTGTTGACCAAGGTGCAGGCCAATTGGTCAATTCTGCATGATCCCAATTTGTTGGCCATTGGTTTTTCTCATCTAGGTCGAACCAAACATCGGCACCATGCCCCACATGAGAAATAGGTGTATTGGTTAAAAAATATCCGCTAATGCTCGTTGCTCCCTGCCCGACTTCCAACATTTGAACGTTGTAAAAAGAAACATCGATTGGTGCGACAACGACCGGATACAAATGCATGCCGGCGCTTGCTTCACCTACCGGATAGTGATGAGTTGATGCAATATCGGCATGATCAATGCCAGTGGGAGCAACTATTTCATATTCCTTTTCAAGCGTTTTACCGAGGTAGTCAACCGACACTTTTTTGGCCACTCCAACCGTATCGTCTAATGTAAGCAGAACTGAAGTGCCCGTGGTGGCATTCAAAGTACCCACCATCGTAGTCCAGGCGGCAGCCACTAACGACGGAGAAACCTTTAGTTCCACTTCTTCTCCGACGCCTAGCTTTAACCTTGCTCTATCGGCTGGGCTTTTAGCTACCGTTTCGGAAGTGAGCCACGCGATGTTTAGCGTGGCATCCTTGCCGGCCGCGAAGAAAGCCTGACCTTCATCATGAATGCCAAGGATTGAATTCGGATCTTCAGGAATGACGGCAATTGCCGAGCTGCCAGTGATCACCGGCGGAAATTCCAACGTGTAATCATAATCGGGCTTGGGCTCACCCCGATATTTTGGATCGGTACCGATGTGGGAGAGCGTGACCTTGTATTTTGCTCCAGCAGGAACCTTTAAAGTCTCGATTTGCGCTCCTCCATACTTGCGGTTGGAGCGAAAACGTTTTTGGGTATTGGCATCGCCCGAAAGCGGTTCCAGCCAAACCCTAAACTTTTCGGAGTGACTCCCGCTGTGATCACCGAAGTTGACTTGTAATGAAACCAGAGGAGGTAGCGGAGTGGTCGGACCACCAGATGCTCCGCCCGGATTTGCGGGGGTGCTAGCGGCATTTTTTGGATTGCTGCCGCCTTGGGCCTCCGCGAAATCACTATTACTATCGCCGTCGGTATCCGCATTGTTCGGGTTGGTTTCTATTTGATCCTCGGCGGCGTTATTGAGTCCATCTCCATCAGGATCAGCACTTGGATCATTACCCGAGTTGGCATCGGTCTCGTTATTTATCAAGGCAGAGTAGACATACAGGATCTCCCACCCGTCACTGAGGCCGTCATCGTCGGTGTCGGGCTGGCGTGGGTTGGTGAGGTGCGTGACGAATTCGACTTGGGTGTTGAGTCCGTCCCAGTCGGGATCGCCTGCCCAGGGGAAGACTGCGGCGTTGTTGACGGCGACGGGATCGAAGCCTTGGTCGAGGTAGACGAATTCGAGTTGATTGGCTAAAGTGTCGCCGTCGGCATCGGCCATTCCGTCTGCGGGGTCGGTGGGGTCGAGGGAATTGGCGAGTTCGTAGTCGTCCCACATCCAGTCACCGTCAGTGTCGGTTTCGAGCGGATTGGTGAGGTGAGTGTTAATTTCATCACCGTCGGAAAGCGTATCGTCGTCGGTGTCCCAATTCCAAGGCTGGGTGCCGTGAGTGAAGATTTCGTCAAAGTCGCCGAGGCCATCCCAATCGCTGTCTGACGAGGTAGGGGAGGTGTAGTGGATGGTGACTTCATCCAAATCGTTGATGCCGTCTCCATCGGTGTCAGCCAGTTGTGGATCGGCTCCATACCAATATTCGTATAGGTTGCTGAGGCCATCGAGATCAGGATCGCCGTTCGGCCCGTTGTTGGAATTTCGGGAGCCGTTGTCGGTGGGGTCCAGGCTGTTGTCTTCTTCCCATTTGTCGCC
>JANOKL010000564.1:0-9178 GCA_031419215.1 Luteolibacter sp. | reverse complement strand
TGGATTCCGAAGGACTCCGGCTCGTGATCCGGGCAGCGGTAGGTCCCGAAGGCGATGTCCATCAGCGGCGAAATGTTTGCGTAGTTCCCGGCATCGCGCGCGCGGTCGTGGTGCCAGTGGTGGAGCTCCGGTGCGCCGATGAACCAGCGCAGTGGCCCGATCGGCAGGCGCACGTTCGAGTGGATGTAGATTGCCCAGATTCCCCGGAACGCGATCAGGCCCGCCAGGGTTTCCACCGGAAAGCCGAGGAGGAAGGCGGGCAGGTTGATCAGACCCATCGTGTAAACCGTGTCCAACGGATGCTCGCGATGCGCGGCCAGCCAGTCGAGATGCTCGGCGCTGTGGTGGATCGAGTGGAAGCGCCAGAGGAAGGGCACGCGGTGCTGGAGACGATGCCCCCAGTAGATCAGGAAATCACTGAGCAGGATCATTTCCACCGCCTGCAACCACCAGGGTTGTCCGGCGATTGCGGAACGGAATCCGAACGGCACCAGAGTATGCAACCAGGCCCCGAAGTGGCTCAGCAACGACAGAACCGCCCCGTTCCACAGGAGGTATTGGCCGGCGAAAAATCCCAGATCCACCCACCATTCCGGTCGCAGGAAGCGCTGGCCCGGTTTCGCCGGGAACGCCCGCTCCAGCGGATGAAACAGTACGCTGAGAAACAGGAAGCTCACGCCCGTTCCCAACAGCAGGACCGGCCAGTTCATGGTTTCTTCTGCTCCTGAGCCTGGGGTTTCGTTGCGGGTTCAGGCTCAATCAGGATCGCGCTCTTGGATCCAGATAAGAGCAGTTTCCGTTGCTCGACGGTGGGCGGTGTTGGCTCTGTCGTACCCGGCGGATCCATTATGAAAGCGCCACTTTTCGAACTCGGCATCAGCGTTTTCGGGAGTTCCCGAATCGGCAGCTGTGGTGCGATAGAAGAATCTAGAATCATGGTCTTCGAACTTGGAATCAGCATGGCTTCAGATTCCTGCTTCGGCGGTTCTTGCCCCTCTAACATCTTCACCTCCGCAGACGGCGGCGGTGTGGCGGCGGATTTCTGGCGCTTCCAGACATAGCCACCCCCCAAGCCAACCGCGATGCCTAGAGCCAGGACCTTGAACACCAATTGGTTTGCAGTCTTCATCAATCACCTCTCTAACCCGCTCGCCCCCAAAAGGTCAAACGGCCAAGCCGCGTTGACACAGAATTTACCGATCACGCCTCGGCGCGATTAGGTTTGGGGAACGGCCCTTGCGGCGGACGCGACATGAAATTTCTGGATAAACGCCCTCAATTCTCTACCTTTCGGCCATGAAACCATTTGAGGAAATCGTCAAATTCATTGCCGATGCCGCAGGGGTGGAAAAGCTCGCTGCCTTCAAGCCATCGCCAGCGGCGGAGCAGCGTGTAACGGAACTTCTGGCCAAGCAGCAGGACGGTTCTCTCAATCTCAAGGAAACGGAAGAGCTCCAACTCTTCGTCCAGCTCGATCATGTGATGAGCCTGGCGAAAGCGAAGGCCGCCGCTGCGTGAAAGGTTCCATCTAAAGCATTTCGAGATTGGCCCTTTGGAGAAAATGAGCCTCTAGTCAGTTCAGATTGCTAGCCGGAGCTAGCGAGGAGGAAGGGCTGAATTCCTGAAATCATGAAAAATTACGATTCCAGAAAACATCGGCGGGACTTCTTCTGCTACGTTTTCCACGAATACTTTGGTGGTGACTTCGTGCTATTCAGCGAGACGACCGGTTACAGTTCGGCCCAGGCAAGGAAATGGATCTCCGGTGAGATCGCTCCTCGCAAGCCAACCTTGGACTACATCCTGCACAACCGTTTCGCTCCCGAGTTCAAGATTGTCTTCGAGTTCAAGGAGGTCGACGTTGAGAGGCCAACGCTCACGCAGCTCAAGAAGTACCTCGGTTCCCACGTCAACGAGCCGGGGATCTACGCTTTCTACGATGCCCGCGCTCAACTCCTTTACCTAGGGAAGGCAGTGAAACTCTTGCAAGAGGTTTACAATGCACTGATGCAACGAGCGGATGTGGTAATTCTTCCCTCCGGAATCGCGAACAAGACGAGGCAGCGGTGGGAATTGGTCACCTACATCTCTGCTTACTACGTTCCAGCCAACAGCCACCGGGACCACCCTAAGCATGTTGAGTCGCTGATGCTGCGGATCTCCAAGCCGCCCCTGAACAAGCAGATCGGAAAATTGAGCAAAGTCTCGAGGCCCAAAGTTGGCTAATCAAAGGCATAAAGCCTGAGCGGTCCCGATTTGATGCTCTTCGCCTCACCGCTTCTTCCTCAGCCTTTTCCCGGAAAGCCTTGTGGCGATCAGGTTCGGGCAGCGGCCCTTGAGGCGGAGTTGTTCGCAGCCGGCCTCGATCTTGAGCGACTGGCGGACGGGGCGGAAGCCGAGTCGGCGGGTGATGCAGTCGTTGAGGAGCTCGACGTGGGAGTCCTCGAATTCCGTGACGCGGCCGCAGTCGATGCACACGAGGTGGTTGTGCGCGGGCTTCTCGATGAAGTTCGGGTCGTAGGTCTTGTGGTTGTCGCCGAGCTCGATTTCCCGCAGCAGGCCGGCCTCGACCATCAGCGAGAGGGTCCGATAAACGGTGGCGCGGGAGGCGCTGGCGTCGGTTCTCCGGACGCGATCGAAGAGCTCGTCGGCGGTGAAATGATCGTCCGAGGAAAAGGCCGAGCGGACGATGACGTCGCGCTGGCCTGTGCGGCGCAGGCCTTTTTTCCGGATGAAGGTGTCGAGTCGTTCGAGGACTTCGGGGTCCATGGCTGGCACTTTAACCCGACGTTTGCGCGCCCGCCAAGAACCGATGGAACTTCGGGGTTGGAAAAGCGCGGCGGACTGATTGAATGCGCCCAATGAGACGCTTGTTGCTAGTGGCCCTTTCGGCGGTGCTCGCCTCCTGTGCGGGAGATTCCAGGATGCTGGAGGTGAAACAATTCGTGCTCCGCGATGCCGGGAGTGATTTCAACCAGGACCCGATGATCCGCGGTGAAAAGACGCGCCGGCTTTTCGGAGCGATCGGCGTGAAGGAGCAGTCGCAGCGGCTGGGCCAGTATTACACGGTGCTCTGGAAGGACGATTCCGGCGGTGCTCCGGCGGAGGTTGTCTTCGAGTATCAACAAGGAGCCACCGGGAGCCGGATCAAGCGGTCCGTGCAGAAATTCGCGCCCGATGCCACCTCGGGAAAGGCCGAGTTCAACGTCATCGGCGACAACTACGCGAAGGGCGGAAAGGTTCTGGCCTGGAAGGTTTCGCTGGTCCGCGGCAAGCAGGTGCTCGACTCGCGGAAGTCGTATTTGTGGCAATGAATCGTGCAATTCGTCCGCATGGGCGGTTGACCCGGGACCAAGTTCGCGGTTAACTATGGGCGCACCTATCGCCTCGTGGCGGACTTGTTTCCCGTGACTGCTGAAAACTCCATCCTCGTCGGAAAATTTGACGGGTTCACTTGGATACGCTGTGAAGGCAAGGGCTCGTTTTTGACGAGTCCGGCCCTCAAAGAATTCGCGGAGCTGCGGATCGCGGCCGGCGAGCGCTGCCTGGTGGTCGATCTGGGAGCCTGCACTGGCATGGACTCCACCTTCATGGGGACGCTGGCCGGGCTCTCCTCGCGACTGCTGGCACCCGGCGGCAAAGTCCAGGTCGCGGCTGCCAATGAGCGCAACCGCCGCTCGCTCGAGGATCTCGGGCTGGATTTCCTTCTCGAAATCGATCCTCCCGCCGCCGTTTGGCAGGCCGGTCTGGAGGCGATCCGCAAGGAACTTGCTCCGGTCCAGCCGGTCACCAGCCTGGCGATGAATGAGCGGGCACGCCACGTGCTGGACGCTCACAAGGTGCTCTCTTCGGCCAGTCAGGAAAATGCCAAGAAATTCGCCGGAGTGGTGAGTCTGTTGGAGGCGGAGGTCGCCTCGAAACCGGCACCGGATCAGTGAGGCGCTGCCGGGCGATTTGGACCATACAGGAAACCGGATGCACCCCACGCCTGTCCTCATCGCCCTGGGAATCCTCAGCCTGGTCGTTTTCCTCATCCTGCGGAAATGGTCGTGGCGGCTGCGTCGCCTGAAATCCCGGCTGAGATCATTCGAGGTTGAAGAGGAGCGGATGTTCGCCTTCCTTCATGATCTCGGCAGTGCGATCGAGAGCGATACCACCGTCAAGGCGCTCTCACGCATGATCGTCGACGGCATCGACAAGGTCGTTTCCGCTCGTGGTGGGGCGATTTATTTTTTGAACGATGACGGCCAGTTCCTGGTGCCCGCCTACATGTCCGACATCTGCCCGCCGCTGATCGGCGTGCCGGTGGAAATCCTCAAGCGCGCCGAGCGTGATCCGCGAGTTCTTGAAAGCCACGTCCGCCTTGCAAAGGTGCCGATCGACGAGGGCATCCTCGGCCATTGCCTCTCGATCCGTGAGGCCGTGCGGGTGCCGGATGTGAAGAACCACGTCGCCTTCCGCGATGCCTTCGTCCGCTATGAGGGCGATGTGGCGGTGCTGATCGCGCCGCTGCGGCATGCCGGGAAAGAGCTCGGGGTTCTCGCCGTCGCCCGCCTGCATGAAGACGGGCCGTTCACCGGAAATGATTTCGCGGTCTTCCGCACCGTGGCCGAGCAGTCCGCCTTCGCGATCGGGAATGCCAACATCCATCGCGAGGCCCATGAGAAGCGGGTCTTCGAAAGCGAGCTGCGCACCGCCCGCGAGGTCCAGCACGTGCTGCTTCCTCAATGCGCGCCGATTATTTCCGGCTACCGGGTCAGCGGCACCAATCTTCCGGCCCGTATCATCAGCGGCGACTACTACGATTATGTCGACCTCGGTGAAGGCCGCCACGGTATCGCGATTGCCGATGTGTCTGGAAAAGGTGTGGCCGCCGGGCTGTTGATGGCCATGTGCCGCAGCGTGCTCCGCTCGGTCGCACCTGGAGAAGGCTCCGCCGCGAAGGTGCTTTCGTATGTGAACCGCCAGCTCTTTCCGGACATCCGCGAGGACATGTTCATCAGCATGGCCTACCACGTCCTGGAGCCCGGCAGCGGTCGGGTGGTCATGGCCCGCGCCGGTCATGATCCCGCGCTCTGGTTCCACAAGTCCACCGGCAAGGTCGAGTTCCTCAAGCCCCCGGGCCTGGCTGTCGGCATCGATGGCGGTGAGGTCTTCGAGCGTGTCACCCGCGACTTCGAGATTACCCTGGCAAGCGGCGACTGCCTGCTGCTCTACACCGACGGCGTGAAGGAAGCCATCGACGGCAAGGAGGAGGAATTCGGCAGCGAACGTCTTTCCCAGGTCTTTCGCGAGGTGGCCGTCTTCGGGGCGGAGGAAGTGGTCATCGCCGTCCAGCGTGAACTGAAGCTCTTCACCGGCGAAGCTCCGCAAATGGACGACATCACCCTCGTCGCGATTGAGAAACGCTGAATCCATCATCCCACCCAGCTCGAACATGAACGTTGTCGTCCGTTACTTCCTCTATGTTCTTGGCGCGGCCATTCTGGCCTCGCTGGTCGGTGGTCTCTTCGCCGCTCTTGTGGCGACGATTTCTCCCGAGTTCGTCAAGGGCCTGTTCATGCCCGAGGAAGGTGCCTCACTGACGCGCTACGCTGCCGCAGTTGGCGCGATCTGGGGTATCTTCATCGGCACCGGTGTGATGGGCTTCTGCCTCGGGCTGGTCACACTGGTTCAAATCGCCAGGTTCTTCACCAAAAAGAAGCCTGAAGGAGAGCCTCCAGCCATCTGACCGGGCAACGATGGAGAAGTCCGTCTTCTTCTCTCAACTCTGGAATCTGGAATCTGGAATCTCAACTCTGCCCCGCGAGACGATGATTCACTGAGGCTGGCGAGCGCAAGCAGCGCGGTTTCCTCTGATGTGGCGAAGGGCTCGCTGATCCGGTTCCCAACAAAAACGCGCAGGATCTCGACGAGATCCTGCGCGTTTCCGCCGGAAAAATCCGAACTCAATGGCGACGGCGGCGACCAAGAGCGAAGCCAAGTCCGGCAAGTCCAAGCAGCGTGGTGCTCGGCTCTGGCACAGGGGCCACGGATGTAACCGCGAAGTTGATGGAATTGAAATTCACCGTTACCCCAGCGTTTGCGCTTACGGTGGTGGTTCCACCCTGGTTGGCGATTCCCTTGAGGGTGAAGGTGTAGGTGCCGGCAGCGGTGATGCGGGCGGTCTGCTGGGTGATCGACTGGGCGACAAGATTGTCCGTGGTGCCGGCGGTTCCGATCGTGCCTGGGGTGAAGATGTTCGTTGACCCGGGGCCCACGAGAGACCAGGTGATGAGTCCATTGAGCTGCTTGTTTTCGATCAGATCGTAGTTGAGATCGAAGCTGATGTCCGCTTCTTCCGAGAGGCCAAGAACGAAGGCGACCTGGTAGGTTGTCTCAGCGGTCACTCCTGCTATCGGACCTCCACCGCCGTTCGGGCGGTTGATCACTGCGCTGCCGAAAACAGCTGGACTGGCGGAGTCGACCAATCGGAAGTTCCCAAGGCCGCCTGGATTCGAGAGAACGAGAGCGGAGGCCGAAGCCGTCACCGTGCCGTTGGCAACCGCGAGGCTGGCTGGATTGGCGGTGCTTGTGGTCGTGCCATTGTTAGCGAGGTCCGTGGCGGTATTTAGACTCAGCGTGACTGCCTCGGCGGAGCCGAAACACAGCAGGGCTGTCGTCAAAATGCGTAATTTGTTTTTCATGTAGTGGAAGGGGTGCAACTCCCTAACAGCAAAATTCGCCCCAGTTTATCAACTAAATTAGTTTTTTTTAAATGATGAAGATCTCAGCGTGGCGGAGCGGTCTAGTCGCCCACCACCCACTCTGCTGCGAGCAGCCGGGTGATCTGGTAATTGGGCTTTCTGGCAGCGCCTTCTGGTCTCGCCAGGGAAACGGTCACCTTGGCCGGACTGAATGACGTCAGAGAGGTCAGAATTACGTCATCCCGCGAGCTGCGCTGGACATACAGATCCAAAGACTCGTCTTCTCCGGCTACAGACGCCACATAGTGTTTCCAGGTGGCGTCATCCTGGAATGGCCCGACGTAGTAGTTGCCAGCCGAGACCGTCACCCGGGCCTCGCCGACGGTGGCGGCTTCGCCCTTGAGCAGGTTTTTCCAAGGAACCGAACACCAACCGATGTAGCTCAGGAAATCGACTTTGGCGCCTTCCTGGGTCAGAATCACTCCCAGTATTCGATCCAGTCCGGATTCCATGCAGACCATGAAGCGATCATAGGTCACGGTCCCGGAAACCAAGGAGGACATCGGCTTTACCTCTTTCACCTTCTCGGTGGCACCCGGACCGGTTTCGTAGTACTCGCGCAGTGCTTCCCGGACGGATTCAGGATTCCTGACCCATTTGAGGCGATCTCGCAGACTGCTCGCATTCACGAAGTGATCCGCCACTTGGACTGGCACCTCTCCCTTCCAATCCGAAGCAACCCCAGCATCGAAAGGAGCCTCCAGGACATCCGCCAGTGGAGCCGACTTGGTGCCGCCGTCCACGCGGGCTTGCTTCCCTTCCCTGATCAGGAGCCTCGTGGCGAAGAATACCGCGACGATGGCGCAGAAGGGGATTACGAAACGGAAAACAAACTTGGCGATTTGTCCGGGCTTTTGTCTCCGGATTCTGGCTCTCAGGGATTCAAAGCTCGGAAGGGAGGATTTCTTCCGGCTCAACCTGGCCTTTTTTTTCCTTTTCCCCGCCGAACCATGCTCCGTGCCGCCCGCCCTGCGCGATTTCTTCCAGGTGGGTGGATCGATAGATTTTGTATCAACGATCCGCACCGAGTGGGTCGACACTTTTTTTCTCGGAAGTCCGGACTCGTTGATTTCCATGAATCAATATCAATAGGCCCCGGAAAATCGTTGCCAAGCCTGAACGCTGCTCACAGTGCGGGCCGGGAGGCGGGAGCCTGCCCTTCACCGATTAGGACTGCCCCGCGAGACGATGATTCATCGAAACGGATGACCGCAGGCAGCGCATGATCTCGATCATCGCGCGGTGACTCTTCGAAGCCTCTGCACAGGCGGGATTGCGATGTCGGTTGCGGCTGATGTAGCGCCCGACTTCCGAATAGAGCTGGCTGATCTGCGTTTCAATCAGTCCAAGCTCGGCGCGGTGGGTGGAAATTTCCCGGTTCGACTCGCCGATGATCTGGAACGCACCGGAGGCTTGCTCGCGGCGTATTTGCCGATGCTCGGCCAGCTTGTCATCCATGGCATCGAGTTCGGCATCTCCCTTCTCGATGGCATCCGCCACTTTCGAGCGCTGTTGCTTCAACTCTGAGAACTTGGATTTCAGGCCTTCAAGTTTTTCTCGAACGCTGCTGAGCTCGGAACTCGCGTTCGGACTTTCCTTGCCCAATACCTCAAGTTTCATCTTCAGGCCGTCGTAGGTCCGCCGGACTTCCCGGGCGCGGGCCACGACTTCATCTCGATCACGGGCGAGGCTTTCCAGCCTGCCCATGATCGCCTGTCGTTCGGCGAGCAGGTCCTGCTGGGGCTCCGACTGGGAATTGAGCAGGGAGGCGCGCTCGCCATGGGCGATTTCCAACTGCTCATGGCAGACGGCGACCCTCGCGCGAATCTCATCCCGCTCCTTCACCAACCTGCGGAGGTTCCAGTATTCCACCGACAGCTCCTCGATCTTCTCGACGTGTTCCCACACCGCCGCACCGAGGACCGTCTCGGCATCGCGGAGAAGATGCATCTCGTTCGCGGCGTCCGACATGCGCTTGTTCTTCCGGTGAATACCGAAAGCCTGGGCGACGCGGGCGACAAAGAACTTGGCAGGGGTCATAGGGGAAAAATCAGCGGGTGATGGCCGCGCGGAGACTGGCGATCACATTGAAATCTTCAAGCGTTGTTGTGTTGCCGGAAACGTCACCGGTGATCACGAGCTCCTTGAGCAGGCGGCGCATGATCTTTCCGGAGCGGGTCTTGGGAAGTCCGGGGGCGAAGTGGATGTCGTCCGGCTTGGCGATCGCACCAATCAGCTTGCCGACGTGATTTCGCAACTCGGAACGGAGTTCCTCGGTGGTTTCGAAGCCTTCCTTCAGCGTGACGAAGGCGACCACGGCCTGGCCCTTCATGTCGTCCGGGCGTCCCACGACGGCCGCTTCCGCAACGGAGGGGTGGGCGACGAGCGAGCTTTCGATTTCCGCCGTGCCGAGGCGGTGGCCGGAGACATTG
>JANOKL010000563.1:0-4218 GCA_031419215.1 Luteolibacter sp. | reverse complement strand
GGTGGGAAGAAATGACTAATGACTAATTTCTTAATGACTAATGGGGAGAGCGAATGACAAATTGATGAGTCCTTCTTTCGCTGTAGAAAGTGACGTCTTCATTAGTCATTACGATTTAGGAATTAGTCATTTCTTCCTCTCGGCGCTGGCACACTATCCACAATTCCCCTCAGCACCTCGTCGACCTCCTGGCCGCTGATGGCGACCTCGGGGGTGAGCTGGACGCGATGGCGGAGGACCGGCAGCGCCACGGACTTGATGTCGTCGGGGATGACAAAGCCGCGTCCCTGCATGGCGGCGTGAGCTTTCGCGACACGGACCAAGGCGATCGCGCCACGAGTGCCGGCCCCGAGGGCGACGGCGCGTGCTTCACGGGTGGCACGGGCGAGTGCGACGGCATAGGCCACGACTTCCGGAACCGCCTGCACGGCGGCGGTCATTTCCTGCACGGCGACGATGTCGGCCGGTGTGCAGACGACATCGACCGGACTCGATGAACCCGGCTTCTCTGCCGCAGCACGCGTAACGATCTCGCACTCGGAAGGTTGATCAGGATACTCGATGATGACCTTCATCAGGAAACGGTCGAGCTGGGCTTCCGGCAGTGGATAGGTGCCCTCGTGCTCGACCGGATTCTGCGTGGCCAGCGTCATGAACGGTGGGGGAAGGCGGAGTGTTTCACCATCGATCGTGACCTGCCGCTCCTGCATCACTTCAAGCAATGACGCCTGGGTTTTCGCGGGAGCGCGGTTGATTTCGTCGGCCAGCAGGAGATTGGTGAAGACCGGGCCTTTCCGGAGTTGGAAAGTCTGGCTCTGCATGTCGAACAAACGGAAGCCCGTCACATCTGATGGCATCAGATCAGGCGTGAACTGGATGCGGCCGGACTCGCCACCGAACGTGCGGGCGAGTGCTGAAACGAGCGCGGTTTTTCCAAGGCCGGGCTTCCCTTCCAACAACACGTGCCCTCCTGCCAGCAATGCGGCGATGACCTGGTCGATCACCTCGTCCTGGCCGAGAATCACTCGGCCGATCTGATAGCGGATCGCCTGAACGATGGCGGGAGCAGTTGAAACGGGTTCCGGAACGGGGATGAATGAATCTTCGGACATGAAGGTGGCGGGGTTGGGAATCAGGATAGCGATTTGAGGATTTGTTGAAGATCGGAAACAGTGCGCGTGAAAACCGAGGCGTCCGCAGGAGCCGGTTCGCTCATCGCACGGGCCACTCGTTCGCGCGGGATGCCGGCGCGCTCGCCGAGAAGTGCGAAGATATCGGAGTCGAGCTTTCCGCTGCGGGCCATCAGGCGGTGGGACTGTTCGAGGATTTCCCCGCGAAGTGGAGCCAGCAACGAGGCACCGCGATCCAGCCGCCACTGGAAATCGCCGAGAGCTTCAAGATGGTGATCATAAGCGCGCAAGGGAGACGGGGCATCCGCAGGCTCGAGCGGGCCAAAGCGGCGGAGATTTTTCCAAAGCCAGATCACGATCACCAGACAGAGGCCGATTAATACCGCCCACGCTCTCTCCATCAGAAGGCTCCACAACGACAAGGTGGCTCCTCTGACGAAAACGACCGTGCCGAAGGATTCCGTGGAGTCTACCAGCGATTTCAACAACGCCGCGTGCTGCTTGTCGCCGATCCAGCGGTTCCGGAATGGACGGGCATCCGTCACGAGGGTCAGCCGCCCATCGCCGACCTTCGCGGTAGGCATGCCCTGGAGTGAACCGCTGCGATTCGACGCCTGCCACGCGGACTTCATTTCCACGTCAAACGGCCTGCCACGATAGCGGATCAGTTTCGTCTCCACTTCGCCACTGGTAGCCTTCTCGATCTCGAAATCATGATCCTCGAGGAAACGTTCGAAGGCCGGCTCAAGCTCGACCTCGGAGTTTCTTAAACTCCAGTCATCACGGAAATCGGAATATTCGATCAGGCAGATCAGGTGTCCTCCGTCCGACATCCATTGATCGATCTGTTTGGCGAAGAGCTTGTTCGAAATGAGTTCGCAAGGAACGACCCAGGTCGAGTCTTCCGGGGCAGGCTCTCGCCACGAGCTCAACACTTCCACAGGATGACCGTAGGCTGTTAGAAAGCGTTCGGCTGCCAGCCAGGGATTCGTTCTCGCAGGTCCCTTGTAGCCGGTTTCCACCTCCTGATACTTGGTGTTGCAGCCACTCAGACCCAACATCGCGAAAATCATAGCTAGGAGATATCGCCCGTTCATGCCGACCGCCTTTCCGCGTAGGGCCATTGCTGGCAAAGCTCCCGGACTTCTTCATCGACCGGGAACGTGCTGGCGTAGGCGAGGCGCACCCATGAAGCGGTCAGGCTCTTGAAATAGCCGGGATGCGCGATGGTTCCCGCCTTCCCGACGCGGCGCAGACAATCGCCCTCCGTGTCCGACTCCACGATCTCCACACGAGCCAGCTCGATGGTGCGGGAAATGGCACCGCGATAAAGCAGCGCGAGCGCCTCATGGCGTCGGCCTTCGCACCACCAGCGCCAGGCCGTTTCAGGGACATTCTCCGGCAGCGACTCGGGAGTCACCTCCAGGCCCATCACCACCCGCGCCCGGATCGCGGAGCCCGATCCTCCATCGAATCCACCGCGATCACGAAGCAGGTGGCGGAAGGTCCACAGCAGCCAGCCGATGAACGCCAGAACGGCCAACACACAGACGACCAGAAGGATCTTTCCAAAGCCCGCCATCAGGCTGACCAGCCACTCAGGGACTGAAGTGCTGCTGCCCGAGGACTTGGAAACATCTGGTACCGGAACTTTCGTCTTCTGGATCTGGAAGTCCGGGTGCGCCTTCACCTCCTGGATCACCTTGTCGGGTGAAGTTTCAGCAGCCGCCAACGGCGATTGAAGAATCAAACCCAGGGCGGCGATCAGCAGCGTTGCAAGGGTTCCGATCCGGTTTGCAAGACGCTTGAACGCCAGCTCGACATCCCAGCCTTCGATCCAGGTACGACTGTTCACGTAGATCCCGAAACCGCCACCGGTCACGAAGAGATCGGTCAAGGAAAGCGCGAACATGTAACAGCCCACCAGCAGCCAGCTTGCCATCAGCGGGATCGCGTCCACCGAGCCTGAATCGATGGCATCCCAAGCCTCGTCGAACACGGCCGACTGCCCTTCGGGCAGGAGCATCAGCACCATTCCGAGGAGGGCCAGCGTGAGCCAGAGCGAGACCAGAAACCCACCGACGCAAAGACGGAACACCGTGCTTTCTCCACGACGCATGACAAGACGCGAACGCTGCTGATAGGCCTTTCCGCGCAGCCCTTCCAGATCCTCCACCGGCATCGTCACCGGTGCCCAGGGCGAGAAGCGAGCCAGCAGAAAGCGATGGAAGAATCTTCGCCACCAGGCCCTGGGAATCTCCCGCCAAACCTGCTTCCACGTGGGAGCCTCGCCGAAAAGACGTCTGCTGAGTTCAAACAACACCATCCTCGATCCCGCCGGCCGCCACCACCAGAAGAGCATGACGAAAAAATACGGGTGGTCCCGCAGCAGGAAAATCCCCAGTGCCGTCGGAGCCAACACCGCCAGCCACCAGACGCTAAGACAGCGCCAGAAGGCACGACGCGACATCGCGAAGCCGAGATCGACCGCCTCCCAATCGCTGCGCGGACGGATCTCCGCCGTGACCTCTTCAAGCCGCATGCCGGACCTGCCTTCCTGCCAGGAGAAAATAGAGGATGTGCAGCACC
This sequence comes from Luteolibacter sp., assembly GCA_031419215.1. GTDB lineage: Bacteria > Verrucomicrobiota > Verrucomicrobiia > Verrucomicrobiales > Akkermansiaceae > Luteolibacter. The sequence continues at coordinate 499 of JANOKL010000563.1, read as the reverse complement.
CAGAAGACGGCGCCGAAGGAGTACTTCCAGGCGGATGGAATCGGCTGGGCCGACCAGAAGCCCTCCACCACCGCCGCCATCGTCGTCATCACCGCCGCGCCGTAGATCAGCGGCAGCGCTTTTTTCGCCGCCTCGACCAGAGCCCGCACGCGGGGCAGTCGACCGGGCCAGAGGATCGCGAGCCCCATCCGCATCCCGGCCATGCCTGCGATGATCATGCCGGTCAGTTCAAACGAAGAGTGGCTGACCACGAACGACCAGAACGCATGCGGATCGCAAGCGGCATTCGCGTAGCCAGCGGAGGCCCCGATGTGCAGGCCATTGAAGAGGAGGAAAAACAAGGTGCCCAGCCCGGCGGTCATGCCACCAGCGAAGATCTGGAAGTCGATGCCGACGTTGTTGTTGATGTAGAAGCAGAACATCATGAAGTTCGATCCATAGGCCGATCTCAGATGTGTGATCTGCTGCGCCTCGCTGCCATACATCTGCTCCATCTGCG
>JANOKL010000562.1:0-9190 GCA_031419215.1 Luteolibacter sp. | reverse complement strand
GCCGCAGCGCGTCCTCCACCTTGGTCAGGGAAGTCGTGAAGACCACGACGTGCGCGCCGAGCGCCTTCGCCAGCTTCACCCCCATGTGGCCAAGTCCGCCGAGTCCCACGATGCCTACCTTTTGACCCTTGGTGACGCCATGATGGCGCAAAGGCGAGTAGGTCGTGATGCCAGCGCAGAGCAGTGGGGCGGTGCCAGCTAGATCGAGGTTTCCGGGAACTTGCAGCACGAAGGCTTCATCCACCACGATGCTCTCCGAATAGCCGCCGTAGGTCATGCCGCCGCTGTGTTTGTCGGGGGCGTTGTAGGTGAAAATAGCGCCTTTTTCGCAGAACTGCTCCAGGTGTTCCTCACAACTCCCGCAGGTGCGGCAGGAGTCCACGAGGCATCCGACGCCGGCGATGTCGCCTGCCTTGAACTTCTTCACGTGGGCACCGACGCTGATGACGCGGCCGACGATCTCATGCCCCGGCACACAGGGATAGGTCGTGCCTTTCCATTCATTGCGCACGGTGTGCACGTCCGAGTGACAGACGCCGCAAAAGAGGATCTCGATCTGGACATCATTCTCGGCGGGCGCGCGGCGTTCGAGGCTGAAAGGCGCGAGTGGAAAGGTGGCCGAGTTGGCGGCGTAAGATTTGGTTGCCATAAAGTGGTTAGGCTGGGGAATCAATCGCAGCGACCCGGACGAGTTTCTTGTTCACAAACTCGTGGATGCCGTGGCTGGAGAGTTCGCGACCGTAGCCGGAGTTTTTGATGCCACCGAAAGGCAGGTCCGCAGCGGTCCAGGTGGGATGATTGACGAAGACCATCCCGGTATCGATGCGGCTCGCGACCCGCTTGCCACGCTCGATGTTCTGAGTGAAGACGGAGCCTCCCAAGCCATAATCCGAATCATTGGCGAGCGAAATGGCCGCCTCCTCGTCTTTCACCCGGAAGAACAATGCCACGGGGCCGAAGAACTCCTCGCGATAGGCGGGATTCTCAGGACTGATGTCCGTTAGAATCGTCGGTTGCATGAATGCCCCGGGGCGGTCCATGCGTTTCCCACCGAGCACGAGTGTGGCACCGTGGGCGACGGCTTCATCGACCTGCTTCAGGAGTTGCACCAAAGCGGCCTCGGTGGAGAGCGGTCCGAGGGTGGTGCCCTTGTCCATCGGATCGCCCGGCTTGAGCGCTTCCATGGCCGCTTTGAATCTCGCGAGGAAACTGTCCGCCAATGCGTCGACGATGATGAAGCGTTTTGCGGCAATGCAGCACTGACCCATGTTATTCATCTTGGCCCACACCGCCCAAGTGAGTGTCTTGTCCAGATCGGCATCTTCCAGCACGATGAAGGCATCACTGCCTCCTAGCTCCATAGTGGTTTTCTTGACATTCTTTCCGGCTCTCTCGGCCACGCCTTTGGCCGCTGCCACGCCACCTGTTAGGGCCACACCCCGGATGCGTGGATCATCAATCACGGCGAGCACCTGATCGTGGGAGATGAGCAGATTGGTGTAAACACCCTCCGGCGCTCCGGCCTCCCGCCAGAGCTGCTCATAGGCGATGGCGCACTGGGGCACGGTGCCCGAGTGCTTCACCATTACGACATTGCCCGCCATGAGATTCGGGCCGGCGAAACGAGCGAGCTGATAGTATGGAAAATTCCACGGCTGCACGCCAAAGAGCACACCAAGCGGGCTGCTTTCGACCACCGCTTCACCGGATTCCGGAATCAAGTGCTCCGGTGCGAGGAAGCGCTCGGCGTGTGTCGCATAGTATTCGAGGATGTCCGCGCTGAGCTTCACCTCACCGAGCGACTCGGCAAAGAGTTTCCCCATCTCAAGCGTCATCGGCCTGGCAAATTCCTCTGCACGTTCACGCATGATGGACGCCGCTTTGGAGACAATCACTGCCCGCTCGGCAAAGGTCAGCTTCCTCCAGGCGTCGAAACACGTCGCCGCGGTGGTGATGGCCTCCTCAAGCTGCTGATCGGAGTGTTCGTCGAAGCTCTTCACAAGCTCGCCGTAGTATGGATTTATGCTCTGGTAACTCATGGTTCTCAGAGTGCGGCGGCACGTCCTGCATGGCGATGGGGTGAAACCCGACTTTACCAGTCAGTTCGGACCGAGGTCCTTGGCGGGAATGGGAGCTCCTGTCAGGGATTCAACCTGAATTTCCTTGGCCCACTTCGCGTCCCGGCGGTTATCCTTACTCCGGTCCTCCCAGGGTCCGGAGTCTCATCGAGGTGTACTCATTGCAGTACGGGCAGCGGAAGCGGTTCTTCAAGAGGATCGCAGCCGCGACACGCAGCCGGTGACTGCCAAGGGCCGTTCTGGCACGACGGTGTTTCGAGCAAGTCTTTGGAGCGAGCACCGCAGTCCGGCACAAGGGGCAGCCGGTGCGGCTGGCCGCAATCCATTGCAGGATCACCAGCAGCCCGGTGAGAACCACGAGGCCGACACCGAGGGTCAACGCCTGGCGATCGCCCGTCAGCACCGAGTAGGCCAGCAGACCGGCGGCGATCGGAGCGACCATACGGCCACCCAACAACAACGCGGCCGCGAGCCGAAAGCTCCTGACATCGGACGCCGAGCGTGAATGGTGCATCTCTTTTGACGTAAGGGTGATGGTGGATGGCGGTCCGGACCTCAACGAAGGCCCAGCGAATTGAGAAGACTTGCGTCGATGTAGCCCGTCGGGTGGAGCCCCTGATCCTGCTGGTAGCTGGCGATCGCGCGTCGCGACTGTGGTCCGGTCTGCCCATCGATATACCCGGTATAGTAGCCGCTCCGGGAAAGCTCGCGCTGGACCGAGAAGTTCACCTGGCCGCCCTGGCGGGACTCATTGCGGAAATACTCCCGTGGCGCGGCTTCACGGGTGGCATAGTATCTCACCTCGGGGCGCTCGTAGTAATACGCTGAATTCGGAGGTCCGTAGTAATATCCCCGTCCGGCATATCCGGTTCCGAAGGTCAGCGAGAATCCGGAGCGGGGCCGCGAGGCATAGGCCTGCCGATCACGTGCGTCCCGATCGTTCTGATCATTCCGGTGGTCATTCCCGGCTTTCGGTTCCTGTCCGTGTGATGACTTGAATCCTTTCGGGCCTTTGGCTTGGGCGTCCAAGGGAATCACCATCAAACTGACAAGGGTCATGAGAACAGCGCCGCGAATTCTGGAGAGAAGGCAGGATGGAGTGTTCATGGATTGAGGGGATGGAGTCGTGGTCGATTGGATTTCGCGTTTATCAGACAGAGTGGATTATGCTCTACGCCCGGCAATCCGCCATGGGGTCAATCCCTACCCAGCGCCCTCAACTTTGGTCGAAGTTAGGCGGCGCAGCGTGACAGTCTTGCCGATGTCATCGGTTCGAACTCTGGCGCGGACGCTTGATTTTCGCGACTAGACCCTTTTTCAACCCATTTTCAACTTCCGGAGCGCGGACATTTTCTTCAACTTTCCTGTCCTCGCCGACCTCGGTCATTCGTCGTGACATGGAACGACGGATTTCCAATGTCCGGCCAGCTCCAGAACCCTCAACCTGACACTCTGATGATCCGACACGCACGCCTCCTCGTCCTCACCGCCAGCGCGGCACTCGCATCCTGCCAGGTCGGCCAAACCTCAAAATCGTGCTGCGATGGCATGCAGCCTTACAAGGGCTCCGCAGCCTTTGAGCGCATGAAGACACTGGTTGGCAGGTGGTCGGCTGAATCTCCGATGATGGGAAAAATGAACACGGAGTTCCGCATTCTCGCTGGAGACTCGGTGATCGAGGAACGCTTCGCCGGCGGCACGCCGATGGAGATGCTGAGCATCTATCACGACGTGAACGGAAAGCTCACGATGACCCACTACTGCATGCTGCGGAACCAGCCGCGGATGAAGCTGGTGAAGAGCACGGCGGACTCGCTGACCTTCGACCTGGCTCCGACGCCCGGCCTGAACCCGGCAAAGGACAAGCACATGCACGGAGCGACCTACACCTTCCTCGACGCGAACCATTTCAAGCTGGAAGGCGTCTCATGGGAGAACGGGAAAAGCAGCCCCTGCGGTCCTCTGGTGGTCTTTACGCGCCAGTGAACGGTCGGGACCCCCAGCGTTTCACGGGCCCGGGAAAGTAGCGATCTGAGCGAACTTGCCAGCCGGTCACCCATTCAATCCTGCTTCTTCGCCTTCCCCTTTGGCTTCTCCGACGCGGCGAGCTTCGAGCCGGGTGCCGGGAGTTTCGCCTGGGCCTTTTCCCAGTCCGGATTCAAGGTGGCTTCGCGGATCGTGAGGTTGCGGAACTCGGCCGACGCACCGCCGACCGTGAAGCCGGGCGACATCTTCGGACTCTTGAACAAGTCGCTGCTTCCCCAGGCCACGAGGTCATCGACCTTTCCAAGCATCTTGTCGCCCACCATCTCGAGGCGGACCTTGTGCCATCCGTCGCCGAGATCGGCGGCGAAACGGGCGAAGACGACTGCCTTGTCCGGCCCTTCATGATCGTTGTCATCGCGCTGGATCGTCACCAACTTCGGCGTGATCAGGATGCGGGCCATATGTTCCTTGATGCCATTGATCGAAAGGCTGGTGACGCGGGCTCCGTTGAGGCGGACCTCGTACTCAATGATGAAGTCCAGCAGCTTGTCCGGCAGGCGGGTCACCGCGCCATGTTGGTCGGCCTCCAGCTCGGAGCCGCGCAGGACGCCGTTCGCCAGCTCCCATTTTCCCTTCGCGGATTTCCACGGTGCGGCTGGGGGCTGGTCGAGCTTGCTTTCGTAAATGACCTTGCCGGGGATGGCGAGGAGGGCGCTGTCCTCGGCGTGGAGGCCGCAAAGGGCGAGAGGCACACCGACGGCAAGGAGAACAAGGGCTTTCATGGTTGATGGCGTATAGGGAAACTGATGCCTGGGGTCAAGGACGCGGAAGGGGCAGCCCATCAAGGTGCCCACATCAGGGATGTGAAATCAGATTCGGTGATGGATGCAAAACTTCTGCATCGAATAACGTCAATGTAGCGATTTCATCATGTCAACGGCTTCGGTCAGACTTCAAACTACAGATGAACATCGAACCCTTTTGGGTAAGATTCATTTCATCTGCACCGGAAGCATGGCTAAACGCGGCCATCACTCCAATCTGAACCGGACCGAGCTGGGTGAGCGGACTAGCCCTATCACCCGAAGAGCATCCACGCCAGGACGAGAGTCCAGACCACGTTCACCGCCTGGCCGCCGAGGAAGGCCATCGCGGGCCGGCCGCCGCCGAGCTTGGCGAGATCACCCAGTCTGGTCTCCAAGCCGATGCAGACGAAGGCAGCGGCGAACCAAACCTCGCGCAGGCCTTTCAGCGACTTCCCGCAGGCTTTCACGGTTTCCGGAGAAAGAACAAACGAGAAGACCAGTGAGGCCGCAATGAAGCCGATGACGAATTTCGGAAAGCGATCCCAGATGATCCGCAGACTTGGTCGGGCCGAGGCAGCTCCATCCTTTCGAGCCCTCAGTGACCACCACAACGAGAGGACAAAAGCCGCCACGCCGATGAGGACATTCTGGGAAAGTTTCACCACCGTGCCGGTCTTCGTGGCGGTCTCGCCAAGCATCTCGGTCGCCGCCAGCACCGATCCACTGGTGTCCAGAGTGCCGCCCAACCAGGCCCCTCCGACGGCCTCGCTCAGGCCGATCCATTTCACGCACCACGGCATCAGGATCATCATCGGCACTGCACAGAGCAGCACCACCGAAGTCACGTAGGAGAGTTTCTTCTTGTCTCCCTGAATCGCCCCGCAGGCCGCGATCGCGGCGGATACTCCGCAGATCGAGACGGCGGTGGAGAGCATCACGCCAAACTCGTCATCCACCTTGAGCCAGCGCGCGATCCGGAAGGTGACGTGCCAGACCACTGGAATGACCAGCAGCGCCTGGATCAATCCCGGAGCTCCCGCCTGAAGCAGATCCCCGAAGAGCATGCTGGCCCCCAGGATCACGATTCCGGTCTTGATGAAAAACTCGGTGCGCACCGCGCCCATCAGCCAAGCCGGTCGTGGCAACAGATGGCTCCACAACAACCCGAGCCCGAGCGCGAACACCACGTATTCCAAGCCCAACTCCTTGACTCCAGCGTGCGAAGCCAGAGCTTGAGCCACCCACGCGAGGCCAAGCACCACGAACGCCCCGGCCGGAAACACACGCACTCCGCGACCCATTGACGCCGCCAGGACCCCGCCCGAGAGCAGGATCAGGACGAGGCTGATCTGCGCGATGCTCCAGAGATTCGAAGGCGAAACGAGCTGGCCGATGTCCGCTGCGGAATGCCAGGCAAGGTTCGGCTGCGGAAGCCTCCACCCGGCCACCGAGGCCAACAACAGCGGCACGGCAGCCAGCACCGCCAGCCAATCTTCATTCCGCCACCACACCAGACGGGCAGGTGGCGGGGCGGACTCAGGAGCGGCTGCGTCATCATGCATCTGCACAAATCGTTGATCGTCGCCCGCCCCACACGCAACGCCCAATGCGGGCTTGGACCTTCTCGGGCATTCTGACCTTCCGGTCTGAGGCGAGTTCGCATGGCATTCGAATCCTGCATCCAACTTTTTCATCAGGATCCGCTTGTCATCCACCCATCCTGACGGCAGTGCATGGGCATGAACGAATCCGAGTTGGCCGCTGCGCTTTCCTCCCTGCCCCACGGTCCGGAATTCCGCTTCGTGGATGCACTAACAAGCCTCGATCCCGGCAAGGAAGGCACCGGCCGCTATCTGGTGCGTGGCGACGAGGCCTTTCTCGCCGGTCATTTCCCGGGCCAACCGCTGATGCCCGGCGTGATCCTGCTCGAAGCGATCGCCCAGCTCGGCGGCGTGGTCGTCCAGACCGATCCCGAGCAGGCCCCGTTGAAAAACCTCCGCCTCACCGCCATCCGTGGCGCGAAAATCCTCGGAGCCGCGCTGCCGGGGGAGACGCTGCTGTTGCGGGCAAAGGTCGAAGGCCGACTCGGAAATCTCGTGCAACTCGAAGGCGAAGTCACCGGTCCGAATGGCGTGCTCGCCAGCGCGAAGGTGGCGCTGAGTGGAGAGTGATCAGCCGATTTCCCAATGCCTCGGCAGTTCCCAGTTCGCGAGATGGGCGGTGGCGGCCAGCTTGAGATCCTCGAGCGTCGCAGTCGCGGAAAGCAACCCCCTTTTCCCCGCCCTCCGGTCCGGCCCAACGGCTGTTTCAGGGACCTCCCGCCAAAAGCAAATTCCTGGCAGTGCCTCGTTCGGGAATGAGATCCTTTAGAAATCAATGCTGCACCACGATTCACGGGCGGGTGACGATGAGTCGTAGGAAGCGCCGGGGATGGTCGGGGTCGGTCGTGAGATAGAGGTCGCGGACTTGGACGGTGCGCGCATTGCCGGTGCCCGTCTCGACCGCTGTCACTCCGCCGACGAGAGTGCTGGTCACCGCGCCATTCACGCTTCTGGCAAGGTCAGTCCACGGGCCAGCAGGATGATCGGCGCCGCGGATGATGATCGTGACGTCAGTGGCGGCGGTGTTCCGCGTGAAGGTGAGCGCCAGTCGTCCCCCGAGAATGCTGGGCGCGGGCGCGGTGGTGTGCGCGTTCGGGTTCGAGGCGGTGGCATACTCGCCGAGGTTGTTCCAAAGGTCGCCGTCCGGGTTCGCAGTCAGGCCCGAGAGCCCGGCGTTGTTGGTATTCGCTCCGAAGTTTGTCACCTGCCAGTTCTGCCACGGGGTCGGCGTGATGCGGGTGAGGACCACGTCGTTGCCCGTGCCGCCGAGGTAGCTGATGCGCCACCATTGGCCGTCTTCGTAAAACTCCGCGCCCTGCGGCAGGTTCGCGAAAGTGCCGCTCACTGGAGAAGTGCCGGCATTGTCGACGATGGTGAAATTCCCGCCCGCAGCGAGAGCGGGTGCGGCGATCAGGTCGAGCGTGCCGGCCAGAGTGATCAAGCTTCCCGCGCCTTGGACTTTCACTTGGTCGTACTGCGAGCCGACGGTCGTACCGTTGATTTCAACCTGCAAGGTGCTGGCCGCGCCCAGCGCATAGTTGCCGGTGACCGGCATGATGCCCGGTGAATTTCCCGGGGCGTGAATGCCGCCGTTGATAGACACGTTTCCGATCACCGCGCCGGTGCCTTGGAAGATGCCGCCGGTCACGGTCACGGGTCCGCTCAAGCTGCCGGTGAGGCTGAGCCGTCCGGCGCTGACGGTGGTGCTGGCGTGCGTATTCGCGGCGGCCAGCGTGAGCGTGCCGGTGCCCGCTTTGGTCAGCGCGAACGCGCCGGAAACCGGAGCGTTCAGCGTCGCGTTGCCGGTACCGCCGATGCTCGCTGCCGAGGCGAGGACGATGGCGGAAAGCTGCGCCGTGGCCGTGGTGCCGGTGCCGGTGCCGAAGCTGACCGTCGGCGCTGCGGTGTAACCGGTGCCGGAAGCGGTGAGCGTGAGCGCGGAGACGGCGAACCTCGTCGCGTTGCCCGTGCCGGTCGGGTTCGTGCCGGCGGTGGAAATGGTGCCCGCGGAGAAGGCGATGGTCGGCGCGGTGGTGTAGCCGGTACCGGCATTGGTGATCGTGATGCCGCTGACCACGCCGCTCGTGAGCACGGCCGTGGCGGTCGCTCCGCTGCCACCGCCGCCACTGATCGCGACCGTCGGCGCTGCGGAATAAACCGTGGAGCCGCCCGCGATGGTGAAGCTCGCCGCCGAGACGCCGAGCGTGGCGGTGGCCGTCGCGCCTGAGCCTGTGCCGCTGATGGTCACCGTCGGCACGGTGCTGTGCGTGCCGCCCGCGGTGACTACGAGCGAGGTGACTCCATTCGCGACACTCGCCGCAGTGCCGCTGTTGTTTACCAGCGCCCCGCTGCTGCCGACGCCCGCGCCATTGAGCGTGAGCAGTTCATTCACACCGGTCTGCCCATTCAGATCGAGTGTGCCGCCCGCCGCGACGGTGGTGCCGCCGAGGGTGTTTCCGAGCGCGCTCGGATGGCCGAGCTTAAGCGTGCCAAGGCTCACGGTGGTCAGCCCGGAGTAAGTGTTCGCACCGCCGAGCGTCCAGGTGCCGGAGTCGTTCTTGAGGACTGCGGGGATGAATGTCGCGCTGCCATTGCTGATGATGCCCGTCGCGAAACCCGTGCCGACACCCGAAAGCTGGAGCACGCGAGTGACGGTGTTCGGCGCCATGTCGCCCTCCAGCGTGAGCGTCCCCGCATTCACGACAATCCGCGTGTCGCC
>JANOKL010000561.1:0-4307 GCA_031419215.1 Luteolibacter sp. | reverse complement strand
TGGAGGCTTTATACCAGTCAAGGATGCGGCCGACGAAGGGCGAGATGAGCTGGACGCCGGCTTCTGCGCAGGCGACGGCCTGGGCGAAGGAGAACAGCAGGGTGAGATTGCAATGAATGCCTTCCTTTTCGAGGACCTCGGCAGCCTTGATGCCTTCCCAGGTGGAGGCGATCTTGATCAGCACGCGGTCACGGGAAATGCCTTCCTTTTCATAGGCGGCGATGAGCTCGCGGGCCTTCACGAGAGTGCCTGCGGTGTCGAAGGAAAGACGGGCATCGACCTCAGTGGACACGCGGCCGGGGACGATCTTGAGGATCTCCAGGCCGAAGAGGATGAGGATGCGGTCGAGGACGGCCTCGGTCAGGGCCGCGCCGGTGAGCGGGCCGCCCTTGAGTTCGCTGATCGCGCGCTCGACGAGGTGCTTGTATTCCGGTTTGGCGGCGGCCTGAAGGATCAACGACGGATTCGTCGTGGCGTCGCGTGGCTGGTAGGCCTTCATCGATTCGAAATCGCCGGTGTCGGCAACGACGACGGTGAACTCCTTCAGTTGGTCGAGTTGGGTAGCGCTCATGGGCGGGGTCGAGGTAGGACGAAACGTCTCGGGTGGCGAGGCAAAAAACGCCTTCAAGCCATTCGTTGCGCTCATCAGCAGGTTCACCGGCGCAAATTTCCCGGAGATCCTGAAAGAAATTCCCGTCCCCGCTCCGAGTGGTGGACAAACGGGAGGCCGCGTCCTAATTTCCGTGAATGGAACCCAAGTTTTCCCGAAATCGTCGCCAAGGATTCACCTTGGTGGAACTGCTGGTCGTGATCACCATCGTCGCGGTACTCGCCCTGCTCTCCTTCGCGGGAGCCACCATGTTCATCGACCGCGGCAGGAAGGTTCAGGCCCTTTCCCAATTCCGTGATGTTTCAGCCGGGCTCCAGGCCTACATTACGGAAAACCAGCGCCCTCCGCTGCCACAGACGAACCGCGACAGCGGCGAGGATGCCGTCTTCGGCGACGTGGGCGGGGAACTGACCAATGACTTCATTGTCGCTGCCCTCTACGGTGACGTCTCCACGCTTCAGGGCTTCAACAACAAATACACCCAGGAAGAGCTCAATCCGAAGAGGGAATCCTATCTGGTCATGCCGTTGACACCGGCCAAGAAGAACGGCATTGGGCCGGATGCCGTGCTTTATGATCCGTGGGGCCGCCCGATCATGATCGCGATCAATGCGCCGCCTTTCCAGGAAGACAACGCTGGCGGAACCAAGGACCGCTTGCTGTCGACTAAGGGCATTGGCGAATACACCGATACCAAGCCGCGTGAGCAGGATTACGTGTTCTGGGCCTTCGGCAAGGACGGGAAAAAGGGCAAGGGCGGGAAGTCGAAGACCGATCCCGTCATCTATGCGAATTCGGACGACGTCGTTTCGTGGCAATAACGTCACGCGCGGGCTTGCCCGGCACGGGTCCGAAGAAGTAGCACTGGCCCATGCAGAACATTCGAGCAGGAGTTGCCGGGGCTGGAGCGATGGGGCGGAATCACGCCCGCGTCTACTCCCAGCTTCCGGACGTGGATCTGACCGTCATCTATGACGCCGATGCCGCGCGCGCCGATGCCGTGGCCGCCGAGTTCGGAGCCACCCCGGTTTCCAGCCTCGAGGAACTCGCCGCGCTTTGCGATGTGGCCAGCGTGGCCGTGCCGACCGTGGCCCATCGCGATGTTGGCTGCCGCCTGATGGATCTCGGCGTTCACATCCTCATGGAAAAGCCGATCGCCCCGACGGTGGAGGACGCCCGAGTTTTGGTTGAGACCGCCGCCCGCACTGGCAAGGTCCTGCAGATCGGACACATCGAACGCTTCAACCCCGTGCTGCGCGAACTTGAGAAAAAGCTCACCCATCCGCGCTTCATCGAGGCTCACCGACTCTCTCCATTTCCGAACCGCAGCATCGACATTGGCGTCGTGCTCGACCTGATGATTCATGATCTGGAAATCATCCTGCACCTCGTCCGCTCGCCGATTGTGAGCATCGACGCCGTCGGTGTGGCCGTCCTGACGCCGAACGAGGACATCGCCAACGCGCGGCTGCGTTTTGAAAATGGCTGCGTCGCCAACGTCACCGCCAGCCGGATCAGCCCCGACAAGATGCGGAAGCTCCGGGTGTTTCAGGAAGACTGCTACCTCTCGCTCGATTATCAGGAACAGTCCGGCCAAATGCACTGGCGCGAGGGTATGGAAATCAAGCGCGGCTCGGTCGAGGTGGAGCCCGGTGAACCCCTCAAGCTGGAACTCGATGCCTTCGTCCGCAGCGCCGCCGCCGGTGCCGCCCCGAAGGTCAGCGGCCAACAAGGCACTGACGCGCTAAGCGTGGCGATCGAGATCACCAGGATCATCCGCGAGGGGTTTAATTGAGGGGCGAGCTAGGCGGCTGGAAGACTGTCTTGGAAACTGCCGTGATTCATTCCAATTTTCAGTCGTGTCCTTAGATGAAATCAAAGAGAAGAGCGCCGCACTTCGCCCCGAAGAGCAGCGCGAGCTAGCTGCTTTTCTAGCGGTGATCCGCATGAAACAGAGCGGCGAGTGGGATGATGCCACTGCGAGTTCAGAAGCTCCGGTTCGCGAAGGATGGGTGTCGCTTGAGGAAGCAAAACGGCAACTCAATGGAAGACCCTGAGTTTGCCTATTCCTCATCAAATTTGGCTTTGGTAGCCCTGACCCCCGACTCCCTGACCCCCGGCCCCTCTCTTCACCGCGTCCGATAATACCCATCCGGATTGTAGAGGAAGTAGCAGTCCATCGGGTTCAGGCGTGGGAGCCAGGCGTGGGGCTTGCCGTCTGCGTCGATCTCTTCCTTCAGTGCGGTCGTGACGGCGGTGCGGGTGACCTTGCTGTCGGGGTCCTTCACGAAGGAGGTTTCCTCGACGCCGCTGATGATGTGGTTCACCCATTTCAGCTCCAGGGCCTTGTCGCCGAACTCGGTCCAGTCACCACTGCTGCTGCGGTCATACATTTTCTTGATGAGTTCGTCGGTGGTGATGCCCATCTTCTTTGCGATCGGTCCCGCCAGACGCTCCCACCAGCGGGTGCTGGCCTCGTAGAACTCCTTTTGCTGGGTGAGGTTGAGCTTGCTGCCGCCGGTGGTGCTGCTGATCTGGTGATGAAGGATGACCGCATTCGGATAGCAGTAGGATTCCTCCGCCAGGGTGGTGATGCAGGCGGCCATGGATGCGGCGAAGGATTTCACGATGACATGAATCGGTGCCTTGCTGGACTCCATCGACTTGAGGATGCGGTAACCAGCCATGACCGAACCACCGGGGCATTCATCGATGACGATGAAGATCGGCAGCTTGGAATCCTTGTTGTTCCAGAAGTCGATGCGGTCGGTGATGAAGTCGGCGGTCTCGCTGCCGATGGGCCCGTTCAGCGGAATGCGGCGGTCGGAAACGACGACCACGCCATCCTCGCGGAGTGGCTTGGTCAGGTATTCGGGCTTTGAGTCGGCGTACTGAGAACGTTTCTCGTTGGTCTCGATCCGGGCGATGTCGTTCTGGAGCTTGGTGATCTCGATCGCCGATTGGCTCTGCACGGCCTTGAGGTCGTTCAAGAGCTTCTCGGCCTGGATGCGTGCAAACTCGGATTCCTTGATCAATCGGTCTTTTTCCTTGGCAAACTTGATGTCGGCCTCGCGGTCGTTCTGGACGCGCTTGGCATCCTCGAGGGCATTCTTTTCGCCCATCAGCTCGCGCTCCATCTTCAGGCGGGTGATTTCCGAACGGAGGGCGTTGGTCTCCTTTTTCAGACGCTCCGCCTCCACGAGGTTCTCCATCGTGAGTGATTCCTGCTGCTTGCGGGCGGACTCGATGGCCGGATCCCGTGGGGCCTCGGTCGGCTTCTCCGCAGTCGAACGGGTAGTGGATTCGTTGGACCTGACGACCTCCTGGGCCGTGGTGAGTCCACTGAGGGCGAGGGAAAGGACCAGACTGGGAACGAACTGAGGTTTCATATGGGAACGGCGATCAGCGATCCCAAACGCACGATTTGTGCCACGACTTTCATTCCATCCGTGCGCGACGGGCCTTCGCCCGCAGGCCGATGAGCAGGAGGATGCCGACCAGCCCGAGGAACACACAAGCCACGATGCCCATGCCCTTGAACAGACGATAGCTGCTCGCATCGACCTGGGACTTGGTGATTGTTTCTGGAGGCACGACTCCCGGCACGCGCTCGAATGTCATCTTGCCTGCCGAAATTTTCACCGCCGTCAGCTTCTTCATCAAGGGCCCTAGCACCGGATCGGCGAGGTAGCGCTCG
>JANOKL010000560.1:0-2935 GCA_031419215.1 Luteolibacter sp. | reverse complement strand
ATCGCATCCACGAGGCGGTGCGCGCAGGGGGATTTCCGAACTGCTCAAAGCTCGCCGCGATCCTGGAGGTGACGCCGAAGACGATCCAGCGCGACGTTTCCTACATGCGCGACATGCTGGACCTGCCGATCGAATACGATGCCGTGCAGCACGGCTTCCACTACACGCGCGACACCAGTGATTTCCCGATCTTCGAAACCACCGCCGATCAACTGGCCGGACTTTTCCTCGCCCGCACGGCCTTGGAAGCGGTGCGCAATACGCCGCTGGCCAACACGATGCGGGAGGTCTTCGCGAAACTCACGCAGGGCATTGAGGGTCGCGTTTCCTTCTCGTGGGGGGATCTCGACGAGGCCTTTTCCCGCAAGGCGGTGGAGGCCCATCCGCGCGATGTGAAGATGTTCGGCGAACTCGCGGACTCGGTGATGAAGCGGCTTGAAGTGACCTTCGCCTATCGCAAGCTCGGCTCCGACACGGCGGAAACCCGTCGCGTGCGCCCCTATCATCTCGGCGAAGTGGAAGGCGGCTGGTATCTCATCGCGCATGATCTGGAGCGAGATGCGCTGCGGACTTTTGCCCTGCCGCGCGTGACCCGGCTGAAGGTGACGGCGAAACAGTTTGAGCGGCCAATTGAGTTCGACGGGAAAGCCCATCTCGGAAAATCGTTCGGCGTGTGGAGCGTGGCGGGGGATTCCACGAGACATCTGGTCCGGGTGGAGCTGAGCAACTATGCCGCCCAACTCGCCAGTGAACGCCGCTGGCATCCGTCCCAGGAAATCACCGCGCTGAATAGCAAGGGCACCCGTGTGGAAGTGCGCTTCGAAGTTGGGCGGCTTGAAGAGGTGCTGCGCTGGGTGCTGAGTTTTGGCAGACAGGCGAAGGTGCTCGGACCGCCGGAACTTTCCCGAATGGTGAAGGAGGAATTGGCCGCGATGCAGGGCACTTAATCCAGAATCCTCACCTCATCCGCCTGCATCAAGCGCTCCAGTCCGTTCGCTCCGGACAGCAGCAGTTCCCCACCCGCTCCGATCCCTTCACAGAATCCGACCCGCGGACCATCCGCCGCATGCAGGGAAATGCGATGACCTGTTAGAACGCAGCGACTGCGGACCGCGTCGAGCAACTGCGCATAGCCGCGATCAATCTGGTGGCGACGGATTTCCAGACGCCGCAGAATCGAAGCGAGCACACCTGCGCGGTCGCTCGGTTCCCCGGTTTCGAGCAGCAGCGAGGTCGCCGTGTCCGCGAGTTCATCGGGAAACGCGGGCACATTTACGTTCACCCCGATGCCAATGATGGCGAAGTCACTGCCCGCCTCCACCAGCACGCCGCAGATCTGTTTCACTCCTCATTTGAGGCCGCTAATGCCCGGCTTACACTTTTAGGAAGCGTAACACAAGCTGGCTTCTAGAGCCACAAATACGAGACCAGACCAATAAATGGTAGGACTACACCCCATTGAATATTCTACAGATCCACATCAAAATCTACCGCCAATTAAAAATAATTTCTACGTGCCTTGGAAATTTCATATAAATTGTTGACTCCTGATTATCTACTTGTATGTTATAAAAAGTGAGGAGCAATAATGCAACTCTATGGACTGGAATTATACACAAAAATTATGAAAAAGACAATCAAATCGAAGATGGCTGTGTTTGCGTTGGTCATTCTTGCTGTCAGCGGTTTCACTAGCTGTACAGAACAGAACTCAACTGGTGGTTACCATCAAATGCATAAGACGCCGCCAATGTCAGATGATGAAATGCCAACCAGACGTTAATAAATTTTAACCTGAAGAACAAGTGTGTAAAATATACTGAGACGGCACTTATTGTCGTCTCGGTGTTTCTTGAATATTGGAGAAATGACTATGTGATAAATATTTTATAATACCTTAAGTTGCTGAAAATCCAGCATGAAGTTCATGATCAGCCTCGATTAGTTCCTCCAAGGAAGGGAAATTTCAAGTTCTAGGCATCCTGAAATTCGTGAACAAAACAAGGAACTGGTGCGCGTCGCAGGAATCAACTATCTGGCCTAAATTGAACCTTATGAAAAAACGATCCTCTATCATTACCGCGACTTTCACGGGAGCTGGCCTTTTGGCATTACCATTCTTTGCAGGCACCCAAAAATGCCTTTGCGGTTGCCCCTGCAGCACTAGACCAGCCCCTTGCTGCTCAAGTCGCGGCGGGCACCATGCCACCAGATATTCTGTCAGCCGATCCCGCGCCAACTCAGCCAAGATCACCAAAGAATTCAAAGTGACCGTCATGCGAACGCCATTATTCTCATAAGAAAACAAGTAATCAAACGAACCCATCGACCACAAATCAGTCAATGCCATTGTCGGATTGAAGGGACATTGCTTCAACGTCCTTGCGGAAAGCGTCCGATGCCTCGAGCCGAAGACGATCAGCGAGACCACTGTTTCATCACTTCCGGAAACTTTAAGCAACACTAATCGCAAGCCACTTTCATGAAAGATCTATCATGTATTACTTAAACTTGCAGAAAACCTTCATCACGGCATTTGCCATGGTGATGGGTTGCCCGTTCGTCGGCTGCGTGGGCATTCCGGTGCCAGGTGAACTCGGGTCGCGGGATCACGTGCAGAAAGTGCTGCTCAAGTATAGACCTAACGGGGTTGCGCCGAGTTTACCGCGACTCACCAGTGGTGGTTCGCCGGAGACGTTTGTTCGCTACGCCATCTACAAGCATCCGCAGGTGGAGGCGGCGTATTACGAATGGCTGGCATCGGTGGAGAACATCACCCGCGAACGCTCGCTGCCGGATCCTCGGCTGACGTTTGAGGCGGACATCTCAAAGATGATCATGGCGGTGATGCCGGGACTGATGATGGATTTCCCGGGGCCGGGCAAGCTTCGCGCGGCGGCGGATGTGGCGACCGCGGAGAGCGGGATGAAATATT
>JANOKL010000559.1:0-3348 GCA_031419215.1 Luteolibacter sp. | reverse complement strand
ATCATCGACAGCAACGGCAACTGGCGCCGTTACTGATGATTACGGATCGCCGCTCGTTTTTGCAGCGACGACTTTCAAAGGTCACCCGGGAATCACCGGGTGGCCTTCTTTTTTGGATGAAAAAGGCCGCTGGTGCCTCTTACCTTCGAATCACCTCACCATGCCTCGTTCCCTTTTCCTCGCCGCCGCCATCTTTTTTTCACTGCTCACGTCTTCGCGAGGGCAATTCGATTTCGCGCAAGGACTGGACGGGGCGAAGGATTCGGCCACGGCCACGCTTTCCTCGGAGGTCTCTTTGATCGCTCCCGGCAAGCCTTTCACAGTGGCCTTCCAGCTCGCAATTCCGCCCGAGTGGCATGCGTATTATGTGAACACAGGTGGCGTGGAAAAATCCCCCGCGCTGACTTGGACCCTGCCGGAAGGCTTCACCGCCGGGCCGATCCAGTGGCCGGTGCCGGAAGTGAAGGACGGAGTTTTAGGCAAAAGCTTCGCCTATGAGGGAACGCAGATTTTTCTCGTGGAAATCAGCCCGCCCGCAGGTCTGGAGATGGACGAGGCCGTGAAGCTCAGCGCGAAAGCGACCTGGCAGATTTGCGACAAACAGTCATGCGTCGACGAAAAGGCCGACCTGACTCTGGATCTCAAGGCAGCAGACGCCCCGTCAGTCGATCCGGAGAAAACCGCCCTGTTCACGAAAGCTCGCGCTGCCCTGCCGAAAGTTTCCGCCGCTTGGACGCTGGCGGTCGGGAGCGCGGCAGACTCGGTGAAGATCCGCATGACCCCGGGCAAGGGAGCTGCTGAGAACCTTGATGCGGCCGGATTGCAGTTCATCCCGGCAGACAAATTCGTGAAGACCTCCAGCGATGGCGGCTCGGTGGCCAAGGACGGCAATGACTGGGTGGTCACCCTGAAGCGCGCCACGGAAGACGCGCTCGGCGACAAGATCACTCCCGGGAAAACGCTCTCCGGCATCCTCAGCGCGAAGTCGCCGCTGGACGTCACGCTCGGCGCGAATGCGATCCTCCTTTCCGACGCGGCCGTCACCACGCCACCTCCGCCGCCACCAGCCCCGCTTTCCATCGGAGCTCTTCTTCCGATCCTCGGCGGCATGCTGTTAGGCGGGCTGATCCTGAACCTGATGCCCTGCGTGTTTCCGGTCATCGGCCTGAAAATCATGGGCTTCGTCCAGCAATCGGGCGAGGACTCGAAGAAGATCATGCTGCACGGCCTGATGTTCACCCTCGGCGTGCTGGCCTCGTTCTGGGCACTCAGCGGCGTGCTGTTCGCGGCGCGGGCGGCGGCCTTGGCGAAATCGGGCTCGGCGGATTCGATCGGCTGGGGCTACCAACTCCAGAATCCCTGGGTGGTGCTCGGGCTGATGCTGATGATGTTCATTCTCGCGCTGAACATGTATGGCGTCTTTGAGATCGGCGCGTCCGCCACCTCGGTTGGCGGCAAGCTCCAGTCGAAGAACGGGCTTTCGGGAACCTTCTTTTCGGGCGTGTTGGCGACGCTGGTGGCGACTCCCTGCTCGGCCCCCTTCCTAGGCGTAGCGATCGGCACCGCGATCGGGCTGCCCGCCGTGCAGTTTTTCCTGGCCTTCACCGCGATGGGGATCGGGCTTTCGATGCCCTACCTCGTGCTCTCGATTTTCCCGAAGCTGATCCACCTCCTCCCCCGCCCCGGCGCCTGGATGGAGAGCTTCAAGCAGGCAATGGCCTTCTTCCTGTTCGCGACTGCTGGCTATCTGCTGTGGGTTTACACCGGTCAGATCGGTCTGGAAAACATGCTGGGCCCGATTTTCGGACTGAGTGCCATCGCCATCGGAGCGTGGATCCTCGGACGCTGGAATCTTCCGTATCGGGAAAAGTCGGTGCGTTTCATCGCGATGGGGCTGGCCTTGCTGTTCGCGGTCGGTGGATTCTGGATCACCAAGCCGCCTGAGAAGTCGAAGCTGGTCTGGGAGCCGTGGTCGGCCGAGCGCGTGACGGAGCTCACCGAAGCCGGGACGCCAGTGTATGTCGATTTCACCGCCCAATGGTGTGCCACCTGCCAGTTCAACAAGAAGCGCGCCTACACGCCGGAGATCATCCAGTTGATGAAGGACAAGGGCATCGTGGCGCTGAAGGGCGACAAGACGAACCCGGATCCCGCGATCGAGGAGAAGCTGCGCGAGCTGGGCCGGACCGCGATTCCGGTGAACGTGCTTTATGTTCCCGGCAAGGAGCCGATCGTGACGCCGGAGTTGCTGACGCCGGACTATCTGAAGGAGCTGTTTTCGAAGGAGATTCCGGCGAAGGAATAAAGCTCCCACCGCGGGAGTTCCGGCTTTCACCTCGCCCGGAAGCCCGCCACAGTGGCAGCGCATGAGCGATACCCCCGTTCTGGTCGTCAACGATCCCTGGCTGGCTCCCTACGAAAGCGCGATCCGGCGGCGGCTAGACCGCTTTCAAGAAACGCTGGCCCACATCGAGCACCACGCAGGATCGCTTTCGGCCCACGCGACCGGCCACAAGTTCACCGGCATCCAGTATCAGGCCGCTGGGCCGTGCTGGATGATCCGCGAGTGGGCGCCGAAGGCGAAGGCGATCTTCCTCATCGGCGATTTCAACAACTGGAACCGCGAAAGCCATCCGCTCGCGCCCGCCGGTGCCGGTGTCTGGCAACTCCGCCTGCCGGGCGATGCGCTCGACCACGGCCAGCGCGTCAAACTTCACGTCGTCGGAGCCGATGATTCCCGTCGCGACCGTGTGCCCGCCTGCATCCGCCGCGCGGTGCAGGACAGCGTGACGCACGACTACTCCGGACAGATCTGGAATCCGCCGCAGCCTTATCAGTGGAAGAACGAGTTCGACCCAGCCACGGTCACCACTCCATTCATTTACGAGGCGCATGTTGGCATGTCCGGTGAGGAAGGTCGCGTGCACACCTATCGCGAGTTCGCCGATGACGTCCTGCCCCGGGTGAAACGCGGCGGCTACAACACGGTGCAGCTCATGGCCGTGCAGGAGCATCCGTATTACGGCTCGTTCGGCTATCACGTCTCGTCGTTCTTCGCTCCTTGCTCACGATTCGGCACGCCGGATGATTTGAAATATCTCGTCGATACCGCCCACGGGCTAGGCATCGCGGTGCTGCTCGACATCGTCCACTCACACGCGGTGAAGAACATCGCCGAGGGCCTCAACGACTTCGATGGCTCCTGCAACCAGTATTTCCACCCCGGCGAACGCGGCGATCATCCGTCGTGGGACTCGAAGTGCTTCGACTACGGCCGCCCGGAAGTCCGACAGTTCCTGCTTTCCAATCTCCGCTGGTGGCTGGAGGAGTTCCGCTTCGATGGCTTCC
>JANOKL010000558.1:0-10269 GCA_031419215.1 Luteolibacter sp. | reverse complement strand
GACGCTCGCGCCTTACATCGTCATCCCGCTCGCTGAGTATGATTATGTGAACAAGTTGCCATGGGTGAATTCGCTCTTCGGCCACGGCACCGGATGGCGCATGGCGTTTCTAGTGACCGGACTCGCTGGCTTTGTCTGGGTGATCCCGTGGCTGCTGCTTTACCGCAAGCCTCAAGACAGCAAGTTGTTGTCCACAGAAGAGCTCGAACTCATTGAAGACGGTGGTAAAGACAACGCCGAGGCAAACGAACCCGCGTGGACATGGGGGCAAGTGTTGAGTTTTAAACCACTCTGGCTGCTCCTCATCGCCCGCCTGCTCACCGATCCGGTCTGGTATTTCTATCAGTTCTGGTTCGCCAAGTACCTCAGCAGTGAACGTCACCTCGATCAGGAGCAGCTCAAGATCACCTGGGTCGTTTATGCCGCCGCCGGAGTCGGCAGCCTGCTCGGTGGCTGGCTTTCCGGGCGGCTGGTTTCCCGTGGCATGGCACCCGTCCGCAGTCGCATGGGCGTGATGTTCGGTTGCGCCTGCCTGATGCCGGTCTCGCCATTCATTTCCCAAGCCACAGGTCTGGACCTCTCCATGACCCTTGCCTTCTGCGCCGTCGCCTCCTCGCTCGCGTGGCTCATCAACATCAGCTCGCTGGTCGTGGACATCGTCCCGAAACACTCGCTCGGCACCGTCTTCAGCGTCGTGGCCACCGGCAGCACCATCGGTGGCATCATCATGAACATGATCGTCGCCACCATGGTCACCGGCCCGTCCACCAAGCCCCCCGGTTTCCTCGACCAGGCGGTCAAAACCGTCTTCGGCCCTCTGTTGGAACAGGTGCAAGGTCATGGCTACGGCCAGTGGTTCCTGATCATGGCCTTCCTCCATCCAGTCGCCTGGCTTCTCCTTTGGCTTGGTCGCATCCACAAGCCTTCATCACTCATCCCCGAACCCGCACGCTCATGATCGTTGAACCGCCTGTCTCGAACAGAACCCTCCGCACCGTCCCCCAATCCTGCGATTTAGTCGTCGTCGGTGGAGGTCTATCCGGCGTCTGTTGCGCCATCACCGCCGCCCGCGCCGGGGTCAAGGTGGTGCTCGTTCAGGATCGACCGGTCCTCGGTGGAAATGCCTCCAGCGAAGTGCGCCTATGGATTCTCGGCGCCACTTCCCACATGGGAAACAACAACCGCTGGGCTCGCGAAGGCGGCGTCATCGACGAGATCCTCGTCGAAAACATGCATCGCAATCCCGAGGGCAATTCCCTGATCCTCGACACCATCCTGCTGGAGTATGTGCTCATCGAGCCGAACATCACCCTGCTGCTCAACACCGCCGTCCACGATCTGGAAAAGGACGGCGATGACCGCATCAAGTCCGTCCGCGCCTTCTGTTCCCAGAACTCGACCTGCTACGAACTCTCCGCCCCATTGTTCTGCGATGCCAGCGGTGATGGCATCGTGGGATTCCTCGCCGGAGCGGCATTCCGCATCGGTGCTGAATCAAGCGACGAGTTCGCGGAAAAATTCGCCCCGTCCGCGGCATCTTCCGAGCTTCTTGGCCATTCGATCTATTTCTATTCCAAGGATACCGGACGTCCGGTCAAGTTCACCGCTCCTTCCTTCGCTCTCTCCGATATCACCCAAATCCCGCGCTGGAGGGATTTCAAGGCCGGCCAGGACGGCTGCCGCCTCTGGTGGATCGAGTGGGGGGGCTCGATTGATACAATCCACGACAGTGAACTAATCAAGATGGAGCTTTGGAAGGTCGCGTATGGCGTCTGGCATCACATCAAGAACTCGGGTCAGTTTCCCGAAGCTGAGACCCTCACTCTCGAATGGGTCGGCACCATTCCCGGCAAACGCGAAAGCCGTCGTTTCGAAGGCGAACTCATTCTCACCCAGCAGGACATCGTCGAACAACGCGGCCACCCGGACGCTGTCTCATTCGGTGGCTGGGCCATCGACCTGCACCCGGTGGAGGGCGTTTACAGCGCACAATCCGGCTGCACCCAATGGCACGCCAAGGGTGTCTATCAGATCCCGTGGCGCACGATGTACAGCCGCAACATTTCCAACCTCATGCTCGCCGGCCGCATCATCAGTGCCAGCCATGTTGCCTTCGGAAGCACCCGCGTCATGGCCACTTGCGCCCACGGCGGGCAAGCGGTGGCCATCGCCGCCGCGCTTTGTCTGCGCGACGGCATTCTGCCGCGCGATCTAACAGAACCGGCCCGCATGCGCGAGCTCCAGCGCCGGCTTTTGCGCAGCGGGCAATTCATTCCCGGAGTCAGCCACGTCGACTCCGAAGACCTCGCCCGCCACGCGAAGATCTCTGCATCGAGCGAGCTCGCCCTATCAGAGCTCCAAGCCTCCGGTGAGACCCTGCCACTCACTGAATCCTGGGCCATGATGCTGCCCGCATCGTCCGGGCGGATGCCTGTCATCAGCTTCACGGTTGATGTGAGCGCCGTAACCACCTTGAGGGCCGAACTCCGGATCAGCGAAAAACCGGACAACCACACCCCTGACATCGTCCTCAAATCGCTGGAGCTTTCACTCAGCCCGGGTCTGCAACAGCCACTGGTGTTGGATTTCGATACCGATGTTGATGAGACGCGCTTCGTTTTCGTCTGCCTCCTGAAGAACGACAACGTCGCCGCCCACCTCAGCGACCAGCGACTCACCGGAGTCCTCGCCCTTTGCCAGGCAGGCAACAAGGCCGTCGCCAAGTCCAACACCCAGAGCCCACCGCCAGGCATCGGCATCGATACCTTTGAATTCTGGACGCCAAAGCGCCGGCCCGCCGGAAAAAATTTCGCCCTCCGCTGCGAACCGCCCCTCCGCGCCTTCAGCGTCGAGAACCTCACCAACGGCATCAGCCGCCCCACCAGAGCGAGCAATGCCTGGGCCGCCGATTTCTCCCATGAGCAAGCGATTGTCCGCCTGACATGGGACAGCCCGCAGACGATCACGACCCTCGAGATCGACTTCGACACCGACTTCGACCACCCGATGGAATCCGTGCTCATGGGTCACCCTGAGCGCGACATGCCGTTCTGCCTTCGGGACGTCAGAATCACCTGTTCCCCGATGAGCGATACCTCCGTCACCAGCGGTCAATCATCCGTCACCACCCTCACCCAAAAGGCGACACGGACCATCGCTGAAATCATCGGCAACCATCAGACGCGCCGGGTCATCACTCTCGAAATGCCGGTTACCACCGACTGCCTGGAGCTGCACGTCCTAGCCCCATCCACCCACATTCCCGCCGCCCTTTTCGCTGTGCGTTGTTACGGCACTTGAGGCTTCCCTCCACGTTCAAACAAACCCAATGAACATTCAGGACAAACCCTCCAGACATTATCGATCAAGATCATTAGCGCCAAACGGGTTCGCGCTCATTGTCACCTTGTCGCTGATGATTCTGCTAACGGTGATCGCTGTTGGCTTGCTTACCCTGAGCAGCATCAGCCTTCGCGGCATCACGACTCAAAGCGCGCAGGCCACCGCGCGTGCGAATGCCCGCATGGCCCTGATTATTGCCATCGGGGAATTGCAAAAATCGACCGGTCCCGATCAGAGGGTCACCATGACCTCCAGTTTGAGAACGGGTGCGGAACCTGTGAATTCCAACTGGACCGGAGTCACCGACGTCAGTCCCGCTGCTCTTACGCCCGACGCGAAGTCTGCCCGGATCAGTTGGCTGGTGAGCGGGGACAAGGCGGATCCAGTCAAAACGTTGACCAGGTCCACCCAGCTGAATCAGGGGGATGCCCTCAAGCTAGCCACCTTCAACACAGCCTCCACGACGACTGCGGATCTGCTCGCTCCGGTGGTCAACGTCACCCAGGGAAACAACAAGGGCCGCTTCGCATGGTGGATCGGCGACGAAGGGACCAAGGCGCGCGTCGACATCGCCAAGCCGCAAGCAGTGCCCGCATCGGATCGCGATCGTCTGGCCTCGTCGCAATCCGCGCTTGAAGGCGGATTCTCCAAGCTGGGCGGGAGTTGGTCAAAGCTGGCGCCTGCGCCGGTCGGGTCGATCGACAAGACTGCGTTGATCTCGATGCAGACCACATCGCTCGCGGCGGAAAGCAAGACGCTCGCCACCGAGTATTTCAACGATGTCACTACAGGCGGCAATGGCTTGCCCGTCAACGTCACCACCGGTGGCATGAAGGCCGATCTTTCCCTTATCTTCGACAAGTCACAGATCGCGAGGAAATTCGGCGAGCTTTATTGTGGCGCCACTCCATCCGCTGCGACGGTCAATGGAGTGCCGCTCTACAATTTCTCCACCAAGAGCGTTGCCAAGTTTTATCTCAGCGACGCAATCAGCAAGAACGGTGCTATTCAAACCGGGCCAAACTGGGGAAATCTTTGGAACTACGCCACCCTTTGGCAGACGGTCTCAGGCCAACAGATTCCAATGATCGGCGCAAACCCGTTGGTCGAGTCCGACCTCCGTTACAAAACCTGGTTGCCGTACAGCAATCATGATGAAGGAAGCTTCCGTCGTGATGTGCAACAAACCAACAGTCCGGTCGCGCCGGTGCTCTCGATGTTCCAGATGGGCTTCCGCCTGAACTCCGAACTTGCACCTCCCACGGTGCCTCCCTCGAGCACGGTTTTCTATAAGGCACAGCTTGGCATCCAACCGGTTCTTGGCCTTTGGAACCCCTACAATGTCACCATCAGGGCGGCTCCCTATCGTTTTGACTGGGCTCTCTATCCTTATTTGCGGTTCAACTATGCCAGACCGTCGGGCACCGGGACCTTCTCCGACGGACGCCTGACGAGGGTTTGGCTTCGCGAAGAGTGGACGGCGGGCTCCGGCGTTATCCCCACACCTGGCTCTGCTGCGGGTGGGAAATGGCTGCAGCTTGAGACTCCTGCCATTGATCTCCAACCTGGCGAGTTCAGGCTCTTTTCAGTGTTGGATCGTGTCAGGGTCGCGGCTGGGCAAACCTACACACTTAAACCCGGATGGAGCGAAAAGGGCTCATTCATCGTTGATCTCAAGGATGACGCCGGCAATGACCGCGTGGTGCCACAGGGGTATCGTGCCTGGTTCGGCGAGATCGTTCTGCAGGACACGCAGAGCAACGAAGTGAAAACCAAGTTCCCGACACTGGACTTGAAGAACGTGTCGTCCACCTGGTTCACCCTGAAGTCCGGCAACAACATCCTGCTTCGTTCCACCGAACTCTGGAACGGCGGGAGTGATCCAGCGGTGAGCACGGCCTTCAGAGTGCCGGAGCCGGTCATCTCGGGATCTTCCGGTGGATTGGATACCACCAAGACCACTTATTTGATCGATGATCTGGCAGGGGACAAGGTCACCCCCAACATCGCCACCTGGACGTTCTTCAGCCGCACGACCAATCAGATCGAAGGGCCGGATGAAAGCCAGAGACTGCGTGGATGGATCGATTCGAATCCACGGGCGCTGGTGACCAATTCACTCTGGGACGGATCGAAAGTCAGCACCACGGGAGAGCGCAGCGGATGGCACACCACCTCGCAGTTCATGGGGGCATGGAATGCACCTGGAAAGGCCAAGCAGGTGGGCGATGGAAGAGGCGGCAACCGGGGGCTGTTGGCCGAGGGTGGCAGCGCCCTTTCCGAGCCGGAAGTCAGCAAATCCGGTGGTCGCTACCAGGGATTCGGCGGGGCCTCCAACACCCTCGCTGGCGGCAGAACCAACGTCATCGTCTATGATGTGCCCCGCTCGCCGCTTGTTTCCCTCGGCCAGTTCCAACATGCCCAACTTTCCCGTTACAACTTCGAGCCCGGCTTTGTAGTCGGAAACTCCTACGCGAACCCAAGAATCCCGCTTGGTGCCACGATCAGCCCGAATTTCAGTGGCGTCAGCGGTCTGAATGTCACGGACGTTTCATACGATGTGAACCGAAAGCTCTGGGACGGCTATTTCTTCTCAACTCTGGGCCTGGATTACGTGGGTGGTTCCGGTTCCTCCTTCGACAGATTCTTTGACATCAGGAAACTCGCATCCGGCTCAAGCACCCTGCCGAATCCGCGCATGGTCTTCACCACGCTCCCAGGAGATACCACGATCGACAGGATTCTTTCTGAAAGCGCCGACCGTGCGCCTGAAGCCATCTCCTCGCGGATTCTCGTCAAAGGCGCGTTCAACGTGAACTCCACCTCCCGAACCGCATGGAAAGCGGTGCTCGCCTCCATGGCCACCTCTCAACTGCCGGTAATCAATCCGCAAACTGGAGCAACTTCATGGCAAGACCCTGGAGGCATCCGATTCAACCGCTTCAGCCACGTGTTGAGCAACCTGGCTTATGACAAGGGCGGACCCGGCGACGAGGATCCCTTCTGGCAAGGTTGGCGCAACTTGTCGGATGCCGAACTGGATCAACTCGCCGGGGAAATCGTCAAGGAAGTCAAGGAGCGTGGACCGTTCCGCTCAATGGCGGAGTTCGTCAACCGCAATCCGAGTGGCAATGCAGGACACCAGACCAAGGGCCCCTTGCAGGCCGCCCTTGATCGCACGATCAATGCGGGTCTCCCGACATCGGTCGGGAAAGCCGCCGCCCAGCCACCTGGCAGCCAGTTCTCTGCTGTGGTGACCGATGAGAACGTGGCAGTCGGCAGCGCGTCTTATCTGATGCAGGGGGATGTGCTTCAGTCGCTCGCGCCGATCCTCCAAGTTCGCTCCGACTACTTCAAAATCCGCACCTGTGGCGAGGCCTTGGACGCCAGCGGCAAGGTGGTGGCCCGTGCCTGGTGTGAAGCCTACGTCCAGCGCACAGGCGAGTACGTTGACCCGCAGGACCAAGCCTACAGGAATCCCACGGAAATGGCCTCCTCCATGAATAAAACCTTCGGCCGTCGCTATCAAATCCATTCCTTCCGCTGGCTTTCCAACTCGGAGATATGACTCACCACAACATGCGAAAGTTTCTCTTCATATTGCTTGGCTTGCTGGGTCTTCCCGCATTTTCCCAGGAAGCGATCGTTGATACTGAAATTGTCACCATCGCCCTGAATGACGCGGTGGCGGGTCTGTATTTTCACAACGGCAAGGATATCGCCACGTTGCAGGCCAATTCCACGGGTCTAGGCGAACCCATGAAATACAAGGGACTTCAACGCTTCCTGCTACGGACAACCGCAGCTGAGTTTTCCATGAAGCCGCCCCTTCCGCCGCCGCATGCATGGGTCGACCTCCCGCTGAATACGAACCGCGTTCTCCTGGCTTGTCTCAAGAGCGGCGATGGCCCCGTGAAAATGGTTGCCTACGATATCGGAAAGGCCCGGATCGGTGAGGGTGAATACCGTTTCTTCAACTTCTCGCACTCGGTGATCTCAGTCATCTTCGGAGAGCACAAGTTTGCGGTGAAACCTGGTGAGGACACCTTGGTGTCGGATCCCTCATGGAAGAAGGAAGTCGGGGAAATCGATCTGGCCATGGCGATCACGAAAGAGGGCAAGGCCAAGCCGGTTTACTCAAGCCAGTGGGGAAACCGACCCGGTCGGCGAAACTATATTTTCATGTTTGACGGCCCCCAGGAATACAAGCCGATCCGGCTTTGCCGCTTCTTTGATGTTCCGCCTTCCGAAACTGAAAAAGCAAATCCCTAGCGGAATCCCCCCACGCTGCTTTGACTTGCTTGCAGACCCTCGCGATCATTCTCATGAAAAAGACCGTCGCACGACTTGTTGCCGTGTTGTTCGTGACCTTCTTGAAAAGCGGCGAGGGCGTTCAGGCAGTGTTGGATCAGGGAGGTCTGGTTCCTGTTGAATACCGCTTCATCAACGCCTAGCTGAAGGGCGGTGTGAAGCCACCGCTTGAGTGGCCTTCGCGGAATACCGCCAAAGCATTCCAATTCCTGCGCTGCAACGCGTAGGAGTGGAAGCCGGTGCTCGCATCAGCACCCTCACTGCCCCCTACCAAGCCGTGAGTCAATCTGCCGATAATGCTTGGGATTCTAAGGTGCGCAAATTCGAAGAATTAATGCGCATTTACCTATATTCAACATGTTGGTGGAGGCTTAGGTTTAGGGTCTTATCGCGGTCCCATCCGCCCTGGCCTGACTCGTTGATCAGGCAAACCCAATCCCACTCACGCCCATGAAACCCAAGAAGCAAAACCGCATTTTTTTCTCATCCCTCACGTTGACGTGTCTCGCTTTCGCCGCGCCTACCGCCTTTGCCGTCGATTTCACCTGGGATGGAGCCGACACGGTCACCACCGGCGCCCAGGGCGGCACAGGAACATGGGATGCCATTACCACCGCCAACTGGTGGGATGGTTCCGCGGACGTGGTCTGGCCCGACTCCGGCACCGACAATGACGCCATCTTCGGCGGCACCGGCGGCACGGTCACCGTCTCCTCGGTCACCGCCAACGATCTCACCTTCAGCTCGAGCGGCTACATTCTTTCCGGGGCGTCGACCCTCACCCTCAACGGCACCACGCCGACCATTACCACCAACTTGGCCACCACGCCCACCATCGGCAATGCCACCGATACCGTGATTGCCGGTTCTGCCGGGCTCGCCAAAGCAGGTACGAGCACGCTGACTTTGAACGGATCGGCCGTGAACACCTTTACGGGTGGACTTAACGTCAAAGCGGGCTCGCTGGCCCTCAACCTCAACAACCTCGCCACTCCTACCAACCTGATCGACTCGGGGAATTCCCTCACCCTCGGTGGCGGCACTCTGGCCGTGACCGGCAAATCCTCGGGCAACACCGTGCAGTCCTTTGCCGGCACCAATGCCGCATCCGGTAACTCGGCGATCTCCCTCAATCGTTCCACCGGGACGACTGCCACCCTGAATCTCGGCACCCTCACCCATTCCAATGGCGCCACTGTTGGGTTCACGACCACGAATCCTTCGATGGCAAACACCCCCTCGACCATCACCATGATCAAGGTCACGAATGCCGTCAGCTCTCTCAATGGAGGTTTGGCTGCCTGGGCCTTCGTCGGCACGTCAACTACGAACGGCGGGCGCTGGGTGGCAGTGGATGCCTCTGGAACCATCAAGATCGTCCTTGCCAGCACAGCCATCGGCACCAACTGGTCAACCGTCAACGACGCATCGAGCATCTACACGACCAGCACGGCCGCCACCCTAGGAGCAAACGCCACGGCCCAAGGGTTGCAAAACGCGGCCACTGGCAACATCGCTGTGGCGCTCGGCACCAATAAGCTCACTGCGAATGGGCTTCTGAGCATCAACAGCGGGGTAACCTGGAGCTTCACCTCCAGTGGATCAGGTGGCATCACCATCGGTTCGGAAAAGGAGCTGATGCTGGCCGGCGGCGGAAATTTCAGTCTTGCGGCCCCTGTTTCCAACAATGGAGGAGGTTCATCGGGGCTCACCCTTGCAGGCGGTGGCACGGCGACCCTCACCGGAGTGAGCGCCTACACCGGACAAACCACTGTCAATAGCGGCAGGATGGTCATTTCCACCGGTGGTTCCATCAATACCAGCAACGGAATCACGGTCAGCGGTGGCACTTTCGTTCAAGCGAACACCGCTACCGCCATTTCACCGGTCGTCAACCTCCAAGGTGGCGCCGTGGACGGCACCGGAACCATCAACACCGTCAACGTCGCCGACCTCGCGACCGCCAAGATCACCAACGGCAATGCCACCACCACGGCCTTGACTGTTGGAAATCTCACCTTCAGCGGCGATGCCGGCATCGACGTCCGCACTGCGGGCTCCGCAGGACTCGCCGTTTCCGGCACGCTCACCACCACCCCAGCCAACGGCAAGGTCACCATCAACGTGACCTCCGCTCCCGTCTGGACCATTGGCGCTACCTACAACCTCATCAGCTACGGCACCCTTGCCGGCTCGCTCGCCGACTTCACCAAGGGCACCATCGCCGGGTTGGGTGGACGCCAGACCGCTGATCTCGTCACCAACGGCAACAACATCGCCCTCACCATCGGCGGCGACAAGGTCCTTTGGACCGGTGCCACCAGCGGCAATTGGACCACCACCTCGATCGGCAGCCCCTTCAACTGGAAAACGCTGGGAGGCGGAGCGGACACCGATTTCCTTACCGCTGACGACGTGGTCTTTGACGACACCGCCACCACGACCGCCGTCACCATCACCGATGCCACGGTCAGTCCGGCTACGACTACGTTCAACAACAGCACCCAGAGCTACACCATCTCCGGCGGCGGCATCGCCACTGGGAACCTCACCAAAAACGGCACGAACAGCCTCAGCCTCTCGAACACCAACACCTACACTGGCACCACCACCATC
>JANOKL010000557.1:0-5613 GCA_031419215.1 Luteolibacter sp. | reverse complement strand
TGACCGCCTGAGTCGGCAGGATCGGAACCTTCGGCAAGAGCAGCAGCAGCGGGAAAAGCGCCAGCAGGCAGAGCGAAAGGGTGGTCAGCCTCGGGTCCCGCGCCGGATCACGACGACCTGCCAGCCAGACCACGCCGGCAGCTAGAACAGGGAAAAGTAGGAGCGGGATCATGCTTGGATGGCTCAGGGGTTGGAATCGATCAGGCCACGGATACGTTCGATCTCGGCCTTGCTGAGTTGCTGGTCCTCGGGATCGAGCAGGGAAGCCACCAGCTTCTCGGGACGTCCCTCGAAGAAGGTCGTCAGCAATTGCCGCAGCGCTGATTGCTTTGCCTTCTTCTCCGGGATCGACGGGCTGTAAACATAGCGCCGCGATTCCTTGGCGTGCTTCACCAGGTTTTTCGTTTCCAAAGTGGTCAGCAAGGCTCTAACAGCCGAGTAGGTCGGCGGGTCAGGGAGTTCATCAAGCACCTCCTGCGCGGTCGCTTTGCCCAGTCGGAAAAGAATCTCCATCACCTGCCGTTCGCGGCGGGATTGTTGGGAGCTGTCCGGTTTCATGTGGAGGATCCTGCCACGATTTCGCCACACCGCAATTCGAAATGCTGGAAAAACTGCACAAAAGATTTGACGCGGGGATTCCTAAATGCTGGTTTTCCAGCACCATGAAAATGCGATGGCTGATTCCAGTGACGGGCTTGTTGGTGTGGATGTTGAATTCCTGCGCGACGAGCGGGGGAGGCGGGGCGAGAGATGGACGAGACTTTTTGAGTCCTGTGAGTCCTAAAGCTGAGTCTGATGCATCGAATATTGTGACAGGTGGACTTCGATCAGGTGACTCCGCGATCAACCGCAACAGCATCGATGCGATCTTGAACAATCCCAACCGCACGTCGGGCAGCGGCGTGAAAGCCGACGAGGCCTTCGCTCCACCGCGTAAGGAACGTCCCGGCCTGGCCACCACCTTCGGGGAAACCCGCAAGTCGCCGATGACCAGCACGGCCTTCGAACGTGCAAGCGCGAAGCCCTACGGTGTGGATGCGATCTACTACAACGACCGCGAGGGTTTGAAAGCCATGGGGGCTCTCGACTCGAAGGTCAGCGGCCTGCAGACAACGGCGGGCGGCGTGATGGAGTGGGGAGTCAAGGGTGGCTTCGGCTTTCTTCCAACCTATCTCAGCTACACCTACAACAGCATTTTGAGTCGTGGTTCCTATCGCCGCTTCGTCGAAGGCTCGCACAACGGACGCTACACGATTGTCCTGAAGAACGTCTGCAAGAGCCCCCTGCAGGTCGTCCTCAGCGTCGATGGCCTCGATGTGATCGACGGTAAGCCCGCCAGTGTCAGCAAGCGCGGCTATGTCGTGCCCGCGGGCGAAACTCTTGAAGTCCAAGGCTACCGCACCGGCTATGATTCGGTGGCGGCCTTCAAGTTCTCCACCGTCTCGAACTCCTACGCGAACCTCAGCCGTGGCGACACCCGCAACGTCGGCGTCATCGGCCTCGCCGTTTACACCCAGAAGAACACCGATCCCTGGACCTGGATGCCGGGAGAAATCCGCACACGCGAAACCGCCAGTCCCTTTGCGGCGGCTCCTTGATCGGATTTGGAAGCCTCGCGTGTTGAAGGAAATCACTTCGCAGCCTGTGCGCTCAGGGCTGCGATGCGTTCCTTGATCGCGAGGCCGAAGCGGTCGCCATAGACGAGGTAGTTCCAGGCGTTGGCCTCGTCACCGGTCTTCACGGCGAGCTTCTGCCACTCCTTTTCCTGACGCGGACGTAGGACCTCCGAGCGGCCTACCAGCACGCGGACCAGTTCCGTCGGCGCGGGAGAAACCTCCAGCGGCAGAAGCTGATCGGTCTTCTCGCGCGGCAGCACCCAGAAGACCCGCAGGCCGGGTGACTCGAAGTAGCTGTGCCACCAGGTTTCCACCATGGAGCGCGCTTCGGCGTCGGTGAGTCCGCACTTGGCAAGGCCGGTGGAAACCGAGCGATAGAGGGTTTCAGAGAATCCATTCGTCTCGGCTTTCAGTCCGCCTTCGGGAATCTCAAGCGTGCCTTTGGCATCGAGCCCATCTGCGCGTTCGGTCCAGCGCAGTGTGCCGCCTACGATCTCGAACACGACGAGATAAGGAATCCGTCCACCGCTGTTGTTTTCCAGATGCAGGGTCTCGCTGGAATCGACCGTCGTCTTCAGGCCGGGATCGAAGTGGCCGATACCGCGATAAAACAGGTAGCCCTCGGTTTCTCCCTTGGCCGTGCGGACGGCGTTCGTCACCGGCTGGCGGGTGCGCAGCCAGCCGAGGTTGTCACCGGGTTTGAACAGCACGAGGTCGCGCGTTTGTTTCGGGTCGAGCACGTCGACATCCCACTCGATCGCACCTCGATACGGTTTGGCGAAATCCACGGTCCAGGCGGCGCGCGGCGTGGGTTTGTTTTTGGGATCGGGAGAAGGCGGTGGTTCCGGCAGTGTTTCGCCGCCGGAGCGCTGGGGATACCACTGGCTGATCGTTCCTCCTTCAAAGCCGACTTTGACCTTCGCGTGAAAGGCCTCGTCCGAATGGAAATAAATCACCGGCGTCTCCATCTTCACCTTCACGTTGGAGAGCGGTCGACTGCCCATTCCCTTGCTCATCGGATTGTTGAAGCCGATGGTGCCATGAAGTTTGTAGATGCGGGCGATCTCGGTTTGATCCTGAGGCTGACCGTTTTCCAAACCGAGATGCGAATGGACGAACGGCGGCAGGTGCTCTTCCTCCCGTTCCAATCCGGTCAGCAACACTCCATCGGATCCGGCGACGGTGGTGAAGGTGCCCCATTCGTGGAGTTGATAAACAGGAGCGGCGTGGGTGATCACGGCGGAGCAGAGCAGCAGGAGTGAGGTCGCTTTCATGGCTATCGGAAAGAATCACCGGATGCGTCTGCAATCACAAGAAGTCGCTGTCCGTTTACACCGAATTTACAGGAGGCGTTACCGGCGATGAATTCGACTCGAACCAACCGGCTTCATCGCGCCCATTCAGGGCACATGATTTCCTGGTCGCTCAACCCAGGGCGTTGCCCGTGGGCTATATCATCATGCCCCATTGGGGCAGGAGATCTGTATCGAGGTCAGGATTCAAACGGCCAGTGAATGAATGCCCCAAGGGGGTGAAATGAGATAGCCAGGGGTGAAACCCCTGGTCGTGAATAAAACATGATTGAGCCCTGAAAGGGCGACACTAGGGCAGCCACGTTCCTCTTTCACCGCTTGTCCTTCGCGCGCTGATAACGCGAACGACGCTCGGTGGGTTCGCTGCTTGGCGGTTCGCCTGCAGTTGACTCCGGGGCTTCGTCTTCAGTCATGACCGGCACGGCCTCGGCAACTTTCGCCTTCGGTTTCGGCACCTTCGCACGTGGCGCAGCTTCCCGTCTCCACGAGGCAGGCAGCGCAGGCACAGGGAGTTTCCATCCGGTGCGGGTGAACAAGGCTTCCGCCAACACCAACGCGACCAAGGCGATTCCCAAGGGCAATCGCAACGACGCCTCATTCACGAAGGGCGGACGCAGCCAAGCTTTCGAGAGATCAAGCAGTTCACGACCACCGGTCTGATTGGAAACACTGCGTAGTTCCGCCAGCCGCTCGGGCTCGAAGGCCCACTCCACTGACGATCCGACACTCAGGGGACCGAAGGGCAAGCTCACCTCGCCGACCTGGATCGCGCCGCGCACGACCGATCCCTCCTGCAAATCACGGGTGATGCTGAAATGTCCCGGCGATATCCGTTTCCAAGGAACCTCGTAAGGCTGGCCGCCACCATCCTCCAGCAGCTTGATACGCGGTGGCTTGGCCGCGAGCTTGTCGGACCAGAGCGCGGGATCGTAGAGTAGATCGACGGTCAAGCGCGTGCCTTCGAGTCGATGCCGGATGCCGATGCCGGGCGGTGTTTCCTGGCCCATCAGCCAACGCGTCGTGGTCTGGAGAAAGTCACCATAGCCCGGCCAGGCGCGGGTCTTCTCGGAAACCTCACCACTCAGGGGAAAGGAAACCGCCGCCGTTCGACCAAGTCCGCGCCGAGCTTGAGCGACCAGTGGCGCGAGGTATTCGTCGGTGGTGACCAGCGAGACCGTGGCGTCCTCACGGGCATAGGAAAGATTGTAGCCGTCGACTTCCGGCAACCACGCCAGCGGCTTCGGTGAAACCTCCGCCCAGCGTCCGGTGGGCTTGGCACCGACCGGATCCTTGATGAAGGCAGAGCGGGCGATCGTCACCGTTTCCTGAGCGAAGATCTTCGGGATGTCTGCTGGCTTGTCTGAGAAAAACATCCGGCCATTGCCGAGCCGCGCGACGTCTTCCAGCAGCTTCGAATCCACATCCGCTTTTGTTCCAAGACCGATGACGGAAACCGTGCAGCCCTGATCGGTCATTTCCTTCAGTAGCTTCTTGTAGTCACCGGGCTCCTCGGAGTCCGCAGCATCCGAAAAGAGGATCATGTGGCGCGTGCCGACGTTGGCTTTCTTCAATTCATCCCAGCCACCCTTGAGCCCCTCGTAAACATAGATGCCACCGCCTTGGGATTCGATTTTGCGAACGCGGTTTCCGAGTTCGTTCTTGCGGTTGCCGACAGGGGTCAAAGGAACGATCACATGCGGCGCGCTGTCGACGGCGAGCACGGCGACCTGATCCATCGGACCTAACAGATTGATCGCATCCGCAGCACCGGCATCCGCGAGATCCATCTTGGTCAGCGGCTTGCCGCCTGCTGCGCCGGGCACGCCGACGGCCATTGAGCCGGAGCGGTCCATCACGATCGCCAAGGCGACCGAGAGCTTGCGGTGCTCGGTTTTCAGCTCCATCGAAATGGGCAGCAGCGGGTCGATCGAGGACTGGAAATAGCCACCGGATCCGAATGAGCGATCACCGCCGGTCATCATGAAGCCGCCGCCCTGCTCGCGGACGTAGAAGTCGAGCGACTTCAGGAAATCGTTTGGCACTTCATGGGCCGGGACGTTGTTGAAGATCACCGCGCGGGCTCCGACGAGCTGGCCGGGCTTCAACAGCGCCGGATCATCGATCGTCTGCACGGTGAAATCCTGGGACTCCAAGACTTTCGCGACCGGATCATCCTTGAACCGCGTCGCCAGCAGCACACGCGGACCACCGGCGATCTCGATCCAGCGGTTCGAGCGGTTGTTGCCCGGATGTGCATCTTTCTCCGGAAGGATTTCCGCCTGATACTCGAAGGCTCCGGTGCGTGGAATGCGGTCGGTGAATTCGGTTTTGCCGACGCCGTTGATCAGCGTGACGGAACTCTCGGTGAGCTTCTGGCCGTTGCGACGCAGGACCATCGGGATCGTCGTGTCCTTCGAGCCGCGCACGATCACGGAAAGCAGGAAGGGTTCGCCCGCCTGCACGCGTTCGGGAAATTCCAAACGTGCGACGCGGAAGTCTTCCTCGCTCTCCTCGCGGATCAGGCGGAAGTCGAGCGGGATGCCGCGGTTCTGGAGTTGCGCGGCGGCTTCTGTTAGAGGTTCGGTGGAAAAGCCGTCGGTGAACATCAGCACGCGGCTCGGGCGCTTCTCATCGGCCAGCGCGATGATGTTCTGCAAGGCAAGGTTGCTACGCGTGAGTTTTCG
>JANOKL010000556.1:0-1750 GCA_031419215.1 Luteolibacter sp. | reverse complement strand
GACCGGGGTCGTCATGGATCTGAAAGGCCAGCCGGTGCGCAATGCACTCGTCGAGATTTGGTCGACCGACAGGGACGGCGTCTATCTTCATTCGAAGGCGGACGATCAGGAGAAGCGCGACAAGAATTTCCAGAGCTACGGTCGCTTTCTAACAGGCTCCAAGGGCGAGTACTATTTCCGCACGATCAAGCCAGGCAAGTATCCCGGACGCACCAAGCACATCCATTTTGCCGTTTCGCTCAAGGGCAAGCGCGTGCTCACCACCCAGTGCTATCCCGAGGGCGAAGCCGACCAAAAGGACGACATGGTCATCAAGAGTCTCAAGGACCCGAAGGTGCTCAAAACGGTGATCGTGCCGTTCACGCCGATGGAGGGCTCGAAGACCGGTGAACTGGCCGCGCGCTTCGACATCGTGCTCAGCCTCACGCCGGATGAAGGGTCGTAAGATCCTGAAGGTGCTTTCTGTTCGGTCAAGAGTCTGAAGAATCATGCGCTGGGACGATTGGCTATTCATCATCATGTTTTTAGGCATGGTTCCCGGCTCGATTTTGTTGCTGGCTCGTTGGATTTCGAAGGACACGATTTGGGCAAAGTTAGAGGATGTTCCGCTAGAGTTGCAGGCGAGTGCTGAATGGAAATCGGTCGTTCTGTTTCGTCTGCACGACTTCCGCATGAAGGGCTTCGTCAGCATCGCCTCGCACGAAGGCAAGTTGCTGGTGAAACCCGGTTTGGTTTGGAGACTGCTTGGTCTCAAATGCAAGTCGCTGCCAATTACCATAAGGGGTAAATTGAGCGTGAAAGGCTCCATTTCGGCCCTCGTTTGCGGCAAGAAGTATCCCTTGGAGGTCGTACCAAATACCGTGCTTTCTGAAGTTTTGCCTACAGCCTGCGAATAGGCAGAGTCGCTAGAACAAGTTCGTCGGCGGATTCAAGCGGCCAGTGCAATCGGCGGAGGCGAAGGCTTACTGGTGGTTTAGTTGCTGTGGGCCTTCAGCCAATCGAGGATCGACGCAGGGATCCTGTTTCGGCAGGGTGTGGTCGTGTTCATGTACAGCAAATTGGCCCAGGGGGGAATCGCTGCCGTCAGTTTTCTGGCGTCGGTTTCCTCTGAGGATCGTTTGGTTGGCAGTGCGGAAATTGCCGGAGCGCGCGAGATGTCGCGCCAGTTGATCGCCAAGATCCTCACGAAGCTGTCGCAGGCCGGACTGGTGATCGGCACGCCGGGACCGACTGGTGGCTATCGGCTTTCAAGGCCGGCTGCCCAGATCACCTTGCTCGATGTCGTCAGTGTGTTCGAGGATCTGGAATCACGTGTCATGTGCCCCTTCGGTCCGAATTGGTGCGGGCATGGTCCTCATTGCCCGCTGCACGACAAGTTCATCAATATGCATGATGAAGTCATCGCACGGCTGAAGAAAGAAACCTTCGCGCAGTTCGTGGGAATCCACTGAAGGAAGTGGATTTCCCCTTACAGGATCTCGCTCACGAACTTCTCCTTCTCGAACATCGCGAAGGCATCAGGCTCCTCGCCGGTGCCGATGAAACGTGGGGCGATGCCGAGCTGGTCGTGGATGGTCACGGCGATGCCGCCTTTTCCTGAGCCGTCCAGCTTGGTGACGATCAGTCCGTCGAGCGGACTGGCCTTGTGGAATTCCTTCGCCTGCTGAAGTGCGTTCGAGCCGGTGGTGGCATCGACGACGAGGAGCGTGAGATGCGGCGCGGTTTCGTCCTGCTTCGCGATGGTGCGGCG
>JANOKL010000555.1:0-2335 GCA_031419215.1 Luteolibacter sp. | reverse complement strand
GCCGTCTCGGGCTGGCGCACTTGCAGGGGCATCGCTGTCTGTCTAGAACCCGGGCGTGGCAGCGAAGGCGAAAGCAGTTTCCAGCGGCAATGTGTTCGCGGTGGTCGGTTCCGATGAGGGACTGGTGAAGGAACGCGCCCTGGAGCTTTATCGCGAGCTGACCGGCGGCGTCGACGACGGCTTCACCCACGAGACGATCGACGGCGTGGCGGACAACTCGGACAAGGCCTACGAAATCTGCGGCTCCACCCTTCAGGCCCTTCAAACCCTGCCGATGTTCGGCGGTGACAAGGTTGTCTGGCTGCGCAACGCCAATTTCTTCGCCGACGATGTGACCGGCCGTTCCGAACGCACGCTTTCCGGGGTCGAGCGGCTGCGGGCGATGCTCGACGCCGGGCTGCCCTCCGGGGTGAAATTTCTCCTCACTGCCACCGGCATCGACAAGCGCCGGGCCTTTTGGAAAGCGCTCGAAAAGGTCGCCGAGGTGCAGGTTCACGACCGCATCGACACTAGCCGGGAGGGCTGGCAGGATCAGGTCGGCAGCCTGGTGAATGCCCGCGCGAAAGAGCTCGGGCTGAAGTTCGAACCTGCCGCGATGGAGCTTTTCGTGATGCTCGCCGGCGAGGCCACGCAGCAGATCGGCAACGAGCTGGAGAAGCTCGACCTCTTCCTCGGCGAGCGCCGCCAGATCACCGAGCAGGATGTGCTCACCATGGTCCCGCTCAGCCGGGCGGGGATCGTATTTGAAATCGGGAATGCCATCCAGAAAGGCGACGCAGCGCGGGCGATCGGGCTCATCGACCAGCAGCTCGAACAGGGCGAAAGCGCGGTGGCCATCATCCGGGCCTCGATCATCCCGACCGTGCGGAATCTCTTCATGGCAAAGGTCACCGAGGAGACGCTGAAAGTGCCGACCGGAAACTATCAGGCCTTCGCCGGCGCACTCGATCGACTCCCGGAATTCGACCGCGCGTGGCTGCCGCAGAAGAAGACCGGCGGCGTGAACGTCTACCCCATTTTTCTGGCCATGCGCGGCGCCTCGGCCTTCACCCTCGCCGGACTCACTGCCGCGATGGAGGCCACGCACCGCGCCGATCAGGCACTCGTCACCACCGGCCTCGACAATCGACTGATCCTCCACCGCCTGATCGCCGAAATCACGGCGGCAAGGAAGAAGAAATAAGTGTTTCCAAGCTTGAGCCCGACCTACGGATCACGCATCCGGAATGACAAATGCGCCCTTGATGCCTTCATCCAAGGTGGCAAGGACGGCCTGATGTTTGCGAGCTAGAGCCGAAAGATAACCATCTGTGCTTTGCCTACCATTCACCACCCACGCTGGAAGAATTTCGACGCCATGGTCATCTGGAATGAAGCCGATGGCACGGTTTTGATTTTTGCGAAGCTGGCCTAACAGTTTTCTGCTTTCTGAAATCGGAACCCGATAGTGGGCGGCCTGTTGCAAGACCCTCACAAATCCAAGTTCGGTGATTGGGCACGAGACGAGGACTACGGACGGATCCAATCCGGACACCCAAGCTGCAACCCTTACGTGGAATTCATGCTCTTGGAACCCGAGGGCAATCAAAGCGTTGACATCGAGCAGGTAGGTCACGGGAAGTCATGGAGCAGTTCCGCGACCTGAGCGCTGGTCAATGTCGTCTCCGATCTTCCGGACGACAAAACCGGCATCCCGGTTTTCGCATCGGTGACAATTCGAAACACCGGCGACGGCCTGGCCGATCTCGTGAGGATCACCCGCTCATCCTCGATCGTGACATCGAATGTTTCGCCGGGTTGGCAGCCCAGCCGCTTGCGAACGGCTCCGGGCAATACGATCTGACCTTTGCTGGAAAGCTTCGTTTTCAAGGTAAGACGATCTTACCTGATCGAGCCCTCTTCACAAGGCGGAATTTGAAAACTCAACGCTCCGAGATCGGAGGCACATCCATCAGCTCAGTAGGGCCGGTGTAGAGGGTGAGCGGACGATAGAGGCGGCTGTCGCGTAGCTGCTCCAGCACTTGGGCGGTCCAGCCGGCGGCGCGGGCGATCGCGAAGATCGGCGTGAAGAGATCGGTCGGGATGCCGAGCGAGTAATAAACGGTGGCCGAGTAGAAATCGACGTTGGCGTTCAGGTTTTTCTTCTCGCGCATGATCGTGGCGATCCGCTCGGACATCTGGATCCACTTCGGCTCGCCGAGTTCCTCGGTGAGCTGGATCGCCAGCTCGCGGAGGTGCGGGGCGCGGGGATCGAGGACCTTGTAGACGCGGTGGCCGATGCCCATGATCTTTTCCTTTTTCGCCATCTTGTCGGCGACCCAGGCATCGACTTTGT
>JANOKL010000554.1:0-3826 GCA_031419215.1 Luteolibacter sp. | reverse complement strand
GGCTTGAGCTTGTCGTAATCGTTGGCGGCAGTCGGCGCGCCCTCATACATTGAGAGGACCGCATCCGTGAACTCTTTCCCCCAGCGGGAATCGGCTCCGGTCACCTGGCCGATGCCGACCATGTTCGATTGGCCGGAGAGGATGTAAACTTTGACCGGCGCGTCCTTCGCATCGGCGCTGCCCGCACAGAGCATGGAAGCGGAGAGTGAAAGTGGCAGCAGGAGCCGATGTCCGAGGAGGTTGGAGATGTTTTTCATGATGGAGTGGTGGTCGTGAAACTGAATTGGAGAAATGGCGTGTTGTCTCTGAACTTGATCCGACAAGATCGTTCTACTTAACCTGTCCGGCCATTTGGGTGGCGAGATCCTTCAGGCTTTTTGGCCAGGCCTCGAAGCTGACTTCTTTGCCGCCGGGAATCGAGGGAGTGGTAATTCCTTCGGCCAGACTCTTGCCCGGCTGGGCATAGAGGAAGGGAATCGCCTCCTTGCCGAAGGTGGAGGGCAGGCTCTTGGCGAAGATTTCCAACTCAGCGGAATAGTCGGTGGGAACGTATCCAAGGTTGGCCTGACCCGGCACCCAGACCACGCCAGCCACCGCCATCGGGGTGAGCGGGCTGACGCAGAAGTTGTAGGCAAGGGTGGGG
Organism: Luteolibacter sp.; assembly: GCA_031419215.1. Taxonomy (GTDB): domain Bacteria; phylum Verrucomicrobiota; class Verrucomicrobiia; order Verrucomicrobiales; family Akkermansiaceae; genus Luteolibacter. The sequence continues at coordinate 3,183 of JANOKL010000554.1, read as the reverse complement.
ACGGTGTCGGGTTTGACCTCGCCGTCACGACCCGGTTCCGGGAATGCGGGATACTGCAGCGGCGCAGCGGACAGGCTGGAGCCCTTGCTGGCCATGGCGGCGACCTTTTCCACCTCGGCCTTTACGGCCGTCACGTAGTCGGCGATGGCCTTGTTCGAGACCTCCGAGTTCGGATCCTGGAGAAGCAAGGCATCGAGACGGGCGCGAAACGCGGGATTCTTCACGTCCTTGACCCCGGCGAAGGAGGTCCACGACAGCGGCGAGGCCATGTCTTTCCCCTGGCCGCAGGACATGCTCACGAAGCCCTGCGGGATGCCGGGTCGGTTGAGCGCCTTGGCAAACTCGTAGGCGAACATGCCGACGTTGTCGTCCGGGTTCTTGAAATCCGCCGTGAGCCAGACTGATCGGTATTTGCGGTCGCCTCCGACTTCGAAGCTGCGCTTTCTTGGCGTGGGATTGGTGCTGGCCGAGGTTCTCCGCCTGAACTCCCGCACCAGCGGCATGGCTTCTGGAACGGTGGCGTTTGGAAGACGTTTGTCATACGCGGGCTCGGTCGTCAGAAGGGTGTTTCCTGTTAGAAACCAGACGTCGCCGACGAGGATGTCCTGGACGGTCCTGCTTTGTCCGTGGCTGGTCTTCACTTCCAGGATGATCGGCTGAGTGGACGCCTTGAGAGCGGGGAAGGAGACGGACCACTGTTGCCGATCGTTTGCCACGGCGGATTGGGTGGTGGTTCCGAGAGTCACGGTCACCTGCACGCCCTTGTTGGCGAATCCCCAAACGGGGATCGGCTGATCGCGCTGGATGATGGCCCCATCGCGAAACATGGGAGCCACTTCGAAGACGGGACGATCCGAGTCGGTGGATGCGGCCAGTTTCGCTTTGTTTGCCGCCGCCTTTTCCACGTCGTCCTCTTCAAACACGAGCTTGCCATCCAGGATGGCGAAGGGAGTCGCCGGAAGGCCTGCCTTGTTGTAGAGGTTCGCATTCATCGGTGCCGCGCAGTACGAATACTGCACCCCGATCGGTTCGGGCACGTCCTTGGAGGTCACCACCACGGTATCGCCCTCGATCACGGCCTCTGCGGCATGCCACTTCCGATCCTTGCCGCAGAGGCGGAAGAGATTGAGTTTTTCACCGGGTGTCGCGCGTGCGGGTTCGACAAACTTGTCAGGCTCCTTGCTGTCCTTTTCCAGCCCCTTGCTGCCGACCATGAGTCCGCCGAAGAGGCTGTCTTTCTCGAACGAGACGACCGCCTTGTTTCCGGTGATGGTGGCTTTCTCAAAAATGGGGCCGGTGTGGGCGATGTCGCGCCCGTAGTCCTTGGCCAGTGCCCAGCGCGCCAGTCGCATGCCCGGGTGGAGCTTGTTCTGGTAATGGATGGCTCCGGTGGCGGCGGGATTGAGGTCGGTCTGCACCACCATCCCGACATGCGCGCGGTTGTTCATGAAAAACAGGTGCTGCGCCTGACGGACTTCGGCCATGCCAAGTTCATCCGGGTCTGGTGTGCCATAGGCCTGCATCTGGGTGAAATAGAACGGCATGTCGGGCATGCCCCAGGCGTCGCGCCAACCACGGACCAGCGACTCCATCCGTGCTGCATACAGCTTTCCGTCGCCGTTGTTGGATTCGCCTTGGCACCAAAGAGATCCGCGGACGGGGAAGGGGACGACTGGTGCGATCTTGCCGTTGAAAAATTGTGAGGGCCCGCGCCACTCGCCGGCGATTCCCGGCAGATTCGGACGTGGCAGGGGTTTTTCCACAGGGAAGCCCACCTCGGCGGAGGCCTTCCGCCATGCCTCGAGATCCTGATAGTATCTCGCGAACGCTGCGCGGCCCTGCTCCAGGCCGACATCGCCATTGTGGATCAGATCGGCGTCCACCTTGAGGCCCGGATGCGCCTCGATCGCCTTGCGTTGAGTGAATGCCTCGATGCGGGTGTTGCTGTGGGAAGTGAGAAGGATGCCAACCGGCACTTTCAGTTCCTTGTGGAGTTCATAGGCGAAGGAAAGGGCGAGGGCCGAGAAATCGCCCGCCGTGCGGCTGGTTTTCCATCCCGCCTCCGACTTCACCTTTTCCTGTGGATAGAGCGCGGACACGGTGTCCGTCCTCAACTCGCGGATGGGCACCTCGGCTGTGGCCTTGGCCATTTCCATGGCCAGAGGCAGGCAGTTCGACTTGCCGACAAACCACTCCATGTTGGATTGGCCTGATGCGTGCCAAACCTCGCCCACGAGGATGTTCTTGAGCGCGACTTTCTTGCCCTCGCCATCGCTGATCACCATCTCGGCAGGCTCCGCGCTGGCCATGAGAGGCTTGAGCTTGAGCATCCATTTGCCATCGGCTCCGGCCTTAGCGTTTTCCTTTTGTCCGGCGAACTCCACCGAGATCGAGGCTCCGGGCTTGCTCCACCCCCACACCGGCAAGGGCATCTCGCGCTGAAGGATCGCGTTGTCACGAAACGGCGAACCGAGTTCGATGGATGGCGCGGCTGCGGGTTGATCCTGCGCGACCAATGAGGTGAAGGGGGAGAGCAGCAAGGCTGCGAGGATGGCGAAGAACGCCGTGATTGTGTGTCGCTTGTTCATGTTCCCGAGATTCCGGTGAATTTCTGATCTGCAAATGTGCCAAGGACAGCGCCCTGAGTGATGACGGGTTCCCAAACGCTCGCGAGGCAGGCATCTTTTCATTCTCCCGTGACGGAGATCGTTCAGTGGAGAGGACTTTGCCGGAGGGTCCGGGAAATCAAGCAGGGAAATTGGCTGCGCGGTTCATTTGGCCTTCAAGATCCCGAGGTTTTCGCGGGAGCCGATCTCCTTGCCGTCGGCGAGGATGCGCAGGCCGCTTCCTTTGCCATAACGATTGCCGGTCTTGTCGTAGAGAATGGTGAGGGTCCGGCCATGATAGGGCACGCCATCGAGGCAGAAATGATCCCATGCGCCAGCGGGCAGCAGCGGATTCACGACAACGCTATCGTCCGCCTGCGGACGCAGGCCCACCAAACCGGTGATGATGAGATCGCAGAAGGTCGAGTGATTGTAGTCCTTGCCGCGCTCGACGCCACCTTTGCCGGCATTCCAAGTGCCGTCCTTCCAGGCTTTGAGGCGGGTGCGGGCGATCCAGTCGCCGTTGTCAGGATTGAGGTTCTCGTCGATCCACGGGACGATGCTGCCATCCTCGCGC
>JANOKL010000553.1:0-3975 GCA_031419215.1 Luteolibacter sp. | reverse complement strand
TCGACCGGCTGGCCGGTGAGCGGATCCTTTTCAGAGGCCTTCGAGGAGGTGTTGCCACCGCCAGTGTTGGTGATGCGCTGGTCGCTGCCGAGGAGGTTGGAGCGATAGGCAAGGCGCTCGACGGCGTTCGGCAGCGAGGCGGCCTTGGCGTCGTCCCAGAGGTGGTTCACGTATTGGTAGTTGGACATGAGATGGGTGTGATTTCGCCGGATTGGATTGACAGGTCAATTGAAAAACCAAATTTTCCCAACCAAACACAGAAAAAACCAATTCATGCTCGCCATCGACCGTCATCGCCGGATTCTGAAACTGCTTCAGAAATCCGGCTCGCTGCGCACCACCGAGACCGCTTCCGAGCTAGGGGTGACAGACGAGACGGTGCGCAAGGACTTTGAAATTTTGGAGAAACGCGGCGAGCTGATCCGAACCCACGGCGGAGCCAGCCGCCCGACACGGATTCGCGAAGAGCTGCCATTCACCGAACGCCAGGGCATCCGGCGTGAGGAAAAGCAGGCGATCGCCCGACTGGCGGCCGGGATGATCCAGGCGAACGAGACCATCTTCCTGGATGCCAGCTCGACTGCCCTAACGCTGACCGAGTTCCTGCCAGACGTACCACTGACCATTCTAACCAACGCCTTGAATGTCTTCACCGCGCTGGAAGGTCGCCCGAACCTGGACCTCATCTGCACCGGCGGCCTCTACGATCCCCGGTCGCGCTCCTACATCGGCCTGCTCGCGGAGACTTCGCTGAAGCGCTTCAACATCCACCGCATGTTCTTTTCCGGCAGTGCCATCGACCTCGAACGCGGGGTCAGCGAGAACAATTCCCGCCAGGCGGTCTTCAAGGAACGCGTGATCGACCACGCGGAAAACACCATCGTCCTCGCCGATCACAGCAAGCTCGGCCAGAAATCGTCGTTCTTCTTCGCGGACATCCCTCAAGTGAACTGCCTCGTCACCGATCCGGCGGCGGACTCGGCGTTTCTCGACGCGCTCCGGAAAAAAGGCGTCGACGTGAGGGTCAGCGGGCCGCAATCCGCGACTTGATCCGCGCGAGCAGGCTTTCGAGATGCGGCATCGCCACTCCGGCTTCCTTGGCAAGTCGCAGCGGCTCTTCCCAGATCGGACCCACCTCGACTTCCCTGCCCTCGATGAAATCAATCATGCTCGAGGGTCGGTAGGGGCCCATCGGTCGCGTACGGTTAACGTTGAAATCGATCAGCTCATCGCCCAGCGAAAGCCCCCGAGCCCGGGCGGCCGTGATGATCTCCGCCATGAGTGCCCGGATCTCCTTTTCAATCTCCGGCGATCCTAACAGCAAGTCCGTGGTCACGCCGCCTTCCGCGATGGCGAGGCCGTTGAAAGGCACGTTCCAGACCAGCTTTTTCCATTGGGCTTCTTCGAGTGGCTCGTCGAGTTCAGCACGGACACCTGCTGCGACAAAACGGCGGACGATTTCCAAGGATCTCCCCCGCCCGTCCGAACGGAATTCTCCGATCGAGGTCTTTCCGCCGCCACTGTGGCTGACGAAGCCGGGTGCCAGCCGATTGAGGCAGATGTAGCACAGCGCCCCGAGCACCCGATCCGCCCCGACAATGTCAGCGATCGTCTCGCAGTTTCCGAGGCCATTCTGGAGCGTGAGCACCTGCGTGTTTTCGTGGAGCAAAGGAGGCAGCACCTCCTTGAGATGATCGTTCGCGGTGGTCTTCCAGGAAACGATTACCAGATCGACCGGGCCGATTTCTTCTGGAGTCCGATAGCCTTTCACCTGAGGCAGAGCGAAGTCGCCGTGGATGCTTTCGCAACGGATGCCATCGCGTTTCACCGAATCAAAATCCGATCTCAGCAGGAAACGAACGTCCTCACCCGCAGCCGCAAGCCGCCCTCCATAATAGAGCCCGATCGCGCCGGAGCCAATGATCGCCACCGATTGAAACGTCCAGCTCACAAGCCTCGGAATTCGGTCGCGAGACGCTTGGCGGTCGCGATCGTGTTGCGGTGCAGCTTCGCAGTGAACTCGGCTTGGCGATTGTAGCCACCGCCATAGAGCACGGCCACCGGGATGCGGTTTTTCAGGAACGCTCGGAGCAGGACCTCGTCGCGGCGCTGCAGGTCCTTCACGGAAAGATGCATCTGCCCGAAGCGGTCGTTTCGGTGGTTGTCCGCCCCGGCGATCCAGATCACGAGGTCCGGCGCAAAGGTGTCGAGCGCCGCTGCCAGCGAGACGAAGAGCTGTTTCAAATACATCTCCCCTTCAACAAAGCGCACGGTCTCGATGTCCATCGAGCCCTCGACTTTCTTCGTCGGATAGTTGCGGCCGACGTGGATCGAGTAGGTGAACACCCGCGGATCATTCGCGAGGATGGCGTTGGTGCCGTTGCCTTGGTGGGCGTCGGTGTCCACGACCATGATCTTGATGTTCGGCTGCTTGTCCTGAAGGTCGCGGATCGCGATGGCGACGTCATTGAACACGCAGTAGCCCTCGCCGTGTTCGCTGAAGGCGTGGTGGGTGCCGCCGGCAAGACAAACGCCGATGCCCTCGGTGACGGCGGCGTGGCAGGCAAGGCGGGTGGCCTCGACCTCCATTGCACTGCGGTTAAAAAGCTTCGGCCCCATCGGCAGGCCGAGCAGCATCTGCTCTTTTCGCCCGAGCGTTGAAGACTCGATCTTTGCGATGTAGTCGCTCTCGTGGGCGAGTTTCAGCAGGTGGGAATTCGCCACCGTATTGACGTCGATGATTTCCTCAGGCCGGAGTATCCCGCCTTCCAGGAGCATGTCCTTCGACACGCGGAACTTGTCCATCGGAAACGGATGTCCAGCGGGCAGTTCGAGTTCGAAATCCTGAGAATAAAAGCAGCGCATCGGCGGAACCAACCAACAGAGGAACGCCCGGAATGCCAATGGGAAAGTTGGCCGGAAGGAAAGCTGCTGAGGCTGCAGCTCTCAGATCTTCACGGCCAGGTCCAGACCACTGGGAAGCTGACACGGTAGAATCGGCTGGGAGCTGTGGAGGCGGCGCTGACCGACCCCGTGGAGTCGCCTCCTGCGGAAAATGGCTGTGTGAACGTGACGTCCTGATTCCAAGGCGGCTGAAGGTTCGAGCTGCCTTCGACGATCCCCTGTCGCCCCAACGGGATGTTGGCGATCGTGATCTGCGAGGTGGTTCCGCTGCGGGAAATGCCATTCACAGTCACCGGAGAGATCATCTTCTGAGCGAGATCGGCGAGGTAGATCTGGAACCGGGCGGTGGGATGGGTGTCGTCCCAGAAGAGGTAAGTGCTTCCCGGACTGGTCGGCCCTACGGCGACTTGGTTTGCGCCAACGGACAGCGCGTAGCCGGTGGTGTTGGTGAGTCCAAAAGCGGAGGGTGTTGCCAGCGCCTGTTCAAACAAGGCCGAGGTATCCGGACGATAAACCGTAAGGCCCGGTTTGGTGGCCACGTGTGCGATGATGGCGGCATCGAAGGCGATATTGTATTCAGCGGTTCGCGATTTGATGAACAACTGATTCGTCGACCCCAGAGATGAGTAATAGGGGGTAGCCGCGATGTTCACGGCCTTGGGCATGATGATGGTCCTGGCTCCCTTGGTGTAGAGGGTGTTGATGGCCGTCTTATGCCGGTCAATCGACTGATTCATCAACGACGTCCACTGGGGAATATGGCCGCTCACATACGGTGGCGATGGCGCGATTTGGGTGAAACTCACGAAGTCCGCATTGTTGCACCAGACGACAAACAAAGCGGAAGCCACATTCGGTGGCGGGACGAAGTTGTTAACGCTGGTTGAGAGAGAAGCATTGATGAGGGCCGTGCTGTAATTGCCGAAAAAAGATTTGTTTTTCGCGGAATCATACACTAGCCCCTGCCACTGGGAGAGCACCTCAACCCACACCCGACCATTGCAGTATCGGTTGCCGTAAAAATAGTTGGCTCCCGAAGTGTTGTGCGTGGTCGTGCATACACCGTCCCCG
>JANOKL010000552.1:0-18095 GCA_031419215.1 Luteolibacter sp. | reverse complement strand
GGCGATGACCGCGCCGATATTCAGGTAGGCGGCAAAGAGTTTTGGGATTTTCACGGGTGGCATGGCCTGTCCGGGATCAGGCATTTGATAATCACCTATCGGCGCTGTTCGTAATTCAGGAGGAGCCAGATGGCTGTCTTTTAAACGGTGATAAAGTCCCCAGCCTTCCGCTGGGTCTTGCGAAGTGAGCGAGCTGCATCCCACAAGGTATCGGGATCCATGAAGCGATGCGTAACGGGCGATGCCGCGCCACAAAAGGTCCAGCACGGCCCTCCTTCGGTGGTCCACATGGATGCAGGCGCGACCGAGCTCCAACACCTCGTTTCTCAAGATCTCATACGGTTGGAAATCGAACTCCTGCGCGCTGTAATAGCCCAGCCCAGCCTGGGCCATGGCCCCGGTTTGCAGGCGGTAAGTTCCCACCACCCGGCTGGTAGCTTTCTCCTTGATGACAATATGGTCGCACTGGGCATCGAAAGGATCCGCGTCCAATTTTTCTTCACGCGAGATGGCCAGGCCCTCGCCCAACTCGACATTGAAGACCTCGTAGCGGAGCTGCTGTGCCGCCCGGATGTCTTCAGGCTCACGGGTCACGCACACCTCATAGCCGCTGGAGAAAATGAGCGAAAGCATCTCAGGGTTTTTCGGGGTTGAAATGATTCCTCATCAGGACTGCCAGTTCCCGCCAGGTGGAAACCCGCGCACCGGCTGCGGCGTTCACCATGCCGATGTCGTAAGCGTGTCGCCACTGCCGGATGAGCGTGCGATAGCCGGTGAGGAGCGGCGTGTGGGGGTGATAAATGTGGGTCGCCTCCGAGGTGACGCCATTGAGTTCGATCAGGCGGATGCCCTCGCCGCGCTTCAGCGCTTCCTCGTCCGGGCAGCGCAGGTCGAAGCGACCGAAGTGGAAGCCATCGAAGGTGCGGGCAATGCGATCAATTTCGGCCTCGAGAGGGGGCGTGATCAAATGGTTGCCATTGAGAAACAGTGCGCCCCGGCAATGCGAACCAAGGCTCGCGAGCCGCACGCTTTCACCCTTGGCTGGAATTTCGCCGAGCCGCTCTTGGTGGAGGCGTCTGAAATGCCGATGCGAGAGGACGGCACGGTTATGGTCGAGGATCAGCTCTTCCAGCGTTCGCGTTCCATCCCCGGTGACGGAGGTCATGATCTTGGTGGTGATTGAGAAGATCCGCCCGGTCTTCTCATCGGGGTGGCGGAGGTAGAACACGCCAAACTCCGCGCCTTCCACGTATTTCTGGATGATCGTGTCACAGGTCCGCTTTTCGATTTCATGCGCCAGCGATGCCTCGTCGTGGACGATCACCACGTCCCTGCCGCGCTCGCCGACATCCGGCTTCACGACAAGCGGGAATCCGGGGTTCCATTTTCTAACAGCTTCCAGCCGGTCGGGTGTGGTCGCAGGCAGGCTGAGGAACGGAGCCACGGTTCCCGATGGCAGTAGATGACCGAGGATGTCCGACTTGGATTCGCCGGCGATGCCGCTGTGAGGCATGGACGGATTCGCTGCGGTGAAAGCGAGCAGTTTGCGACGTCGCAGGCCCATGAGAAACACCATGATCACGACCGGCGGATAGAACACCCAGGGCGGCCAGAATTCCCAGCGGGTGAAGCGTTGCCATTTCGCCCAGAGAATGCGTCGCCCCCGATGCGTCGCAAGTTGGGTGAGAAGCCTCAGCAGCGCCCACATCAGGACGATTAGCGCCAGCGCCGCCGGGAATACCGCCGTGCCGTTTGTTAGAAGCCACTGGACGGCACGATCACCGAAAAATGCGGTGAGGCTCACCACTGGAATCGACCACGCCAGGCCGGCGAGCATGAACCAAAGCGCCATCTTCGACGCCGGGACTTTCACGATGCCCGAAGCAACATAAAGCGGCAGCCGCATGCCCGGGGTGAAGCGGCTGATGAACACCGCCATGGCTCCTTTCTTCTGAAGAAAATCGCGTCCGGCATCGAGATTTCGTTCGCTGATGATCCACCGGAGCGGCGCGCGTTCGACGCACCAGCGACCGCCGAATCGGCCAGCCAGATAGAGCAACATGTCACCGAGGAAGATTCCGAAAACGCCGCGCCGATTCCCCCACCAAGCGGAAGCAGGCCACGGGCGACCAGGAGCCCAGCTGCGAGACAGGCGAGGTCCTCGCTGACGAGCGTGGCGAGTGCGATTCCCGCCAAGGTCAGGTGGTAGGGCATTCCGGACAGCTCCATTGCCTTTTTGTCGAATGGCTTCGCCGCGCTTTCGATCCTTACGGGCTCGGCATGACTGCGGTCTGGCGCGGCACCCGATTCCACGTCATTGAGAAAACCCTCGATCATTCCGGCCACGATTTTCCCCTCCGACATGAGCACCATGTGCCCACCTCGAAGCCACTCGGCACGACTCTGGGGAACGATGCGGAAATGCTCTCTCGCGGCCGAGGGTGGCACCAAGCGGTCCGTTTCTCCTTGAATGATCAGCACCGGGGAGGTCAGTGCGTTCAGGTGGCCTCGCAGCGGCCGCATGTCGCCGTTGTAGAAATTCCGCGCGTAGCGGACGTTGAGCAGCGCGTCGTCCAGAGTTCCGAAATGCGGCAGCCCCCAGCGCAGGCATTCGAGGGCGATCCACTGGGCGCCGTGGAGAATGTGATTGAGGAAATAGTCTCCGGTCAGCTCATGTTCCTGCACCCCGATGCTCGATAGCAACACGACCGACTCGCAGGCCGATGGCTTCCGTGCGGAAAGATCCAACACGGGGCCGCCGCCCTGGCTGTAGGCGACCCAGTGCGCCGACTTGTGGTTCTCCGCATCCAACAGGTGCACGAGGGCCTCGGCGTGGGCCGGAAATGAGAAGTCCGAAAAGCCCGACGATGAGGCACCGAAGCCGGGCAGGTCCGGCACGAGAATCGTGCGGTCGCGTGGCAGCGCAGCCAGCAGCGGATCAAAGCACGAGGATGCCATCGGGCTGCCATGCACCAGCACCAGAGGGGCGAGTTCGGGATTGGTTCCGGTGAACCGTCGATACCGCAGCATCGCTGACCTGCCGTCTTCCGTTGGAATGGAGATCTCCTGCCAGCCAGCACCCTGGGGCAGAGGAACCCGGCGCTTCGACATGACCACCCAGGAAACCAGGAGGGCGATCAGGTAGATGAAAACCAGCAGACGTTTTTTGGAAATCATGACCTGCGGGTTTCGGAGATCTGCTGAAAAAATTCCCCTCTGCGCCTCACCGCGAAACGGATGCTCCCGCCGTCAACGATCACCGAGGTGCGGCTCACCGTGCCGCCGTCACCCCTTGAGGCATGGATCGCCGCAGCGGGGTCATCGGCCACCTCGTCATCGAGAATTCCGGCGATCGGCCAATCCGAGATCCCCCTGAATCTCGCGCTGCGAATCGCGCAGACCTCCTCACACTTGAATGAAGAGGTGGTGTGGAAATTTTCTTCCGGGGACTGGAGGCTGGAAAAACTGATCCCGTTCCATCCATAATGCCGTGCTCCAGAAGCGGCGATCATCAGCACGCGGCACGGAGCAAACTTCTGCCAGGAAGTTTCCAACAAAGCCGCTTCGATCCGCTCGGGTGACTCGTTGGCGGCAGCGAGGAAAGGGATGAAACCGCGGGAGAGTTCGCCAGCGTCTGGGAGGCGACCTTGTGGGTAGGCGTTCATCACCGCGAGGGTGATGCCGCAGGAGTTGGTGAACAGCCAGGTGCCTCCAGCGGCCCCGTCACGCGCACAGGCCCCCGGCACCGGATGCTCCGTTTCCCACTGCGGATCAAGTGAGGGGGCGCGGCTCCACTTTTCGTCACGGTTGAAACCGAGTTCGTAGCCACCGTCAGTGAATTTCCAGGCAGCGGAGCACATCAGGCGCTGTTGCGGTGTTTGAGTGTCGATGGCGCGACCCCGAAGTCGTCAGGAACACTCGTGCCGCCGAGGCCGGCGATCACGGCGATCAGGGCGAAATGGTGGACGGTGTGAGAAAGCAGATACTGCACCTCGCGGGCGGCCGATGATAGGGCAGGGGTTGCCGCGCCGGTGTCCATCACTTCCAGTCCGTGTCCGGCATCACTCAGTTCACCAAGTGAGTTGCGGACAGCCGCCAGCCGTTGCAAGGCCTCGCCGGTGTCGGTTTCCAAGCGCAGGTCTCGCGGACGCCTTTCGTAATCCAGGATCCTCCCTTCCGATCTGGCCGTCAGGAACTCCTCATAGTGCTCCACGCAGTGCCGGACATGCTGGCCAATGGTGCTCGAGAAAACCTCCTTGCATGTCCGGCTGTAGTGTCCGTCCGGTTGATTCCGGATCATCAGGATCGCTTGATCGAGAAGCTCCATGTTAATCGCTAGCAAGTTCTTCATGCGCGGCGGGGTTCGAACATGCGGCCAATCATCGGCAACTCGGATCTCCGTGCCCAGAGGATGAACATCGCACAGGCGAGGACGACGCAGGCCAGCGAGAACAGCAGTCCACCGTCGCCCATCACCTCAATGCCGAGCACCGTGAGGTGGCTGCCGATCGCGCCCAGCATGACGCCTGCGGCCAAACCAGCTCCCAACCAGTTGAATCGAGGCACGAACAGAAGAACGGCCGCGATCAGTTCGACGATGCCGCTGCCGATTCTGCCGACCGGCTCCGCGCCGACCTTGGTGAAAATGTAAACGGACTCGGGAGCCCCACTGAATTTGAAGTAAAGTGTCTGGAGCAGGATGATCGCTGCCAGAGCGCGACAGATTTGATAGATGGCTTTCATGGAAGTTTCCTTGGTCTTGTGCATGGCGTTCCGGCATGCGTGGGATTGGTCGGACAGGGCGATGTTTCCTTACACGGAATTCTTTGAAGTGGGACTTTTGGCGTTGCGGTCCCTCTGACGCCCAACTAGCAAACGGTTAAGTGCAGAACCCCTCCAGCAATGAGGCCCCGCAGGTTGACCCGAAGTGCTGGGTCGATGAACACGGCGATTGCCTTTACCGCTTTGCTTTGTTGCGTGTCCGGAAGCCGGAAGTCGCGGAGGATCTGGTTCAGGACACCCTGCTTGCAGCGGTAAAGGCGGTGGATAATTTCACTGGCCGCTCGTCTGAACGGAGTTGGTTGGTGGGCATTTTAAAGCACAAGATCGCCGACCATTTCCGCAAGCACGGGCGGGAAACTCCCTTCACCGACATGGAGTTCCTGAGCGATGAAATGTCCCATAAGTTCGAGGACGGCTTTTGGAACCACGACATCGGTCCGAAGGATTGGCAGGAAGACGAGGCGGTGACGTTCAGCGGGGAATTCTGGCAGACCATGCGTGATTGCATGAAGAAGCTGCCACCACGCGTGGCCAACGCCTTCATGATGCGGGAAATGGATGATGCCGGGACGCCGGAGATCCTTGAAACTCTCGGCATTTCCCAAAGTAATCTCTGGGTGATGCTGCACCGCGCCCGGATGGCGCTGCGCGAATGTCTGGAGGTCAACTGGTTCGGAAGGGCGTGAGAGCCTTGTGAGGGGAGCTCGGGAAAAATTTTGGATGTCTCTGTAAGGAAGTGCGGCGAGATCCGACTTACCCTGTGCTGAGAGCAATTATCCGTCACTTTATTCCCGCTTTGATCGCCCGTGTGAAAATTTGGCTAGGCCGTGTGTTTGTCGCCCTGATTTGCGCGATCACCCCCCGTTGTCGCGAGATGACGCGATTGATCTCTGTCGAACGGGAGCAACCGCTGTCCAGGCTCACCCGGCTGAGGATGAGCTGGCACTATGGCATTTGCGTGTGGTGCTTGAGATATCGCGATCAGCTCGGCCTGCTTGGCCGTCTGAGCCGACGACTCGAGGGGGAATCTTCCTGTGAATGTGATCCCCGGCTTTCCGAGGAATCGAAGGCCAGGCTTAAGGAAACCCTCTCGCATCATCACCATGATTGAATCCGCATTCGGCATCCTGCTGAAAATCACCGCAGCCTATGGGGTGGCTGGAGTCGCCATCGCGATTTGGTTTTTCGCCCGGCAAATCAAGCGGCTGGATCTCGCCACGGCCAGTGGCAGCCTCGGCTTCCGGGTGCTGGTCGCTCCAGGCATCATCGCGCTGTGGCCGTTGGTCCTGTTGAAAGCGCTTTGTCCGAATCGCGATGACGTTTTAGACCGCGCGGAGGACCTGCGGCGAAATCATCGCCGGTCCATTCTGATTCTGGCGCTGGTCGGTGTGCTCGTCTTCGCCGCCGCGCTGACCTGGCGGGCACCAGCTTTCAAGTCCCTGCCCGAAACTGAAACCACACGCCCCTGAGCCATGTCGCATCTCTATCAAGCGGTCGGCTGGAATCGGCAGAAACGGAACTATGATTTCACCCTGCTGGGAGTCGTCCTGTTGGCGGTCAGCGTATTCGGCGCGGTCACCGCCCTGCGCCATCCGGGCACCACGGCGGAGATGTTTCTCATCCGTTTTACATCGGTCACCGCGTTCCTGCTGCTGCATGTCACCCTCGCCATTGGACCGCTTTCGAGGTTGGCGCCCCGCTTCCTGCCTTTGCTTTACAACCGCCGGCATCTCGGCGTGACGCTGGCCGTCATGGCGGTGATTCACGGCGTGCTTACGATCTTCCAGTATCACGCGCTGGGCGACAGGAACCCGCTGGTGAGTGTTTTCACCGCCTACGGAAACGACTATCTCGCCCCGCTTTCCGACCTCCGCTCGATTTCCCGATTTCCCTTTGAAATCCTCGGCTTCCTCGCGCTGCTGGTTCTCTTCCTGATGGCTGCCACCAGCCACGATTTCTGGCTGCGCCATCTGGGACCTCGCACTTGGAAGCGGCTTCACCAACTCGTGTATGCCGCCTACGGACTGATCGTCGCGCACGTGCTTCTGGGCGTGATGCAGGCGGAGCGGAGTCCGGTTTTCCCAATCCTGTTAGGTACCGGGTTTGTCGCGCTGATGGCCCTCCATCTGGCTGCCGCAGCAAAAGAGCGGGCGCTGGATCGACGGGTCAGCGAACTCGCGGAGGATGGCTTCGAGAAGGTGGCCGATGTCCGGGACTTGTCGGAGAACGAAGGCAAAGTTGTCGTCGCAGGTGGCAAGCGCTTCGCGTTGTTTGTTCGCGATGGCAGGCTCTTCGCGCTCTCAAACGTCTGTCGCCACCAGGGCGGACCGATCGGCGAAGGCCGCATCGTCAATGGCTGCATCACCTGCCCATGGCACGGATTCCAATACAAGGCGGAGGACGGCTGCAGCCCGCCGCCCTTCGACGAGGTTCTTGAAACCTATCCGCTGCGGATGGTTGGCACCACCGTCTATCTATCAACCGAAGCGCTGCCGCCGGGCACGAAATCCGAGGGTGTTTCCGTGCCGGAATCCCGGCCTGCCGAGAAGAAGGAATTCTACATCGGCTGGCAGGCGCGGATGGCTCCGGACTTCTCGCGTCGGCTTCGTGCCGCTGTGATTCCCTCCGCTGTCATGATCCCGCTGATCATTGCCGTGATCGTGTGGTTTCAAAATCCGGTGGATCGCGGAAGCTACGAGTTCGGAGTGGTGAAATCCTTTGAGGGTGTGATTTATGAAACCCCGATCCCTAGACTCCGCCTCGATGCAAGCGACGGCAAAACGGTGGACCATATTCTCGTGGGGGCAGGGAAATTCGGAGTGAAGACCTTGATCGCTGGCGCGCATGGACATCGGGTGAAGTTCGATGGCAGCCTGATCGTTCGAGAGCCGTTCCGGATGATCGAGATGAACCGCCCGGAAACCTTCACCATCGTCGATCAAGGCGCGGCACCGGCACCCGACAAGGATGTGGCGTCACTGGGCAAGGGGAAATTCACAGGCGAACTCGTCGATACCAAATGCTGGTCCGGCGTGATGCGGCCCGCCACTGGCAAGGTCCATCGCGCCTGCGCCATCCGCTGCCTCAGCGGCGGTGTGCCGCCGGGGCTGCTGGTGCGTGACGGTTCCGGCGACGGTGTCGTGCTGATGCTCGCCGGGCCCCAGGGAGAGGCTTTGAAATACGACATCCAGCTCGCAGGCACATTCATTGAGGTGACTGGAATGCTTGAACTGCACGGAGTCACGCCGGTGCTGCGGGTGGATTCGATTCAATCAGTTCGCTGAATCGTGGATCGGGTGTAAGGAATCCGGATCGGGTGCGACTCATCTCACGTATGAAAACACAATCCATCATTCGACGCATCGTTCAGTTTGCATTTCTTCTGGTTCTCGGCCTAGGGCTCTCAGGCCACCTTCACGCGCAAGCGAAGAATCTGGACAGCACCGGGCGTGCCCTTCAGGGCTACGATCCAGTCGCGTTCTTTACCGAGAATAAACCAGTGAAGGGGCAGGCCGAAATTTACAGCACGGTCAACGGAGCAACCTACTACTTCTCCAACGCCGCCAACAAAGCAGCCTTCGACAAGGAGCCCGCCAAATATGAACCACAGTTCGGTGGCTACTGCGCTTACGGGGTCTCCAAAGGCGACTTGGTGAAGATCGAGGTCGATGCGTTCCAAGTCGTGGGTGGGCGCCTGTTGTTGCAGTACGACAAGAGCATCCGCGACAAGTTCAACAAAGACCCCAATGGCAATCTGAAGACCGCCGATGCCAACTGGCCGACTGTTTCGAAGAAGAAGCCATCCACAGGCTGGTTCAAATAATTTCTCGGGGGATTCCTACTCATCCGCAAACCCGACCACCACCGGATCCATCTTTCCAAAAACTCGGGCAATGGCTGGATTTTTGGAGAAGTGGTCTCCGGTGATCTGCTTGGAACTGGGGTTCGGATAGACCGCGGGGAATCACAAGGGTTACCGCAGTAGCGGGGCTTGATGTATTCGTTTGTTTGATTCATCTGCTGGTTCCCGAGTAGATTCCGTAGCCGACCGCGAGCCAGATCAGGAGTCCGACTACGCAAGTGCATTCAGCCTTGAGCGCCCTCCCTTGCTTGGGGCGTTGCACCCACAAACTCCAGTCGATCTGATACCACTTCGTTTTGCGGCCCTCTTCGGTCGTCGACAAAGGAGCCAGCCGGATGGCGCCGAAGGAAGAACCCTTCAAAAAGAGGAAGCCCGTCCAGTAGAAGACCCCATAGACGACCAACTCGAGAATTGAACGAAGGATCAGTTCTCCGATGATTTCTTCCAGTGGCATGGTCAAAGCATTTCTAGCGAAGGCTGCCAGTACAACAAGTCCGGTAACGAGGTGGCACTTGGTGGTCCTTGGTTCTCTATAGGTGGGCAAGCCACAGTCGCTCACGGCACTGTAGTGGGAAGACGAGCCGGGTTCCGGCTATCGACAGGGAGCAGTCTAGTGCCTCTATTCGGCCATGACGAAATCCCAACGGGCGGCGCATGTGATGGAGCGTCTTGAGGGCCTTTATCCAGAAACGCCGGTGCCTCTGGATCATCGTGATCCGTTCACACTGCTCATCGCGGTGCTGCTTTCCGCGCAATGCACGGACGTCCGCGTCAATCTGGTCACGCCTGCCCTTTTTGCCCGCGCGGACCATCCGGCGGCGATGATGGAAGTGCCGGAAGAGGAGATCCGCGCGTTCATCCGCCCGTGCGGACTTTCCCCAAAGAAGGCCTCTGCCATTTCAAGGCTGTCCAGGATCCTGACGGTGGAGCACGGCGGTGAGGTGCCAGCGGATTTTGATGCGTTGGAGGCCTTGCCGGGCGTGGGACATAAGACCGCCTCCGTGGTCATGGCACAGGCGTTCGGTGTGCCTGCGTTTCCGGTGGATACCCACATCCATCGTCTGGCCAAGCGCTGGAAGCTGACAAAAGGGAGGAACGTTGTGGAGACCGAGCGGGATTTGAAAAAGCTCTTTCCTCGGGATCGCTGGAACAAGCTGCACCTCCAGATCATCTTCTACGGACGGGAATATTGCTCCGCACGAGGCTGTGATGGAACGAAGTGCCCGCTCTGTTGTGAGGTCGCGGGCAAGGCTCCTTGAGGTAAGGGACGCAGCTTCCGTGCCGAAATTTGCAAACAAAAACGCCGCCCGGTAGCGAGCGAGACTCGCTACCCGGACGACGCTTAACACAGTAACCAGATTCGGAGAAAATCGCGTCCGATCAGAACGCGTAGCTCACCGAAACGCCACCGAACAGGTAGTTGCGGTCGCGCACGATGTTGAGGTTTTCGCGGATGTCGAGCGAGCAGTTGACTGCCACGTAGGGGGTGATCGTGAGGCTATCGGTCACCTTGTATGGGGCAGCAAGCCCAAAGCGAGCGGCTGTAAATCCGCTCTCGTCGTTGCCGATCTGGGGGAAGCTGTAGTAGTTGTCACCGTAGCCGATGTTGGCGGAAGGAACGAGCGAGAAGCAATCGTTGATCTTGTAGGTGTAGTCGGCACCAAGCTCGAAGTATGGAGCATTGATGCGGAGGTCGTAGTAGCTGCCGACGTAGATGTTGGCGTTGCCGAGCGGGATGGTCGCCGTGAGGCCGAGTTCGAAGGCGTCGCGCACGCGGGAATCCGGAGCGAGCGGGTTGCCGAAGGAAATGCCGTTCACGTCACCCGAGAAGGTGTCGAAGAAGGTGTAGCTGGTGGCAACAAGCGCGAACCTTGCGAAACCTGCGTCATAGGTGAGTGAGCCGATGAGATCGAGCTCAGAATACCTGAGGCGGGAAATCGCGGCATCATCCGTTTGCATGGAGTAGGTGTAGAGGGCACCCAGACCGAGTGTCAGCTTGTCGGCGACCGGAATGCTCACGTTGACGCTGGTCCAAGCGTTGTTGCTGGAGAACCACAGTCCACGGAAGAAATATTCGCTATCATAGCCAGCAGAGAGAGTGCCGGTGAAGGAAGGGTCCGCGGCGAGTGCCTGGGAGTTGAGGGAGGCCATGGTGGCTAGGGCCACGAGGAATGCAGATCTTTTCATGACTAGTTTCAGTGGGTGTTTCTCGGTTGTTGGATTGCGGATTGAGCTGGGCGGCGAAATCGATACGGTCGCGCCGTCCGTGTCAACAAAAGCAAATAGCGTGCCAAGCCTGGTCGGCTTGAGCTTGGCGATGCCTCCAGTTGATCACGAACAAGCAAGCACCTGCCCCACTGGCCAGCGACCCTCCCGAAACCCAGGAATGGAAAGTCGAAATCCCGGAGCTTCAGACAAACTTGGCCAATTCGGATGACAATGGAGCCACACTGCTGACGGAGGACTGGAAGAAGTCCACCTTGCCGGTGCTGATGTCGTAAAGGCAACCGACGATCGCAATTTTCCCTTCGATCACGAGTTTATCGAGGGTGCTGCTGCGTTCGCGAATCACTTTCATGGTTCGGAGCACATTGACGCGTGCGACTTCATTGGCGTAGGCGGCCTTTTCTCCATCTTTCCAAGCGTCCGCTGCCTTGAGAGTGCTAGGGTCGATCGACAACTGAATCTCTTCGATCAGGCCATCCAGATTGACGCATCCAGTGGCCTCAGAGGCACGCTTGTTAGCGGCCAGGAGATCCACGGCGGCGTTCACGGCACCACAGGAGGTGTGGCCCATGACCAGGATCATTTTGGCCCCGGCGACAGCGCAGGCATACTCCATGCTGCCGAGAACCTTGTTGCGGGCGATGTTTCCTGCAACCCGGGCGCTGAAGATGTCACCAAGTCCGAGGTCGAACACGATTTCGGCGGGGGCGCGGGAGTCGATGCAGCTCAGCACCACGGCCATCGGGAACTGGCCGGAGGAGGTGGCCACCACCTGGCGGCCCAGATCGCGGGTGAGGCGTTGTCCGGAGACGAAGCGCTCATTTCCATCCCGGAAAATCTTCAGCACGCGTTCGGGTGTGAGCTCTAGCTGAAGTTCCCGACTGCTGAAGTCGACGAATTGGATGTTGTCCTCGATCTGGACGTATTTGTCACGGAATCCCTTCAAGCTGAGGGTGATGTCGAGAGCCTTTGAAGTGGTGTCGCGGAAGTCAGTGATGAGGTCGAGCACGTCCGGATCGATGTAGTCGGTGTTCTCGGCATCCAAGAGAACGTGACCACCCCGTGGTGTGTCGCGCAGCGCATCTTCGAGTGACGCGCGGCTGAGGAAGCTCACCTGATTGGCGAGGATGATGTGCATCACGTCACCCGTGGCATGCTTCTCCATGATCCGGCGGAGTGGACGGCGGGCGTTGTTGTGAAGGACGAAGCCGACCGCCACGGCGAGTCCGATCAAGACGCCGATCAGAAGGTCGGTGAAGACGATGGCAAGGACCGTGATGATGAAGGGCAGGAACTGCTTTTTCCCCTCGCCCCACATCTGCTTGATCAGCTTCGGGCTGGCCAGCTTGAGGCCGGTCATCAGCAGGATGGCCGCGAGCGCGGAAAGGGGGATGAGGTTGAGGATTCCCGGCATGAACACCACACAGCCGAGGAGAAGAACTCCGTGGAAGATGGCGCTGATCTTGGTCTCGGCCTTGGCTCCGATGTTGACGCTGCTGCGAACGATCACGCTGGTCATGGGGAGTCCACCAATGAGGCCGGCGAGCATGTTGCCCACGCCTTGGGCGACCAACTCGCGGTTTGGTGGCGTCAGGCGCTGTTTCGGGTCGATCTTGTCGACCGCCTCGATGTTCAGGAGGGTTTCAATCGACGCGACGATGGCGATGGTAAAGGCGGCGAAGTAGACGGCCGAGTTCCCGAGGGCATCCCACTTCGGGAAAATCAGGGCCGTTTGCATGAACTCCACCGGGCCACCGGTCACCGGGACGGCCACCAGGTGACTCGGTTCGACCACCCACATGCCGCCGATTGACTTGAAAAGCTGGCTCACTGCGACTCCCAGAAGCACAACCACCAGCGGGGCTGGCACGGGCAGTTTTTTGAGAAACTTGATCTTGTCCCAAGCCACGATGGTGGCGATTGACAGCAAGCCGATCAGTATTGCCCCAGGATGGACGAATGAAAGTGATCGCAGAAGCTCGGTGAACGTGTTCTCACCATCTGGCTGTCGGAACGCCTTGTCTCCCATCGGATCGGCATCGAACCCGACAAGGTGGGGAATCTGCTTGAGGATGAGGATCACGCCGATCGCCGCGAGGAGTCCCTTGATGACGCTGACTGGAATGAATGAGGCGATGAATCCGGCGCGGGCGATGCCCAGGATCACCTGAAGCGCACCGGCGAGGATCACCGCGACGAGAAAGGCCTCGAAACTGCCCAGGTTGGCGATTTGAACGGCCACTACGGCGGTCAGGCCTGCGGCAGGCCCGCTGACACTGGTATGAGAGCCGCTGAGAATGCCGACCACAATGCCACCGAGGATCCCGGCGATCAGGCCCGAGATCGGTGGCGCATTGGACGCGAGGGCGACTCCGAGACATAGAGGAAGGGCAACGAGGAAAACCACGAGTCCGGCGACCAAGTCCTTGGAAAAGTTACCGGATGATGGCGCGGCGGCAGGGGCGTTGGGTGAGTTCATGAGCAAGCTGGAAGGGGCAGAGGGGGTGATGTGGGAAGGCGGTAATAGGAGAGTCGAGCATCCGGTTCTACCAAAAAAGTCCGATTTGAATATCACGATTTCAGGCGATTTCTTAGCAAGTGGAACATTTTCCTGAAATTCCAACCGACTGTTGAGTTCCTCCTTGCCGCGTCTTGTCTCTCGAAGGCCAACGAGGATTTTCCCGCGCGAGGATCACTCGATTTCGAGGTTGTCGGGAGCCTTGGTGGAGGCTATTCAAAAACTTGATTCCAAGCGGAATCAAGCTGCCATCTTCACGCCATGCTCGTCATCCGTTTGCTTCACATGATCCGCATCGGCCTCTCCACGGGCTGTTTGCTAACAGCGGCAGCAGCTCAGGAGATGGACGAGCTCAGCACGCTGCTCCCAGAGTCATTGGCGGCGATGAAGGATGAAAAATGGGAGGACGCGCTGAAGCTGCTCACCCAGTCGACGACGATGAAGCCAGATGAGGCGTTGCGAGCCTTCGGCCCCCAATACGGCGCGGTTTGGTATCGTCGGGGCATCTGTGAAATGAAGCTTCAACGCTGGGAGGCGGCGGTCCATTCGTTCGAGACCTGTTACCGGGATTATCCGAATCGCGGTCCATCCGGGGGCAATCTCTACCAGACGAAGGCGCTTCTGAAATGGGGCGAATCTGCTGTCGGCGCGAAGCGGTGGGATCTTGCCATTTCACGATTCCAGAAGTTCCTCGTGGAGCGGGATCGAACGCGCGACAAATTCCAGCAAGGTGTTTTCCACGTCACGCTCGGCATTTGTCACTACCGTCTTGGCCAAATCCCAGAGGGAAACGAGCAGCTTGAAATCGCGATTCGCAACCGCGAGACCTTCCCGACCTCCGCTGACCAGATTGTCGCCGGAATCCAGGCCCTTGTTGCTGCGGCGATCACGGGAAAAAACGAAGCCGCCCTTCTCGATTTTCTTTCGAACAACCAAGCCTCCCTGAGCCTGGAGCCCCACCGCGCCCTGGCCTACGCAGCGGTGTATCTGAAACTCGCCTCCGACGCGGATACCTCGGGCATGCCCCGGGCGGCCCTCGCGCTTTACCAACACGTGGTGGATCCAGCGGCGGCGTCGGTCGAGCTGAAGGTGCGTCTCACATCGCCTGGAGCTGACAAATCGTTGCTGGAAGCAGCCTTGTTGCGGCTTGAGGAGGATTCCCGCAGTCCTCATCCGATCCGGCTGTTGAAGCTCGCTGGCATGGCTTCCGCGGAGGAGGCGAATGGCAATCGACAAACGGCCTGTGGGCTCAGGGAACAAGTGGCCCGGGATTTCCCGGAGTCGCCAGTGAATGGGGAAAATCTCCTCCGTCTGACCCGGCTCCGTCTGGAGCTGGCTGTGGAGGGGGAACGCGAAGGCAAGACGGATGAGGCGATCGCAGTTTACGAAAAGACTTGGATGGAGGGGAAAGGCGGTTCCGCCGCCAAGGCGGCGAAACGTTGGATGGAAATGGTTTGGGAGCGGAATCGTGAAGGAGACCGCATGTCAGCCTGTCGGGGAGGGCTTTCCTTTTTGGAAGCTGCGGAAGAGGCGGAGATCGAGCTGACCGATGATGATCGGGCGGCACGGGATGAGATCGCAAGCCTCACCAGAACCTTCCGGGCGACTTTGGGGGAGAAGTCGCGATCAGCCCCTTGAAAGGTGGGTTCTTTCTTGGTTTTCAGCAGGAATTGCAGTTGTATCAGCGCCCATGGCGGAAGCGTTCGAAGAGGATTTTTTACGATTTCTGGAAGTGGAGAAAAGCGCTTCACCACGCACCACCCGCAACTACGGCGAGGCCCTCCGAGCGTTCCGGGAATCCCGTGGGGAAGCCTTTCCGGGTTGGCGGAACTGCGGAGTGGACGATTTCAGGGACTACCTGTTCGCGCTGATGAAGCAGGATCTGAAACGCTCCACCATCCGCTTGCGATTTTCGGCCATGCGCTCGTTTTACAAGTTCCTCGTTCATCGCCGAGGTCTGGAGTCCAGTCCGGTGGCCTTGGTGGAACTGCCGAAGCCGGCTCGCTCGCTGCCGGTTGTGCTGAATTTGAGTCAGATTGAAGAGCTCCTCGCCCTGCCTCTCAAGCTGCCACTGCAAAAGCAAACGGCAGCCTGGATTCCGGTCCGGGATGCGGCGATTCTTGAGCTTTTCTATTCCTGCGGCTTGCGTATTTCAGAGCTCACAGGGCTGGAGGTCACGCATGTCGACTTCGTCTCGGAGACCCTGCGCGTGACCGGAAAGGGCTCTAAGCAGAGAATCGTTCCTATCGGAGGGCCCGCCCTTTCTGCCCTACAGCGCTATCGGCAACTGGCGGCCGTGACATCCGGGCCGCTTTTTCTCAGCAAGCGCCGCACGCGAATCACCCAGCAGGCCATTGATCTTTTGCTGAAAAAGTACCTCAAGCACAGCTCGATCCCATTCACGATCAGTCCGCACAAGCTCCGTCATACCTTCGCCACCCATCTGCTTGATGCCGGCGCGGACCTTCGCTCGGTCCAAGAGCTTCTGGGGCATAGCTCGCTGTCCACCACCCAGATCTACACCCACGTGACGAAGGAAAGGCTCAGGCAGGCTTATGATCAGGCACATCCTCGTGCGTGATGCTCCAAGCGATCTCAGAAAATCAGGACATAAAAAGGGGTGATCGCTTTCACGATCACCCCTGAATGTTTTTCGAAGCTGCAACTTCAGAGAAGCTGCATCTGCAAAATTTAGAAGCTCACGGCAACCTTCACGCCACCAAAGAACTGGTCGCGCTGTGGGGAAAGCTGAGCTGGGAGGCCGAACTTGTTGATGAGCGGATTGCTGTCAACGTTCTCAAGGGCGGAACCCTGGAAGGAGTAGGCAACGTATGGCGAGATGGTGACGCTGTCGGTGGCCTTGATGTTGAAGGTGACGCTCAGCGTGGTGTGCTGATGCTGGCCTTCTTCGAAGGAGTAACCGGCGCGGGCACCTGCAACGAGGTCAACGCACTCATGGAGCTTGAAGGTCTTGTCGAGACGAAGCTCGCTGTAACCACCGTTGTCGCCTTCCACATCCCAGTAGTAAGTGGCGGCTCCGTTGATGCCCCAGAAGAGCTCGCGGCTGAGGCCGAAGTAAACTTCAGCGAAGTCGTCGATCAGGCGAACGTTGTTGCCAAGGATCTGGACGTCGGTGCCAAGGAACTGGTAGCGGATGTAGCCAACATAAGCGGTGGCAAATCCGAAGTCCTTGGAGGCTTCAGCGTAGATGTCGAGTTCATCGTAGCCATCTGGAAGCTGGATCGGACCGAGGTTGCCGACGTGGCCATCCTGAACGGAAGCATACCACAGACCGGCGCTGAGGTCGATGCCATTCCACTGGGTGGCGATGTCAGCACCTGCTTCGACCATGTCCTGACCACGGCTGAAACCGCGGAAGATGTAGTCGGTGTTGTAGCCAAGCTGAAGTTGACCTTCGATTTCTGCCGAGGCGGAGCCGGCCACAAGGGCGGAGGCAGCGGCCAGGGCGCCAATGGTTTTGCTGTAGTTGCGAATCATGGTTTCTGTGTTTGGTTGCTGCTGTCTTTCCTTCCGGACCGCATGGCGGCTTTGGGGAAAAGAAGTTTGGTTGGGCACCCTTCGTGCTGAAAACCCGTTGGACCCAACCTTTCGAGAAAAGTGTTTAGCTTTTATTAAAGGTTCTGTCCAGCAGGAATTTAGCTGCGTCGGTTCGCTTGCTGGATCTTTAGAGTGGGGGGCCTAGGTTTGGCAAGAGTGAATCGGAGCTTTTTTAAAAGATCTAACGGAGCTTGTTGGATTTAATTGGTGTCTTCAGTCCGAGCCCGACCTCAAGTTGGCACGGTGGATGCTTTCCGCCCAATCGCCGCTGCGTGGCCATGGAAGCCCGCGGTCAATGGCGAACCATCCGACCCAACCTGACCATCATGATTCGAACACACTTCCGAAAACTGTCGGCAGTCCTGGCCGCTGCGATTGCGCTCGCGGCTTTCCCGCTGGCCAACTCCGCCTACGCCCAAGATGCTGCGGCTCCCGCACCGGTTCCGGTCGCCCCCGCAGCTCCTGAAGCTCCCGCCGAGGTAGCCACTCCTCCGGATGCCACGACCGAGCAGCGCCTGGCTGACCTTGAACAATACTTCCAGAACATGGGAGTCGGCGGGACCGGTGGCACCGAGTGGGGCTCCAAGATTGGCGGAGTTCCCGGCCCAGGCCACAATGGCTGGATGATGACGAGCGCCGCCCTGGTGCTTTTCATGACTCTTCCCGGCCTCGCCCTCTTTTATGGTGGCCTGGTTCGCCGCAAGAACGTCCTCAGCGTGTGCGCCCAATGCTTGGGCTGCGCCGGCCTCGTCACCATCCTCTGGTGGGCCTTTGGCTACAGCCTGGTCTTCGGCAAGAGCTTCAGTGCAGACGGCGCGACGCTTGGGAAATTCCTCGGTGGCACTGAATTCTTCTTCCTGAAGGGAGTCGATTCGAAGCCCAACACCGACTACTCCTACTGGGTTTCCCAGAACGTCTTCTCGATGTATCAGATGATGTTCGCGATCATCACTCCTGCCCTGATCGTGGGAGCCATCGCCGAGCGCATGAAGTTCATCTCCATCATGGCGTTTATCGCGATCTGGATGTTCGTCATCTACTTCCCAATGGCCCACATGGTCTGGGGCATCACCGGCATGATGAACGGCGTCTGGAATTCCGGTGCGGACATCAAGGCGATCGACTTCGCTGGTGGCACCGTGGTTCACA